>NZ_SRTP01000029.1:0-10852 GCF_004791945.1 Mesorhizobium sp. M3A.F.Ca.ET.175.01.1.1 | reverse complement strand
TGGATTTCCATGGGCCAGCCACCCAGTGCGATCGTATCAGTCGGCATCGCGGCATCGATAATATCGCGTGCCTTGACCTTAACGATCGTTTGCGGATGTCGGCTCTCCCTTACTCCAATCTGCGGGCAAGATGAGGCGAGATAGCAGTCTCCAAGGATGGGATTGGCACCCTTCAAACATTCTACCAAACGCCAGGCGTTGGCCAGTACGCATCCGGTGAAGACCGCAGACGTCCGTATCTGGTGGCCATAAGGACCTGAGCACTGCGGTGCTGGGGTGAAGTTTTTGACGGGGAGACGCGATGGGCGGCGTGCCGGTGCCGCTGCCAGAGGTCGATACGAGTGGGTTTTGGTGAAGCCGATTTTGCCCGGCTGCGTGCGGCTGTAGATGAATTCGCTCGTGTCCTGCAGGATAAGAATCGGACCTTGCGACAGGAGAACACCGGCCGGCCGCACGGACTACGCGGTTCTGATGCTGCTCGCGCGCCTCGGCTTATGAGGTGGCGAAGTCTCAGCCCTGACCCTGGGCGATCTTGACTGGGATTGCGGCGAGACCGTCGTGCATGGCAAGGGTCAACGGCTGGCGCGAGTGCCACTGCCGGCGGATGTCGGTGCCGCCTTGGTCGACTATCTGCGGGAAGATCGGCCTGCTTGCTCAACACGCCGCGTCTTCATTCGCATAAAGGCGCCCAGACGGAGTTTTGTCAGCCCTTCGACTATTTGCTGCATCGTCCATCGTGCGCTCAAGCGCGCCGGTCTGACGCGGCGTTCAAGGGTGCGCACCTGTTGCGTCACTCACTCGCCACCGATCTGCTGCGCCGCGGCGCCTCGCTCGTTGAAATCGGTCAACTTCTCCGCCACAGCCAGCCGAACACGACGCAGATTTATGCCAAAGTCGACATCGCGGCGTTGCGTGCCATTGCGCTACCCTGGCCAGGAGTCGCATAATGAGCGCGTTGCAAGCGGCGCTCGAAGCGTACCTGGCCGCGCGCCGCGCCCTCGGCCACAAGCTGCGTCTGTCCGGACGGTTGCTGCAGCGCTTTGTTGTCTTTGCGGAAGCTTCCGGCGCCACCTTCATCACCACCGAGATTGCAGCGCCATTGACCCGCGGACTGTCGTGCCACCGCCCGACCTTCTTCCTCACCGGTATCGTCGGCCATCGTCCCCCCTACATTTATCGCGACGAAGAGATCATCCGACTGATCGACGCGGCAAAACGCTTGCCGTCGACGGTCGGCCTTCGCCCCCAGACGTATGCCACGCTCTTCGGCTTGTACGCTGCGACCGGCATGCGCTGTAACGAACCGTTGCGTCTCGATCGCGACGACACCGATCTCGTTGATGGCGTCCTGACGGTTCGCGACACGAAGTTCGGCAAGTCGCGCTATGTGCCGCTTCACCCCTCGACGCAACAGGCCCTCAAAATTTATGCGGCCAGCCGAGACCGGTCATGCCCGAATCCGCTGAGCGCCAGCTTCTTCCTTACCGAACGCGGGACGCGTTTAACCGAATGGGCCGTGCGGTGGACGTTCGTCAAGCTGTCGCACGAGGTCGGCCTCCGCGGCGCCAATGACTCCCGCGGGCCACGCCTACACGACCTTCGCCACCGACTGGCGGTGACAACATTGCTACGCTGGTATCGCAACGGCGTCGATGTCGAACGCCACCTGCCCGACTTGGCAACCTATCTCGGCCATGCCCACATCACCGACACCTATTGGTATTTGACGGCAACGCCGGAACTGCTGCAGCAAGCGCTGCTGCGGGCAGAACAATCCCAGCCGGAATCCCGCCCATGAGCGCCGCCCCAACGTTCCCCGCTCTTTTTGAAGCCTTCTTCACCGATCGCCTCATCAGACAACGACAAGCAAGCCCGCATACGCTGGCGAGCTACCGCGATACCTTCTGCCTGCTGCGGACCTATGCCCAGCGGCAGCTACCCAAGGTGGCCTCGCACGTCACCTTGCCGGATCTCGATGCCGCGTGTGGCGGCGACTTCCTCGATCACCTCGAGCGTCATCGAGGCAACAGTGCGCGGACCCGGAATGCGCGGCTTGCCGCAATCCGGTCGTTGTTCCGGTTCGCCGCCCTTCGCTATCCCGAGTACGCCGCGACAGTCGAACGGGTGCTCGCGATTCCGCCTAAGCGTTTTGAGCGACGGCTTGTGACGTTCCTGACGGAGGAGGAACTCGATGTATTGCTGTCCGCCCCCGCGCGGCCGACGTCGGCATAACGTCCACTTCATGAGGAACGTGCGGGCCCATGCCGGCAAGAGCGGGCGCCGCGTCGTCTCCGCTTTCATCGCCACCGCCTTCGCCCAGGAGACGCCCGAGGCCGCGTCCGTACAATGGCGCGCCGTCGCCGACCAGATCCGGCCCAAGGTGCCGAAGCTGGCGACAATCATGCACGACGCCGAGCCCGACGTACTTGCCTACTTGACTTTCCCCAAGGAGCACCGCGCCAAGCTGCACTCGATCGATCGAGCGCCTCAACGGCGAGATCAAGCGGCGCACCGAGGTCGTCGGCATCTTCCCCAATGACGATGCCATCGTCCGCCTCGTCGGCGCGATCCTGCTCGAACAGAACGACAAATGGGCCCGTGCAGCGCGCCAGATACATGACGCTTGTGTGGATGCCAGCCGTTTTGCAAGGAAGAATTTGAACCTTTGAACGTGTGATCGAGTGCGGTCTTGTGTCAGGCCTTAGGTCGCGGCCTTTCACGTGCCGCAGGCCGGTATGGTGATACGCGGATCAGGTCCGAATCTGGAAAGCGAGCGCGAGGCTCTGTGCGTCATTCTGGTTTTCCTGACCCCGATCTGGTCGATCATTTGTCCATGCAGTTCATGCCTTCCTCACATTCCCGACATACAGTTTCAGATGCGCCGCTGATTAATCAGGCAGACACCGTCGCCGGATCTCGGTAATTCTCCTCTTTCGTCATCATGGCCCAGATCCCCCGTGCCATCTTGTTGGCCAGCGCGATCGCCACCAGCATGCGCGGCTTCTTCGCCATCATGCGGCCTAACCAGGAGCCTTCGCGCGCACCCTTCCTGGATGCCCATCGAACCACAGCCATGGCTCCGATGACGAGCAATCGTCGAATGTCGCGCTGGCCCATTTTTGATACTTTTCCTAGCCGCTTGCCGCCGGTTGAATTCTGCAACGGCACCAGCCCAAGCCAGGCGGCAAAATCACGGCCGCGTTTGAACGTTTCCATCGGTGGAGCAAAGGTTTCGATCGCAAGAGCGGCGATTGCACCAACTCCCGGCATTGTCCGCAAGCGTCGGGACGTATCAGCTTGCTTGGACAACACATCGATCTTCTTATTCAGCGCCTCCACGCGCCCGGTCATTCGCCAGATCTGTTCCAGCAGATCGCGGCAGACATCGTGGACCAAATGCGGCACCCTGGCGCTCTCGTCCTCAACGATCTCTTCAAGTCGGCTCAGATAGCGGATGCCCTGCGGCGCGACGTAACCGAACTCGTACAGGTGCGCGCGAAGAGCGTTGACCAACTCAGTGCGCTGACCAACCAGCTGTTCCCGGGTACGAAACAGAATGGCTCGAGACTGCTGCTCCTCCGTCTTGTGTTCGACAAAGCGCATCGTTGGTCGCTGTGCCGCCTCGATGATGGCCTCCGCATCCGCTGCATCGTTCTTTTGCCGCTTGACAAACGGTTTGACGTAACGCGGCGCGATAAGTCTCGGTTCATGACCGAGCCGAGCCATCTCGCGAGCCCAATAATGGGAGCTGGCGCACGCCTCCATCGCGATAATGCATGGCGGGTGGGACGCCATGAACTTTCGGAACTGCGAGCGCGCCAATTTCTTGCGGAACACTACAGAACCATCAGCTGCCGCCCCATGCAGCTGAAATACACTCTTTGCCAGATCAACCCCGATGATGGTAACCGTCTGCATGGATGCCTGCCTCTCCTTCTTGTGGCGCTAACAACACCACCTTGGCACATTGCGATGCCGTCGAAGAAGGCTGGCATCCACCCCATCTGGAAACCATCAGCCAAATGAGCGATGATCCTCTCATCAGCCTGCCAGCAGTGGCACGCTGATCAGCCCGGCCCCTTGCCGGACAGCGCGGCGACCAATGCCGCCAGCTACACCTGTATGGGGCGATGATTGTCAAGCTTGCTCCTGGTTCGTTTCCTCATCTCCTCGTCGGGCCGATTGGCGACCACCTATCGTGCCGACTGGCTTCGAACTGGCCGCCGCGCGCAGTGACGGTCAAGGGTGGGCCGCAGGCCCCCATCGCGAAGCGACTTGTCCTTGACGGTCACGAGCACGGGCGGCAGGCTTTGCCGGGTCGGCACGAGCACGAGCCGTTTCCAGTGGGGGCCAAATGCCGACGACAGATTTCCGAGGCGAGCTCGCCGAGCCAGGCGCGAAGGTCGCGCGGCAGACTTGTATGCGGTAGATCGCAGTGGGATCTGACCATGATGCAGCATGCGCATCGGTGGCGAAGCTCCGGGGCGGCGGGGCCCATTCTACGCCGGCGGTCCGAAGGACCATGTGTAGCTTCGGGTTGCCGCCACCTCGGATCGTCATCGGCAGACCCTGCTGCGGGCCCGACAATTGGGGTGTGCCTTGTTCTCCCTCTTCCCCCGTGCCTCCATCACGCCGCACGCACGATGACGCCCTGCGGCACCTCGCCCGCGGTGACGAAACGCCACAGCGCAATCAGCAGCTTGCGTGCCAGCGCCACGATCATCGTCTTGCGCGTGGTTTTGCGGCCGTCGCTCGTGCGCGCCTGGAACCATTGGGCCAGGTCGCTGTCCTTCTGGAACAGGAGAAAGCGCCACGCCAACTGGATCATGCCGCGCCGCACGCGGGCATTGCCGGCGCGCGCCAGCCCTTTCTCGCGGCGGCGTTGGCCGCTCTCGTCTGGCGACCCTGTCAGCCCGGCATAGCGCGCCACGGCGCGGCGATCGCGCAACGGGCGCGACAGGATCTCGTGGACCAGCATGTCGGCGGTCTCGACGCCGATGCCGATGATCCGCGCCAGCAGGCGAACCATCGCGTGACCGTTCGCCGCAGCCGGAGCCGCCGCCAGCCGGCGCAGGCGCTCCTGTTCGATGGCGCGGATCTGCGCGCGCACGAGGTTGAGGCGCTCAAGGAAGCGGTAGAGCTCGGCGCGGGTGTTGTCCGGCAGCGGCGTTCCCTCCGCCGTTCGGATGCTCTCCAGCCTGTCCGCCGCCTGGCGCAGGCTCAGCCGGAAGCTGCGGACCCCGAAGCGGGCGAGGATCGCCTTGACGCGGTTGATGAGCCGCGTCTGCTCGCCGACCAGAGTCCCCCGCTCGCGGTTCGGCCGCCGCGCGTCCTCCTCTTCGAGTGTCGGGATCGCAGCCATGGAGCAATGACGTTTCTCGCCGCGCAGCCAGCCGAGAAAAGCACGCATCAAAAGCTCGGTGTCGAGACGATCGGTCTTGGCGCGGCGATGCTCGCGCGACACTGGAACGCTGGAGGGATGGATGGCATAGGCATCGTGCCGTGCGCCCGCAGCCAGCGCGCCAGCCAGAAGCCGTCGCCGGCCGCCTCATAGGCGACGGCGATCCGCTTGATCGTATGCCCGGCCCGGCCGGCTTCGTCGCGCCAGCGCTGCAGCAGCTTCAACAGTGCTGGCGCGTCGGCATCGATCTTCTTCAGCGGCTGGCGCTTGAGACCCGGAACAAGGGCGGCGACGAGCCACTTCGCCTTGCTCATTTCGATGACGGCGATGATCGTGTTATCCTGTTCGAGAGCGGTAAGGGACCGGCTCGTGTCAAAAGATTGCGACATGGGGCGCCTCCTTCTGATGGTGGTTTTGACAGCGCCGAAGGATGCCACACCCTCGCCGCTCGCCCCATAGCATCTACGCAGCGGGACACGATCACCTGAGGCGGGATCCCTAATTTGGAAAGCTTCAGTAGGAATGTCTTTAAGCTAAGCGACAGGTATGAACCACGTCCGATCACCGATCGAGTTTCTCACCGCAGGGACCACAAAGCTAAGCCGCAAGGCACTCTCTATAATTTGCAGAGTGTCGTTTGCCTCAGACCCCTCCGCTGCCAAATCCAGGTCAGTTTAGGTGTATGCTGCTGGAGCATATACTGATGATGTTTTTTTCAGTGACTTGTCTGGTCGACCGGTATCTAGTGTCGTGAGAGCCGGCCAGCGGGAGGCTGGACCAAAAGGAGGTTAAGCTTATGAAGAAGGCACTATTTGCCGCCACCATGGTGGTGACGGGGTCCTGGAGCGGCGTCGCATTCGGCGACGACACGCTCGCACAGGTGAAGGCTCGTGGAGAGCTATTCTGTGGCGTAGGTGAGAATTTCCCCGGTTTCTTTTCTCCCGACTCCACTGGGAAATACTCGGGCTTCGACGTCGACTTCTGTCATGCCGTCGCCGCCGCGGCGCTGGGAGACGCTAAAAAGGTGAAATTCGTTCCGACCACTCCGTCGACGCGATTCTCGCAGCTGCAATCCGGTCAGGTAGACCTCTTGTCGCAATCCGATACCTACACCTTCAGTCGTGATGCGAGCCTTGGTCTCGATTTCGCGCTCGTCATGTTCTATGACGGCCATGGGCTGATGGTCCCTAAATCCCTTGGCGCAAAGTCTGGTAAGGATCTTAACGGCGCGAACGTCTGCACGCAAACCGGCTTGTCCACCGAAGTCATCATTGCGGACTACTTTAAGTCCAATGGGATGACCTATTCGCCCGTTGTGTTCGAATCGCGCAATGAGGCTCTCGCGGCGTTCGAGAGCGGCCGTTGCGACGTCTTCTCGTCGGATCGATCAACGTTGTCCGCCTATCGATCAGCCTTGAAGAAGCCCGATGACTTCGTGATACTCGATGATACGATCTCCAGGTCGCTCAACGGGCCAGTGATCCGGCACGGGGACAACAGGTGGGCAGATATCATCCGCTGGACAGGCTTTGCGCTGATTGCAGCCGAGGATTTCGGGATCACGTCCGAGAACGTGGACGAAAAGAAAGTCGATCCTTCTTCGTCTGCGGAGGTTCGCCGGCTCCTCGGCGTGGAGGGGGGGTTTGGACAGATGCTCGGTCTGGCTGACGACTGGGCGTATCAGGCTGTCAAGTCGATGGGCAACTACGGTCAGATCTACGAGCGCAACCTCGGACCTGAAGGCAGCGTGCACATTCCGCGCGAGAGGACGCTGAACGCGCTGTGGAAAGACGGCGGGGCCATGATCGCACCTTCTTTCCAATAGCATAGCGGAGAAGCGACATGCGCGCGCGGCAATCTCAGACTGTAAGATCAAGCGCGCTGAGTTTGTCGGCGCAAAAGGATCTGGGCGGCATCGCCGCCCAAATCGTCCTCGTGCTCGGCCTCTTGCTGGCCGGGTGGTATGTTAC
This sequence comes from Mesorhizobium sp. M3A.F.Ca.ET.175.01.1.1, assembly GCF_004791945.1. Taxonomy (NCBI): domain Bacteria; kingdom Pseudomonadati; phylum Pseudomonadota; class Alphaproteobacteria; order Hyphomicrobiales; family Phyllobacteriaceae; genus Mesorhizobium; species Mesorhizobium sp. M3A.F.Ca.ET.175.01.1.1. The sequence continues at coordinate 3,481 of NZ_SRTP01000029.1, read as the reverse complement.
ATCCACAACGCTTTCCAATCTCAGCGCGCGTGGAATAACGACGGGATTTGCTTTCCTGAGCAGACCCGCGGGCTTCGACATTGCGTTCTCGATAGTCCCGTTCTCCCCTTCAAGCCCAATCTGGATGGCCTTAGTTGTGGGGATAACGAATACCATCTTTCTGGTCGTGATAGCTGCGATCCTTGGAACACTAATCGGTTTGCTGGTAGTATCCCTTCGACTTTCGTCGAGCCCGCCTGCTGCCAAGCTTGCTGCGGCATACATCAGCGTCTTCAGAAACACACCCATCCTGCTACACCTGTCGTTCTGGTATTTTGCGATCTTCTCTGCTCTGCCGGGGGTGCGACAAGGCTATTCAATGGCTGGCGTTGTCTTTCTCAACAACCGAGGACTATTTCTACCTGCCCCAGTCGCGGACTATTGGCTTTGGACAATTGGCGCTGTCGTTGCCTCACTTCCGATATTCTTTTCCCGTTATGTGGCTAAGAAGAGTCCATCGGCCTCTCTTGCTCGACTCGACCTGGCGCTGCTCGCCGGCGTACTGCTGCTTCTGGTCGTTATCGCAGTTGGGGTCCGGTCTTGGGAGGTTCCCGCTCCAGCTGGGCTTGGCTTCCGAGGAGGCGCGGTAGTAATCCCCGAATTGCTAGCAGTCATAGTGGCCACGTCTGTTTATTCGTCAGCGTTTATCGCAGAACTTCTTAGGGGCGCCATTCTCAGCGTTGACAAGGGGCAGATGGAGGCCGCACAGGCGCTTGGTTTGTCGAAGAGAGTCATTTCGAGGCGAGTAATTGTTCCTCAGGCGGTGCGGATCGTAATTCCACCTTTGACGAATCAATACGTGAACATGATCAAGCAAACTGCGATCGTGGCGGCCATCGCTTTTCCCGACCTGATGCTCATCTTCGGGAAAACAGCCCTTACGCAAACAGGACAGGCGATCGAGTGTCTTTCGATTGTGACGGCCGTCTACCTCAGTATAAGCCTGCTGTGCGCTGCCCTGACGCACACCTACTCGAAGATCTTAAGCGCTCAGGGGATGAGGGGATGAGTGAACCAGTAAGCGCCGCGATGCCGGATGAGATCCCCGCCGGCACCGGGATACAACGGGCATTGACTAGGAACTGGCGAAGAATGTTTGCCGGTCGCAGCAGCACGATGGCGACGCTCTTCGCATTTGCCGTTCTGCTCGGGTTAGTCGTCCCCTTTATGAAGTGGGCCATCCTGGACGCGGACTTCATCGGGTCAGGCCCGCACGATTGCCGCAGACTAGGTGCTTGCTGGGTATTCATAGTCCAGAAATCTGGCCAACTGGCCTACGGCTTCTATCCACTCGTCCTGTGGTGGCAGGTCAATATTTCACTGGCAGTACTCGCTTCGGGGTGCGTTGCGGTCTACATGCTGGCAAGGCGGTACCAGATCGCAATGGCCATCGCCGTCTTCATGGCTTCCGTCGTGGCGGGCTTCAGTCTCTTCGGCGGCAATCTTCCAGGCATGACGGTAGTCCCGGTTGAACAGTGGGGCGGCCTTTCGATCAGCCTCCTATTGTTCACCGTGGGCATGGGGATATCGTTTGTGTTTGGTGGTCTGCTGGCGCTTGGTAGACGCTCGCGCTGGCTGATTGTTCGGGCTGTGTGCTCCGTCTATGTCGAGTTTATGCGCGGTGTTCCTCTTATCTCGATCCTCTTTGTGGCGGTGATACTTCTGCCTCTGTTCATGCCGGGAGGCGCCGAAGCGAACTTGTTTATGCGAGTTCTCGTCGGCATTTGCCTCTACACCTCATCATACATGGCGGAGTCCATAAGAGCTGGACTCGATGCGGTGCCCCGGGAAAGTCGCGAAGCTGTCTACGCACTCGGGCTTTCGCGGTGGAACGGCGAGAAGCTAGTCGTTTTCCCTCAGGCGCTCATTGTGGCCTTGCCCGGCCTCGTAAATACGCTCATCGCCTTGATGAAGGATACGTCACTCATCCTGATCGTTGGTATGCACGACTTCTTGGGGTCAACTCGTCTTGCAATGGGGGACGTAGCTTGGGGAAATGTGCTGTGGGAAGGATATTTGTTTGCCGGCGTTATCTACTTCTTGTTGTGCTTCGGCCTTTCCTCTCTAGGCGCGCACATCGAGCGCAAGGCTGATCGATACCGTCTCAGGGCGATGGCCTGATTGCGACAGGAGAACATTCACTTAGTTGCGCTCCGACGCGATCGGGCAGGCAGGCGGGATCAATTATGGCGCTTCGGTCGGAACCTAGAGAGCGAGCGAGTCCGCTCATATAGTCATACTCTGCCGCGCCGGTCGGTACAGTACGTCGACTGGAAACCGCGCGTGGCGCGCCCTGCCGGTCCCACTCCCGCCGGCAGGGCGCTTCTCAAGGGGGATAGAGACTGAATTCTCCAAAAACCCAGACTCGTGCGTCACTGTGAAACCGACGCACCAGCTTCAAGGCCGTCTAGCTGTGAGCTTTCAGTAGGTTGTTTATTCGGGCGGTTCGAGGAGACCGGAGTTACCACACTGCCGGTATCCAGGAGCGCGCCGAATCAACGTGCACAAGAATGCCCGCCTCACCGCGCATAGTCGAGCCGATCTTGTCGACGTGGCGAGCACCCACAGAAGCATCTGGCCGCCTTCGCCGGCATCTTGCAGGCCGACTGCTACAATGGCTTCGAGCCGCTGTTCGACCCACACAAGAAGGTGCTGCCGATCACGCCGGCATTTTGCTTCGCCCATACGCGGCGGGGCTTCTTCGAACTGGCCGACATCGACAAGAATGCCCGCGAGGGCAAGAGGAATGGCAAACCGGTCTCCCCGATCCCGCTGGAGGCGGTCAGGCGCATCGACGCGCTCTTCGAGATCGAGCGCGCCATCAACGGCCGCAGCGCTGACGAGCGGTATGCCGTGCGCCAAGGAGGAGAGCAAACCACTTCTCGACGACACCCACGCCTGATTGCTCCGCGAGCGCGATACCCTCTCGCGCTGTTCCGAGGTCCTGAAGCCGATCAACTACATGCTCAGGCGCTGGGCCGATTTCGCCAAGTCTACCCGAAAGCCTGGCTTGCCGACGCCCTGGCCCGCATTGCCGATCTTCCCGCCTCGCGTCTGCACGAACTACTGCCCTGGGAATGGAAGCGCCTTCAGCAGGCGGACTGACCCTTCACGCAACGCCATCATAGAGCCCGCAGCGCCAACGCGCGTGTGCCAATCATGCGGCCTTCGTCGTATGCGTACCTGAAGTCCGGCTGCCGTGCCGAGGAGGCGAGGCTCGAGACCGCCGAGAGGCTGGCGAAGTTCGTCGCCCTCATCGCGGTGGTCAGCTGGCGCATATTCTTCGTCACTATGTCGGCGCGCGTCAAGCCAGACTGCAGATTCCGACGATTTACCGGACGGCATTCCGATCAAAAGCCGGACGCGATTCCGAGAATTGACCGGACGCGATTCCGATTAAAAACCGGACAGTTTTGAAGCCTGGATAGTGCCTTTGGGTCAG
>NZ_SRTP01000296.1:0-306 GCF_004791945.1 Mesorhizobium sp. M3A.F.Ca.ET.175.01.1.1 | reverse complement strand
GTTTCGCGGGCGAGGTCGGCCTTCAGGGAGGAGAGTTTGACGGTCATGTCGGAACCTTTGTCGGGGTGTGGGCGCGGCCCGACAAACCGCGCCCACGTTTCGTGCACGAACTCAGCCCGCGTGTCGGCGCGGGAACTCGGATCACTGGTAGTATTCGAACCGGTCGAGGAGGACGTGGGCCGCGGTCAACGTGTCCTTCGACGCCTGGCTCTGCAGCGAGAGCATGACGTCCGTATTCTTCGCCGTGGCGTTCGGGGAACCGTCGGTGAAGGTGACACGCGGCACCGCCCAGATCATGGCCTGGCT
>NZ_SRTP01000295.1:0-307 GCF_004791945.1 Mesorhizobium sp. M3A.F.Ca.ET.175.01.1.1 | reverse complement strand
AAATGGAAGTTATAGCCGTTTGGGTAGCGCTCTAGTTCATCCTGATGCTCGGGCTCGGCCTCCCAGAAGGGACCGGCCGGAGCGAGCTCGGTGACGACCACGCCCCGCCAGAGGCCCGAGGCGTCCACATCGGCGATCGTATCCTCGGCCACCCGCTTCTGCTCGTCGCTGGTGTAAAAGATCGCCGAGCGGTAGCTCATGCCGACCTCGTTGCCCTGACGGTTCCTGGTCGTCGGGTCGTGGATCTGGAAAAAGAATTCGAGCAGCGTGCGGAAACTGGTCCTGGCCGGATCGAAGACGATCTCGA
>NZ_SRTP01000294.1:0-307 GCF_004791945.1 Mesorhizobium sp. M3A.F.Ca.ET.175.01.1.1 | reverse complement strand
AGCTAGGGCTTATGGGGTTTGTCTTGCACGCCTATCAGACGACAGTTAAAGCGCGCGCGACGTTGACCGTCACGGGCGTCCACAGCGGCAAGCCCGTCACCGTTCATTTCCTGCCCGCCGACGCCGATACCGGCATCGTGTTCCACCTTTCCAATGGCGGCGAGGGGCGCGAGTTTCGCGCACTGGTCTCCGAGGTTGGCGCCACCGACCTTTGCACCATGCTCGGCGACCCGTCCGGCGAGCACATCGGAACCGTCGAGCACCTCATGGCGACGGTGTTCGGACTCGGCATCGACAACCTCATCAT
>NZ_SRTP01000293.1:0-307 GCF_004791945.1 Mesorhizobium sp. M3A.F.Ca.ET.175.01.1.1 | reverse complement strand
GCCGGCATCGCAATGCCAAGCGTGTGGGAATTGAGCGTATTGAGAAGGAACGACGCTATGGGCATAGCGGGGAAAATCAACAACCCAAGCACGGTCAGCAGCGGCCATTCATTGCGCAGGAAAGCCGTTGCTCCCTGCGCCGTCACCCCATCGACGATAACGGACAGACCCCAGATGATCGAAAGATTGATGGCTTCCACCGCCATGGACGACAGGGCAAGAGCAATCAGGACGCCACGAAACATGGCAATGAAATGCAACAGCACCGCGACGGGGCCTTTCGACGGCAGTGGCCGAAAGGGAATGT
>NZ_SRTP01000292.1:0-308 GCF_004791945.1 Mesorhizobium sp. M3A.F.Ca.ET.175.01.1.1 | reverse complement strand
GTATCTGTCCTGATCCATTCGGCCGAGAATCGCCTCAAGACCTTCGGGCGTCGCCTCGTACAGAAGCACGCCAATCTCCTGCCCTTTGAGGACCCGGCCGGTTTCGGTGCCGGCCATCGAGATCGGCACGGCGCCGAAGCGGCAGCCCTCGTAAAGGCGGTTGGGCAGCAGCCATTCGGAGTTCTGCCCGGCTTCGAAGAAGTCTATGGCCCAGGAAAAATGCACGTCGCCATAAATCGCCGCCATGTCCTCCGGGTTGCGGTAGAGTCCGCGAAAGGAGAGCCAGGGCTCGGCCGCGACGAAAGCGT
>NZ_SRTP01000291.1:0-308 GCF_004791945.1 Mesorhizobium sp. M3A.F.Ca.ET.175.01.1.1 | reverse complement strand
GGACCGGATCGCGGGCTTCCATATGCATCGCGGCATATTGGCGATCGGCGTTCGGAGCAGTCCGCAATCCGCCGAAGCCCTGCTCGAAACCCTGCCCGCAAGCGCGCTGGTCGTGGTTCTGGTCGGCATATCCAATCACGACAATATCGGCTCGATCTTCCGCAACGCCGCGGCCTTTGGCGCGGATGCCGTGCTTCTGGATTCCACCTGCTGCGACCCGCTTTACCGCAAGGCGATCCGCGTTTCGGTCGGCGCGGCGCTGAAGGTTCCCTTCGCGTCCTTCGCCGACACAGGAACGTTCACCGCGA
>NZ_SRTP01000290.1:0-308 GCF_004791945.1 Mesorhizobium sp. M3A.F.Ca.ET.175.01.1.1 | reverse complement strand
CGCTTGAGCCGCAAGATGTTCCGCCGCATCCTGGAGGAATATCCGGAGCTGGCGGCGCAGCTGCACGAGCGCATCCTGGAAGAATTCCGAGAGATGATCGCCCGCATCGAGGAACTCGCGCCGCGCTTTACGGGGTGAGCGGCCTGACGAACGGCGCAATGGCGACGGAAATGCAGGCGCTCTCTCTCGTCACCGGGCGTCAATCCAGATCGAACCTGGCAATCACCGGCACATGATCCGACGGCTTCTCCCAGCCGCCCGCCACCTTCAGGATCTCGTAGCCTTTGAAGCTCGGCACCAGATTGGCC
>NZ_SRTP01000289.1:0-308 GCF_004791945.1 Mesorhizobium sp. M3A.F.Ca.ET.175.01.1.1 | reverse complement strand
CTAGCCGGCGTCTAAACCTTGGCCGGTTCGCTATGCTTTCCGATTCCAGTGCTGATGAAGTCGTGCGACGGTCCGGTCTGACCGGAAACACCAAGGTGACGCGCGATCACTGGATGAAGCTCGCGCTGGAGACGCTGATTTCCGAGGGCGTCGAGGCGGTGCGCGTGCTTGCGCTCGGGCAGAAGTTGAACGTCTCCCGCTCGAGCTTCTACTGGTATTTCAAGAGCCGCCAGGACCTGCTGGATCAACTTCTAGATTTTTGGCGCAACAACAACACCCGTTTCATCGTCGAGCAGGCCGGGCGGGCC
>NZ_SRTP01000288.1:0-310 GCF_004791945.1 Mesorhizobium sp. M3A.F.Ca.ET.175.01.1.1 | reverse complement strand
GCCAGTATGGTGTTTCGCGGCGATGCTCCAGACTGGAGCAAGGTCAAAACGCCCGAGGAATTGCAGGCTGCCGTCAACTGGGCGGGAGCAGCCCAGCAGCAGCTGGGTTTCGATAAAAGATTGCCGCTGCCTTGGGATTTTGCCGACCGGCAGGCTGCGGAATACATCGACCCGAGCAAGCCATTCAACGAGCGTCTTGCCGAGTTGAGTTCGCTTGTCCTTGCGGTTCGTGACCCGGCCGCACGCGGGGCAATGGCCAAGCAGATTTCCTTGGCTGCGGAAGCCAGATTGCGTGCACAAGCGGCCCAAG
>NZ_SRTP01000287.1:0-310 GCF_004791945.1 Mesorhizobium sp. M3A.F.Ca.ET.175.01.1.1 | reverse complement strand
GCGCAACGTGGTAAACCGATCCTTAACCGTGCCGCCGGCGATCGTTTCGACCGCGAATCGAGTCTTGGGGCCGGAGACGCGGATCACGGCGATGCCGGCGGGCAAGCGGCCACTCGACAGCGCCGCGATCGTATCCTTCGAAGTTACCATTTGCCCGACCTGCCGAACCACCCTAGGTATCTTGTTCACGCGCCGTTCCGCACGGAAGCCGCGGCTTTCGCGGAATTGCGTTGCCATCAACGAACCGAGCCGCCCATCGTGACCCTGCCCGCGCGAAACCTGCTTGCCGAAGAGGCGAGCCCCTATCTGC
>NZ_SRTP01000028.1:0-13405 GCF_004791945.1 Mesorhizobium sp. M3A.F.Ca.ET.175.01.1.1 | reverse complement strand
GGCCGCCACGGCGGCGAACGGCGAGCTTCTCCTCCCGATAGAGCCGGAACAGCTTCTTGTGGTTCACGACCAGGCCCTCCCGCCTCAGCATCACGAGAAGACGCCGGTAGCCGAACCGGCGACGCTCCTGCGCGATCGCCTTCATCCGCTCGCGAACCTCCCGGTCGTCCGGCCTGCTGGTCTGGTAGCGAACCGTCATGCGGCAACAGCCGATGGCTTTACACGCCCGCCGTTTGCTCATCCCGAAGCCTTCCTTCAGGCGAGCGACAGCTTTCCGCTTGGCGGCGGGCGTCACCATTTCTTTCCCACAAGGTCCTTCAACGCGGCATTGTCGAGCATGGCGTCGGCCAGAAGCCGCTTCAGGCGCGTGTTCTCGTCCTCCAGCCCTTCAGGTCGCCGAGCCTCGGTGACATCCATCCCGCCGAAGCGGGCCTTCCAATTGTAGATCGAGGCGTCGCTGACCCCGTGCTTGCGGCACAGATCGCCAACCGATACCCCGGCCTCGTGTTTCTTCAAAATTCCGATGATCTGCTCTTCAGAGAAGCGGCTGCGTTTCATGTCCTGATCCTCTGGATGGGCCAGAACGAACTTCAAACCGGATTAGATCAGAGGGGCAAGGCCTCGGCGCGGTCGTCGACCTCTTCACCCCAGCCGAATGTGCCAACTACTTCAAAGCCGCAGGATATGACCTGGATCAGATAGGACGTGCTCCAATGGTTTACACCTGACAGGAGTCCGGCCCCCACAACCGTTTCGCAATGAGGAGCAGCGCTGCCGCTGCTCCTCCAATCACACGACGGATTCACGATGCGGCAACTCGAGCCATGATTTCGGATCGAATGGCCGATGCGGTGTATAGTGAGGCATCCAGCGGCAAATCCCCAAATGCCAGTTGACACAGAAGATAATTAGCACCTGCCTCTTCCAGCTGATCAAGGAGAGCTTTTCGGACAGAATCTGCCGTTCCCACGACGCACAATTCACTTTCAATTGCTGCATCGAAGTTCAAAGGCAAGTTTGGTGGAGTGGAAATGGCATTTAGTTCGTATAGAAATTTGAAGCTATTGAGCCATCGTTCATAGGCAGGTGCTGCGAGCAAATACGCATCTGTTTCAGAACGCCCTATCACCACCATTCGGAGCAATCCAAGAAATGGCGCTTGCTGGCCAATGTCAGCATCGTGAATTCGGGCGGCGCGGAACGCGTCGGTAACGCTGCGAACAGAAGTGGAAGGTCCGACGCAGGCGATGTTTGCCCCATTCGCAGCGGCCCAGCTAGCCGGCTCGGGTCGATTGGTGGCGATCCATGTCGGCGGATGGGGATATTGGTGAGGTCTCAACGTCAGCGGAACATCTTTCAACTCAAAGTGGCGGCCCTGATAAGAAAGCGTCCCGCCTTTCATCGCATTGATGAGAATCTCACTGGCCTCCGCATACTGTTCTGGTGCTGCTTCTACAGCAACCCCGAAGTATCCCAATTCAGTGGGAGCAGAGCCGCGCCCTATGCCGAGTTCAAGCCTGCCGCCGCTCAACTGATCAAGCATGCAGATCTCCTCGAAGGCACGCAGCGGATGATAGAGCGCAAGTAGCATTACCATGGGACCAACACGAAGACTGCGGGTTCGCTGGGCGACGCTCGCTAAGAACAAATTCGGTGATGGACCTCTGCCATGCGGCGTACAGTGGTGCTCGGCGAGATGATACGCATAAAAGCCATAGCCATCGCACGCTTCTGCTAGGCTCAGCCGATCTGCATATTGTTGTGCGATGTCATCGCCGTTTTCGTCCAGATGATCGAAGATGCCGAAGGTCAGGCCCGAAGCGGAAATTTTCTTCAATTAATTGTTCTCCAAATTACCTATTATTTATTCGCTAATCATCATAGCTGGCGACATATCAGCACCTATTACTTGGCGCTTAATGTGAATTGACTTAATGCTTGTGCACACCGCGATTCTTCTTAAAGCTCATACAGACGCGTTTGGCGGCAGCAAGGAATTTGTCCATCTGCTCTGTGGTGCCAATGCTGACGCGAATACAGTTCTTCAAATCTACGTCAGGAAAGCTGGCGATGAGGATCGCCTGCTCTTTCAACGCGGCTTGCCAGCATGAGCCCTCCTGTCCCGCCGGCACACGGGCCAGCAAAAAGTTTGCGTGGGAGGGTGTTACGGAAAAGCCAAGTTGCAACAGCGCCAGGGTCACTCGCTGTCGTTCATGCTTGATGTGCCTGTGGTTCTCTTCGTAGGCGTGGCGATGCGCAAGAATGCTTTTCCCGACCGCCTGCCCGATCACGTTCATGTTGAAGACATTCTGGATGTTGCGCAGCCTGCCAATGATTTCTGGGTGACCGAAACCGAAGCCGACTCGCACGCCAGCAGCAGCATAGCTCTTTGAAAAAGTCCTCAAGATCAAAAGATTCGGATGTCTATTGACGAGGCGCAGGGCATTGTCGGGTGCGAAGTCAACGTAGGCCTCATCCAAGACGACCAAGCGATCTGCTTGCTCCACAAGGCGTTCGATTTCGGCCACCGGCACGAATGTTCCGGTCGGATTGTTCGGATTAGCCAACAGAATGAACTTCGCGTCTTTTGCGGGGCCGGACAGCAGTTTTTCTATCGGCAGGGGATGAGCTTCGCTCGATGCGATTTCGAGAAACTCGGCACCCTGCAACATGGCAAGTTTACGGTTGAACGAAAATCCGGGCGACAGCATCGCCACTCTATCTCCTGGGGCGAGGAAAGCTCTGTAGATGAGTCCGAGCAGCTCCGACGAACCGTTGCCGGCAATCACCTGATCTTTGGAAAATCCGTAAGCATCGGAGGCAGCTGCCCTTAAGCTGAGATTGTCGTCTTCCGGATAAAGATACTGGTGTTCGATCGCAGCAATTGCACTTTGCATTACGCTCTTCGGCAACGGAAACGGGTTCTCGTTCGTATTTAGCTTAACGCAATTTGCATCCGTCGCTGGTCCGTTGGACGAGAGAGCATCTAATTTGCTGGCCACCGGCGAAAAAAGCGAAAGCACGGTCTTCAGTTTTGCATCGCACATGTTCTTCTCCGTTTTTCAGTCCCGCAGGGCATGTGACATGAGGCAATAGTTGATCGTGACTTGATCGACGTTCGGCTATATCAGCGCTGCCTTCCCACCCTGGTGGGGATCGCCGACCACGGTTTGGATTTGACACCGGCAAGCTGTCGAGAACCTGATGACGACCCAACGTGTGGCCGACGGCCGATTCGGCGCAACAGACGGTGTTTCAACATCGCATCGTCCTCAAAGCCGCATGCAGGGCCTGCACGACAGCCCGTCTCCAGCGCCCGCAGATAGGTGGAAGCCGAAGTCTTGCCGAACCTCAGTTGCTCTGCCACCTGGCCCACCGGACTGCCCTGTTTATGGGTCAGGCGCAGGATATCTCTGACGCTCGTTCGTCTTGCTTGCTTCCGTCTTGGCATGGGCTCTCTCGGTTTGCTGATGAGAGAGCCAAATACCGGCTCATCTGAGCATGAGACGCAGGCCTGACGATATGGAGCGTCGCTGTGGCGCGCGTAGCCAAGAGGGTTCGCCTCGGTGGCGGGGCATGCAAGACGGCGCACCTCCTTAGCCATCCTGTCCCATCGTCTCAGATCGTGAGGCGCACCTTATAGTCGGTGAGGAGATCTTGCAGGGTCAGGTTACGCCCTAGCGCTTAAGGTTGTTGGTCGCACCGAGCAAGCGCGGGACCTGTCGACGGACAACAGCGGTGCCACTGCCGGCACTAGGTCGTCCAGCATCGCAGTGAACCGCGTACGTAGTATTTTGTCGTAGGCGGCATTCTGGATAGCCGGATACGGGCTCTTCACCCGCTGCACCACCGATTGCGGGATGATGTCGCGAGAAACATTCACGGATTTCGTGAAAAAAGTGTACCCGCCGAAGAGCCCCACTCGCGGGGGCGGTGCAGCACCACCTCGGTGTCACTGCTCGTGTTCATGCGATGGACTAGGCCGGCCAGCTGTTGACGCAGCTCGCGGTAGTTGTAAGTCTCACCCGTGTAGACGAGCACCAAGTCAGGTCGGCCATCCTCCTGGAGCATCCTCGGCTGACGGCCGCCCTGGATATCGATGATTGCCAGGCGGTGGTGTCCCAGCGCCGCAGGCCCGCCGATCCAAGTCCCCTCGTCGTCCGGACCGTGGTTCGCTATGGTGGCCGTCATATCGGCAAGCTCCCTTCGCGCATCGGGACCTCCGAGGTCTCGATTGAAGTCGATCCATTCACAGATGCCGCACAGGTTATGTCGCCGCATTTGGGGCGAAGCAGATATAAGGCCAGTGGGAAACCATCGAGGCAAAGTGACGGATCTAGCCCAGCTACGATCCGCATCCGACATTGTCGGACATCGGACAGCACCGCGATTCGCTGCATAGGAAGCCTGGAGTCGCGATTTCCCTTGGGGGAATCAGCGCATGAAAGGAGAGCTGGGTCGTGTCTGCCGAAATGAGAAATTGCTCCCCCTTATTGCCTCACCGAGGAATGTTACCCAGCGCGATAGACGGACATGCCCTACCTCCCCCCGTTGCAGCTGAGGGAGATAGGGGCCAGCTCTTCATTCAACCCTCATGGAGGATGATCAGCCCAGCCATTTCCATGCGCCGGCCTTCACAAGCCGTGCACCATTCAGGTTCTTTTCCTTGAAGCGCGACGATCCTTGTCAGACGTCGCAACACTTGCTGCCGAGAGCACGAGCTCTTCCTCGAGCATGCCTTGATCTGCGCCTCGAACGGCTCGCACATGCTGGGTTTCAACGACTTCGCAGAGGTTGATATTCTGCAGTGACTTCGTCTCGCTGCTGCACGGCATTGACGCTGGGAGCCATGCTCGCGTGGCGCAATTGTGCTGAAGCCGGTGCCCACGGCAACGTTTCTTAACCCGCCCCAGATCCTGGCGTTTGGCTATTTCCGACATTCGTGTCCGGCTTCGGACAAAGGCCGGGTTTGCCGAACGGAGTCGCACCCAATTTCCAGTGCTGCTTGAGCAATAATATCGACCGGCATTACTGCACAACACGAAAGTTGCTGCAAAAACCGAAGTGAACCCAAGGCATCGGGTCAATTGGCATGGCGCTTGCGACTCGGTCGATAGAACGCAGTCAAAATCACGGTTGCAGACCATGCCTACCTCTCAAAGCTCGATAAAGCACGCGAGCGAAATTCCCCGTCTCCGCGGAAGCTCGTCGCCTTTAAACGTGCCTGCTCGGGGGCGGTCTTGCACAAGACCGGTCCGAGGCAACCACGCCAAGGCGCGAGGCTGCCGGAACTGTCGACCGAAGTCGATGCCGCTTCAGTTTAACCGAAAAATGCACCGTACCACTTTGGCCTGGGAGCAAATCAATGACCGACAGAAAGAACGTTCCTCTCGTGACCTTTCGCACGCGTGTTCGCGATGAGTCGATCGGGGGGCCAAATCCTTATCGGTGGGAGAACAAGACCTCCGACGATTATTTCGGGGGCAAGCGCGTCATCCTGTTCTCGCTGCCTGGCGCCTTCACCCCGACCTGCTCGACCTTCCAACTGCCCGATTTCGAAAAACTCTATGATCAATTTCTGGAACTGCGAATTGACGCGATCTACTGCGTCTCGGTCAACGATGCTTTCGTCATGAATGCGTGGGGAAAGTCCTTGGGGCTGCAGAAGATCGAGCTGATCCCAGACGGGTCGGGCGAGTTCACGCGCAAAATGGGCATGCTGGTCGCGAAGGACAATCTGGGCTTTGGCATGCGCTCCTGGCGATACGCCGCTCTGATCGACGATGGCGTGGTGGAGCAGTGGTTCGAGGAGGAAGGCTTCTGTGACAACTGCGAGACGGACCCCTATGGCGTTTCATCCCCGCAAAACGTTCTCGACAAACTGAAGGCGGCGGCATGACCCAGAAGTGGCAAGTCTCACACAACCCAAGCACACACTAGAGCATCCTCGGCAGATTACGGTTCAACATGCATCTCTCAGCAAGCCTGCTTCAACGCCAGAAGCAACGTATGGTCTTATCGCCTCAAGCCATTGAAGCTATTCGCTTGCTGCGATTGACGCATACTGAACTCCATCAGCTCGTGCAGCAGGCACTCGAGAGGAACCCCGTTTTGAAGCCTGACCCGTTTGACGACGATTCGCCGCTGTCAGGGGTGGATCAGCGGAGCAGTCAAAGCAGAAGCGAAATCGGCGAATCGCCCATTGGCGGGCCGTCTGGCGGGCGCGGGCAATGGAAGTCGCAACGCAGTAGCGGCAACGATCGACCTGCCGTCGAGGAGTTTACCGCCCACACCGAAACATTGCACGACCATGTCGCCCGCCAGGTCGCCCTCACCCCGTTCACCCCCCAGGAGCGGCTGATTGCCGGACAGCTCGCCGCCCATCTGGAGGACACTGGCTATCTTCAGGTAAACCTTTTCGATCTGGCCAGGAGGTTAAACGTTCGGCAAGCTGATGTGGAACGGGTCATCGGAATCTTGCAGCAATTTGATCCGCCGGGGATTTTTGCGCGAACTCTCAGCGAATGCCTGGAGATTCAGCTGCGCCAGCAAGACCGGTTCGACCCGGCTATGGCAGCTTTGGTCGCCAATCTCGAGATGCTTGCACGGGGGGATTTTCAGGGATTGAAGCAGCGTTGCGGAGTCGACGAGGAGGATCTCCTCGACATGAGGAACGAAATCCGCGCGCTCGATCCCAAGCCTGGAGACCGGTTCCAGTCCGGGACGCCGGAAACCATCGTACCGGACGTCTGGGTAATGCCCAAGTCCGAAGGTGGATGGCGGGTGGAGCTTGATCCGGCCACGCTGCCCAAAGTGTTGATCAACCACACCTATGTCGCCGAAATCTCGCAGCTGACCAATCAAAATCCGGAAGGCAAAGCGTTTCTCGACCATTGCCAGGAAAAAGGGAACTGGCTGATCAGCTGCCTCGAGCAGCGCGCTAAGACGATCCTTAAGGTTGCGACCGAAATCGTGCGCCAGCAGGATGCCTTTTTTACACACGGCGTCGCCCATCTGCGGCCTCTCTGTCTCAAAAATGTCGCTGACGGGATCAAAATGCACCAGTCGACGGTAAGCCGGGTGGCTTCGAACAGGTACATGTTAACTCCGCGCGGGGTGTTCGAGCTGAAGTATTTTTTCACAGCGACAATCGCATCCTGCGAGGGCGGCGACGCGCACTCCGCCAAATCTGTCCGCCATCGGATCAAGGCAATCATCGCCGAAGAATCGCTCGACAAGGTACTTTCCGACGAAGACATCGTTGCTCAGCTCAAGCAGACCGGCATCAATGTCGCTCGCCGTACCGTCACCAAATATCGCGAGGCGATGAACATCCCTTCCTCCATACTACGGCGCCGCGATAAGCGTTTGTCCGCAGCTGCGATCAAGCGAAGTGACTAACCGGCATTCCTGGTCGGCGAGAGGCGACTCTCAACTTCCTCCGGGCCGAAGCAGCTTTCGAAGTCCTGGCATTCCCGACAACTGGGTGCAGTGCATGACGAAAAGCCTTCGGCCTCACACAGCTTGCGGTAAAAGTACTTTTTCCATTTCATGTTTTCTGTGTTGCCTGCCGCCAGCGCGGGAAAATGTCTGGCAAGCAGGCGGCTGAGCTCAGCGCGATTTGAGAGGCCAAGATCCCGCCAAAGATGGTCCGTGCGCATCGCACGCCGGGCGATGATCTTGGCCAAGCGGCCGCTCGCCGGGTCGGCCGGCGCAGCATGCGCTAGCAGCAGCCGGCGTAGCAGCTCCTCTTCCAGTTCCGGCTCGGGCTCGCTCAACTCCTCCAAAGCGAATACGCTGCTGGAGGTAGACGGGAAAGTTGCGGCCAAGACATCACGCAATTCGACAGACGAAAGGCCTGTCCCCTCCGTCGCCAACACCTCGCCCGCCTGGACCTCCTCAAGCGAACGTGAATGTACGCAGGGCAGCACATGCTGATCGAAGCTCCTCCCTAGCTCGGACCCACGCCATTGCGCGCTGGATAGGCAGCCATCATCGTAACGGCCGGCTTCAGCTTCCGGCATGACAAAGCGCCTTGTTGACCGCAGGGATGATCTTGTCGCCCCAGAGCTCGATCTGGCGCAGCATCGTCTTTTGGTCGAAGTCGCCCAATTGAGTCTGAACTGCGATCTGGTCCGGTTTCAAGATATCGATCTCTTCCAGCAGGCGATCAATCACGCGATTTACGCTGCCAATCGGCAAATTTTTGCGCATGGTCTCGAAGGACAGATCCTGCTGGGTCGGTGTCTCCTGCAGCAGGTAGCCATCGTGGCTCTGTTGGCGGCGCTGATGCAGGGCTTCAGAAAGCCGGCGCTGGAAGCGGGCATTGTCGAGATAGCTGTTGATCTCCAACTCGTCGTGGCTGGCATAGCAGCAGCGCAGCAGCGATATCTTGACGTCGGTGACGTTCTTTTCCTCGGATGCCGCCGCCCTCTCGACTGATTCACGCAGTGTGGTCAAAGTCTCTAAGCCGTCGTGGAAGGCTGTGACAAAAAAATTGTGCCCCTCGCGGTAGGCCCGAGCCATCCGTGCGGCTCCGCCAGCGATCCAGATAGGCGGCGTCGGCTGCTGGACTGTGCGGACCGAAATCGCTGTTGGGGGGATCTTCTCATACTGGCCGTCGTGTTCGAAGACGTTTTGGTTGAGGCCCTTGAGAATGATGTCCAGGTATTCCGAAAAGACGGCCGGCGCCTCATCGATGTCCACGCCGAACCGTTCGAACTCGAACTGCTGGTATCCCAAGCCTACGCCGAGCTCGAGACGGCCGTTCGCAACGATGTCGGCGAAGCCGATCTCGGACAGCAGGCGCTGCGGTTGGTAAAGCGGCAGCACGCAGACGGCAGTGCCCAGGCGAATCGTGCTTGTCAAGCCGGCGCAGTGCGCCACCATCATCAGCGGGGATGGTATGAGGCTGTAATTGTTGAAGTGGTGCTCAGCAAACCACGCGGTGTTGAACCCAGCCTGCTCCGAAGCGACGGCCTGTTCGATGGAGTTGCGGATGACGCTTTCTGAGGATTGGTGATAGCCACGCTGGGCGGCCAGAATGAAAGTGGCAAATTCCATGATTTCTCCTCGTTATAGACACGTCAGCCGACCGGGAATGTGCTCGGCATGCACATGCTTGGATCTCAAGCACCTCAGGTGCGTCGTGGAGCCGAGGCTTCATAATGCTCGGCCGGTCGCCCTGCGAAGGCCTGGCAATTAACCTGCGGCCTCCGCAAAACATTCGTCATAGAGTTCGCTGGCGTTTCCCGCATCACCGAACGAGGTCCAGCCGCCGTCCACGTAGAGGATCGAGCCGTTGATGTATGAGGCGTCAGACGAAGCAAGGAAGAACGATGCATCTGCGACGTCTTCTGGCCGTCCCATCCTGCCCATGGGGATGCGTCGTCCGATTGCTGTCAGGTCGATGCGGCCGGCTTTGGCCAACTGAGCAAGTGCGGGCGTGCGGATGTGGCCAGGAGCGACGGTGGCTGTCCGAATTCCGACCGGCCCGAGTTCGGCCGCCATGCAACGGGTCAGCATATCCATCCCCGCCTTGGAGGCGCCGTAGGCATGGCGCGGCGCGAACGGCAGAAAGCTGTCGATCGACCCGAGATTGAGGATCACGCCGCCCGGGCGCATAGCCTTGATCGCTTCGCGCGCGCAGGTGAAGGCGCCGGTAAGGTTGACATCCAGGACGTGTTCGAGCTGTTTCGACAGTTGCTCGATCGCAGGCACAATCCTGTCGGCGGTATCAGCACTATTGACCAGAACATCGATATACCCGAAGCGTCCCCTCAGTTCTTCGAACATCGACACCACATCGCTCTCGACGGCCACGTCCAGCGATTTCGCCAGATGCTTGCCGGGGAGCGATGTAGCCAGCTCTGCCGCTGCAGTGCCATCTTTATCAGCAATCACGACGGTGTCGCCGTTCGCGGCAAAGCGGCGAGCGACGGCCGCGCCAATGCTTTTTGCGCCACCGGTGACGAGCACGATTCGCGCATCTGTGCATTCGGCCGGACAGGAGAGCTCGGCTTGGAGCGCACCATCCACCGGCGGGTGAGCATCCCCCGGCTGGTTGAATGACATCCAGCCTCCGTCGACTGCCAGCACCGAGCCGGTGATGTAGCGCGCCTGCGTGCTGCTCAGAAAACGCACGACCCTGGCGATCTCGTCGGGGCGAGCCAAGCGCCCCATCGGCACGCGGCGGCGTATCGCCGCGAGGTCCATTTTGCCAGCGCGTGCCAGTTCTGTGACCATTGGGGTGCGGACGGAGCCCGGCGCCACCGCCGTGACGCGGATTCCTCGCATAGCCCACTCGCATGCAAGGGACTTTGTCAACGAGATCACGCCAGCTTTCGAGGCTGCGTAGGCGTTGCGCCTGGGATTGCCGACCACGCCCGCCATCGAAGCCACATTGACGATCGCACCGCCCGGCTTCATGCGCCGCGCCGCTTCCCGGGCCATAACGAATGGCCCAATAAGGTTCACTGTCACGCCGCGTCGGAAGGTATCGACAGCGGTGTCGATGATCCTATCCATCGTGGGTCCAACCGCCGCATTGTTGATGAGGACATCGATTTGCGCGAACCGTGCTTCGACCTGGCCGAAAAGTGAGAGCATGTCCTTCTCTCGCGACACATCGCACTCCAGACCGACGTGCGGCGACCCGAGATCCCGAGCCAGTTCAACCACACCACTGCCCGGAAGGTCCACCGCAACTACAGTGTCTCCGTCCGCGGCAAGGATATCGACCAGGGCACGGCCGATCCCGCCCGCAGCGCCTGTGATGATTACGGTGCGTGCTGCCAGTTTCACGAGAGCTTCTCCACGATGACCGCTTGTGATCTCAGCCCATCAACCTTGGGCGGAATGAAGGGCCGAGCCAAATCGTTGCAGTGACCGCCAGTTGCGGCCCCACACAGATGTCGTTCCCGTAGGGCGCTCATCCTCCATTTCTACCCACTTATGCAGCTCCCAGTTGGGGACCCTCGACGCCATCTTGGTCGGTGGGGATGTGACCCTTGAGCAACTGGTAGATGGGATCGTCTGGATGTTGTGCTCCAATCGGCTGTCGCCGGCCGAACCTATCTGCCTCAAGAATCGCTGGCGGGATTTGCTCCTCAACCCAATCGTAGACGACTGTCCGTTCCGCAATTCGCCACTCGTCCTGCCTCTTCTGAAACAGATCGCAGTAACGGCCGCAAAGCAGCGTCTGACGTATTTCTTGGTCTGTATCCGGTCCGCGTTGCAGCGCGGTGAAATAGCTCTCGACCGCGGCCTCTGCTGAACTGATGAAGTCGATCAGGCTGTTCGTGATTTGATGGATGTTACGGTGCCCCGGCAGACCGAGAGCAAATTGGATGAAGTCCTCTGCCGGTCCGCAATAGGGACCGTGCCTGTCATACGCTTCGGGCCAGTATGCGCTACGCAGCGCCGCCTCATCGGCGCGGTCTATCCCGCGGCAGTACCGATACAGGCAGTTGCGGATCGCCTCTCGGTCACGCAGTTCGGTAATTTTCGCGTGGTCGACAGGGTCTGTCGCGAATTGTATGATTGTTTTATCCTTCCCGATGCCAGTCTGCACTTTGCGTGTGTCTCTCTCTACAACTGAGTTAGCGGGGGGCTCGTCAACTTCCAGAGCTTGTTCGGGGCAGGCTCGTACCCCTTTTGAGGCAAGCAGTTGCTCCCCATCGGCAACATCAATATCACCGGGCAAGATGTAGCCGGCGTCATCAAGCTTGAAGACTCTCGGCGCCCGCGCCCAGCAGCGCGCATGACCCTGGCATCTGGCTTTATGTACGACGACACGCATAGCGAACTCCAATGTCGTTGGCTGAAACTTCAGGACCAGTCCAGGATCAGATTCTCGATCCCGAACACATGGCCGCCGAAGGTGATAGGTTCAGTCCCTGTCTTGATCCGAAAGGCTGGGATGCGCGCCAGCCACTCCTCCAGGCCAATGACAATCTCCCGCCGGGCAAGGTGTGAGCCAAGACAACGATGGGGACCATAGCCAAAGGCAGCGTGCCGGTTGTCCTCGCGCGCCAGATCGATCTCATTCGGGCATTCGAATTCCGCCGGGTCACGATTGGCAATCATCGTGGCACAGGAAACATAGTCTCCCTTGCGGATCGGCGCGCCTTTGAAGTCGACATCCTTCGTTGCCACTCGGATCATCTGAATGGTCGAATAGGCGCGCAGCAATTCTTCCGCAGCGACGGCAATCCGGTCCGGTTCGCTTCGTAGCAATTCCTGATCTTTGGGGTTGCGCGCGAGATGGGCCAAGTCGAAGCATATGGCTGCTGAGACCGTGTCGAGTCCCGCGACGAACACAAGCACGCCGATGCCACGGACTTCTTCGTCACTGAGCAGACGACCCTCGACCTTTGCCTTCACGATGAAGGTCATGAAATCATCGACCGGCTCCTTGCGGCGCTCGGTGGCAAGTTCGTCGATGAAGGCCACGATCGTCCGGGCTGCGGGTGGTCGTTGCTCCTTATCGCCGTGGAGCAGATCTCTAGCCCAGCCGACAAATGTTTCTAGTCCGTTGTCCGAAAGCCCAATAAAGCGAAGGAAGATATTGACCGCGAACGGAACTGCAAAATCCTTCATGATGTCGCAGCTCGTGCCTGATGCGGCGATCCTGTCGATCAGCTTGATCGCTCGTTCCCGGACAGCCGGCTCCAATGCCATTACCCGCTTTGGCGAAAGCAGCGGATTGAGCAGTGAGCGAAAAACACCGTGGAATGGCGGATCGAGCTCAAGCGGGATCATCGGCCAGCTCTCGCCGAGCACAGAGGCGAAGATGCTGCGATGGCTGGAAAACGTTTCGGTGTCCTGCAGCACCCGGCGCTGGTCGCTCGCGCGAGTGATGACCCAGGTACCCCGACCGTCGCGCGTGTTGCTGGTTGAATAAAAGATCGGAGGCCCGGCATGAACGCAAGCAACCGCTGCATGCGGATCCCCGTTAGCGGTCGGCAACATGCCGGGCGACGTAAACAGGCTGAAGTCCCTCACCATTTCGGGCGGGACATGATCTGGAACCGGCCGCGATTTAACCGCGCCAGAATCGAGAGACCGTTCATGAGATGCTGTCGGCATTTGCATGCAATCGTTGGTGCAAGCTCCGTGCCGAATTCGTCTTTCGATAATCCTTGCCGTTTGCTGGGCAACAGGTGGCGCCTGCGCTGACTTGCTGGTCGGGATTGCAACATTCTTGTCCAGCGTCGGACACAGAATGTAGAAAGCTAGACACCGACTTGGAGCAACTCAACTGGTGGGATCGCTAGCTGTGGAGCCTCAACAGGTTGTCCTCGGTTAGAGCGAGGCGACTGATAGGTGTTTTGGACTTTAGGCTCCCGTGGGGACGGTGCCAATTGTATCTGTGCAGCCAGACCGGCAACTCTGCGGCGCGGTG
>NZ_SRTP01000286.1:0-310 GCF_004791945.1 Mesorhizobium sp. M3A.F.Ca.ET.175.01.1.1 | reverse complement strand
GCGAGATACCAATGCGCGGACGTCCAAAAGCTCTCCGAGGCGTCTGACTCGGTCAGCGGCAAATTGGGCATCACGAACAGGTTGAACGGCATGGTCGGGATTTCCAGCGTCGAGACCGAGACCAGCGCCCAGCCGGAGAGCGGCAGCGCGACCTGGAACGCATAGAGCGCGAAATGCGCCAGCGGCGCGGTTCTGCGCTCCAATGTCCCGACCGAAGCCGGCAAGGCCGGCGCCGCGTTGCCGAGCCGCCAGGCGATGCGCAGGATGATCAGGCCGAGCAGCAGGAACCCGAAGGATTTGTGCAGCTGAA
>NZ_SRTP01000285.1:0-310 GCF_004791945.1 Mesorhizobium sp. M3A.F.Ca.ET.175.01.1.1 | reverse complement strand
GCCAGGTCGAAGCCGCCAGCCATTTTGTCTTCTCCAGCGATTTCGTCTTAACGGCGCGCTCGGCCCTTGCCGCCGGCGCGCCGATCTTCTGCGATGCCGAAATGGTCGCTCATGGCGTCACCCGCGCGCGCCTGGCGGCCGGCAATGAAGTGATCTGCACGCTGCGCGATCCGCGCACCGCCGAAATCGCCAAGGAAATCGGGAACACGCGTTCCGCCGCTGCGATCGACCTCTGGGGCGAACGCATGGCCGGCTCGGTCGTCGCTATCGGCAACGCGCCGACCGCGCTCTTCTATCTGCTCGAAAAATT
>NZ_SRTP01000284.1:0-311 GCF_004791945.1 Mesorhizobium sp. M3A.F.Ca.ET.175.01.1.1 | reverse complement strand
CCTTGAATTGTTGCAGGCAGAGGTCGGGCTCGTCGGCAAGAGCCGCCTTGAACATGATCGCGCCATCGCCTCGATCAAGGTCGCGCAGCAAATTCGCGAGATGGGCATCCCGCTGTATGGCAAGGAAGCCGAGTTGCTGCGCCAGAAGACGGCTCAGCAGGCCGCCTACAATGAGGTTCTTGCCAAGGCCAAGGTCCAAGAAGACCTTCTGTTCGATCTCCGGCAGATGGGGCGATCTCAGGCCGATCAGTCGGTAGCTTCACAGCTTCGTTCCGCCGGTCTTCCCGACGACCTCGATTCCGACATCGCCA
>NZ_SRTP01000283.1:0-311 GCF_004791945.1 Mesorhizobium sp. M3A.F.Ca.ET.175.01.1.1 | reverse complement strand
GCCCCGATCGCTGGGACCTCGCAGGTGCGGCGCTCTGCATCGTCGGCGCCTCCGTCATCCTCCTCGCGCCGAGAGGAGCCTGACGTGGAACTGCCCGCCCCGCTCCGGCAAGGCGTCGACGGCCTGCTCGACAAGGTGCCGCTTGCGGCGCTCAAACAAGCCGCGAGGACGCTTTCCGAACGCTACCGCGCCGAGCTGCGCGACGGCCGCCTGCATATGGCCGAGGACATGGCGGTCAAGGCCTATCTGGCAACGCGGCTGCCCGCGACCTACGCCGCCATCCGCGCCAGCCTGGATGCGCTGGGGGAGGC
>NZ_SRTP01000282.1:0-312 GCF_004791945.1 Mesorhizobium sp. M3A.F.Ca.ET.175.01.1.1 | reverse complement strand
TGAAGACCGGCAGCCAATGCAATCTGCCTATGGACTTCATGCCACCTTGGCATTTCGGCCAAAAAAGAAGATGCGGCAGTCTCTCCACCAGTCGCCCTTGCCGGCGACTTTGGGATGGAGACAAAAAGATGCACGTCCAATCCGGAACGCGAACTGACCAGGCCGTCATTTCCAGGACGAATTCCCGGCTAGAAGGGGGCCAGTCTGTTGACATCGTCCTGGCAAGCGACGCGCATGGCGCCTTTGTCTGGGGCGTGCTCGACCGCCTGCTCGACGAGCCGAACTTCACCTTTGAGGCCATCACCGCCGCCG
>NZ_SRTP01000281.1:0-313 GCF_004791945.1 Mesorhizobium sp. M3A.F.Ca.ET.175.01.1.1 | reverse complement strand
GATCTAGGCTTCCCGCGGCGCGTTTATCCGATGATCAGCCTTCAGGAGGAGGTTGCCATGAAAAAACTACTACTTGCTTCGGTAATTGCCATCGCCTCCGCGGCAGCCACGGTCGCGCCTGCGGACGCACAGTTCTTCGGTCCGTTCGGTCCGGTCGGCGGCTTCTGCGCGTCTCCGTTCTACGGCGGTCCGTTCTACGGCGGCCCGTTCGGCGGCCCGTTCTATGGCGGCGGACCGTTCTACGGCGGCGGACCGTTCTACGATTATCGCGGCCGGTATTACGGCCCGCGTTATTACCGTGACTATTATCCAG
>NZ_SRTP01000280.1:0-313 GCF_004791945.1 Mesorhizobium sp. M3A.F.Ca.ET.175.01.1.1 | reverse complement strand
CTTGGCCTTCACCCGGCCGCGGATCGAAATCCCGGCCTCGTGCACGGTCTCCGCACTCCCCGAAACCAGCCTGTGCCACCAATAGAGATCATGTCCCTCGGCCACCAGCCGGTAGGCGCAGGTCTTGGGCAGCCAGGTGATGGTGCGCACGTTCTGCGGCGTCAGCCCGACGCAATCGGGCACGCGCGCCAGCCGGTTGGCATAGTCGGAGCAAAGGCATTTCTCGGCATCGAAGAGCCGGCAACCCACGCTCGTCCAATAGATCTCGCCGGTGTCCTCGTCCTCGAGCTTGGACAGGCAGCATTTGCCGCAG
>NZ_SRTP01000279.1:0-313 GCF_004791945.1 Mesorhizobium sp. M3A.F.Ca.ET.175.01.1.1 | reverse complement strand
GCAAGACCTGCGCCGCGATCATGGGCATCACCGAGGAGGGTGCCGAGATCATGGAGGAATACAAGAGCTCGCCCTCGCTCGATGCCGGCCTGCTGGCGGCAGCGCAGGCGGTCGAGCACTACGAGATCTCGCGCTACGGCACACTGAGGACCTGGGCCTCCGAACTCGGGCTTACGGAGGCGGTCAACCTTCTCGACAAGACCCTGGGCGAGGAGAAGGAGACCGACGCCGCGCTTACCGAACTTGCCGAGTCCGCCGTCAACGTCGCCGCCGAGGCGGCGTAGCGGAAGGCAGGATCTTCCCTCATTCCTGT
>NZ_SRTP01000278.1:0-313 GCF_004791945.1 Mesorhizobium sp. M3A.F.Ca.ET.175.01.1.1 | reverse complement strand
GCGAAGAAGAAGTTCAAGAGCCATCCGAGCGGCTACTTCCACATCGACGGCGCCGAGGTGCGCACCGAAAAGGGCAAGCTGCACATGTTCGTCGCCATTGATCGCACCTCGAAGTTCCCCTTCGTGGAAACGGCCACCACCGCCATATCGAGAGACTTCCTGCTGCGCCTGATCGCGGCCGTTCCCTACAAGATCCACGCCGTCCTCACCGACAACGTCCTAAGCGCGGAACGAAATGGAGCCTGCAGTCAAGGTCTCTCTGTTCGTCAGCATGCCCTTGCTGCGTGACGTTGGTCAAGTCGTCGAACCAGGC
>NZ_SRTP01000277.1:0-313 GCF_004791945.1 Mesorhizobium sp. M3A.F.Ca.ET.175.01.1.1 | reverse complement strand
TAGAGCCCCGGCAGGTGCACCGCAATGCCGGAGGGCACGACCCGCTCGGCGGGTTCAGGCTCCGTCGGCGCGTGCGTGCCAGGCCGATCCGTCCGCGGCGAAGAGATGCAGGGCCGTGGTGTCGAACTTCAGCCGAACGGCGTCGCCCGGTTTGACGCTCGAAAGCCCGCGATCCTGTGCCGTCACCTGCGTCCCATCCGCGAGCCGCGCATAGACGAGCGTTCGCTCGCCAAGGCGCTCGACAACGGTCGCCGTGGCGAATGCTTCATTGCCCTCGGCGACGACAGTCAGCGATTCCGGAGATCGGAAGAGC
>NZ_SRTP01000027.1:0-13572 GCF_004791945.1 Mesorhizobium sp. M3A.F.Ca.ET.175.01.1.1 | reverse complement strand
CGGCGTCTGCAGGATGCGGGTCTTCTGATGCCGGCACTTTGTCTTAGCGATGCGAGATACTACGAGGAAAACGCGCATTATTGGGCTTTCCAGGTGCTTGATAAAGCAAGAGCAACGGGCGAGCGGCTATGACACACTAGCGCAGATCTCGCCGGCGGATCTGACTTTCAATGACCCGAACCGGCACTCGCCGATCGGCATGCGAAAGGCTTTTGACACCGATTAGGCCTAAAGCGGATCCTCGTCCCACGCAGAAACACAGGGGCTAAAGATGTAAAGGCTCTTGGACGTTGCTTGAAGTGCACAGCGTTCGAGAGTGCGGCTGCGCAGAGGTGCCCATTTTTACGCTGCGCGCGCCGTTTCGGCTAACTAAGCTTCAAGCTGCGCGCCCATTGCCGAATCCATCTACCGGGGCTTGACGATTTGAACCCGTCATTACCTTTTTGTACTCCAACGTCCAGAAGATAAAGTCAGAATACCAGGGTATCTACTTCGGGATTTAGTTCGGAAAACTCTCCTGATTTTCTCGGAGCCAACCGCATATCGCGAATGTATCTACAGATAAGTGACTCGAATGGAGGTGTGGCATGGTGGCAGAAACGGCCGCAGTAGACACGCGAAACAGCGAATGGGACAGCTGGCGTTGGCAACTTTCAAATAGCATAACCACTTTGGATGCATTGAAGGACCATATAAATATTACGCCGGAAGAAGAAGAAGTTTTCCGCAAGGTCGGTGAAAAATATGTTTTTCGGGTAACACCTTATTACCTCTCGCTAATCGACAAGAAGGATCCAAACGATCCAGTTCGCCTACAGGCTATCCCTAACATCAAGGAACTTGACGATGTCTTCCATATTGATCAGCTCGCCTCATTTCACCGATCGGGTGTAGATTCCGAAAACCCTCTTTGGAAGGAGGGGAAGACCGAAGTGAGTTGCATCGTTCATAGATATCCAGATCGCGTACTTTTTCATATTACCAATCTGTGTGCCATCTACTGCAGACACTGCTCACGCAAGGTTCGCGCGGGCCGAAACGCGATCGTCAGCAATCGAGATCTCATTGACAAAGGAATAGCATATATAGCCGAGCGGCCAGAGATTCGGGACGTACTGTTAAGTGGAGGTGATCCGCTGATGATGGGCGACAATAAGATAGAGTACGCCTTGTCAAGGCTCAGGCATCTTCCGCACGTTCAGATAATTCGAATCGGCACTCGAACGCCTGTAACGATGCCACAGCGTATCACGCCCGAGTTCTGTCAGATGATCAAAAAGTACCATCCAATATGGATTAATACTCACTTTAATCACCCCAATGAGGTCACGCCTGAAGCGAAACTCGCTATCGAACGGTTGCTTGAAGCGGGAGTTCCGGTGGGCAACCAATCGGTACTCTTGAAAGGCATCAACGACTCGGTCGAGGTGATGAAAGAGTTGGTCCACAAACTCCTTATGGCGCGTGTGCGACCATACTATTTGTACCATGCGGACTTGGTCCGGGGCGCGGAGCACTTCAGAACTTCAATCAATACCGGGTTGCACATTATTGAGAGTTTGCGTGGGCACACCACCGGTTTTGCCGTGCCGCAATATGTAATCTGCACGCCGCTTGGCAAAACGCCACTCAATCCCAACTACCTGATAGGATCTGGACCTGGGTATATCACACTTCGCAACTACGAGTGGAGAACTTGGAAAGATCCTGACAGACTCGACTAATGTAAAAGCTCACCGTTGCTCGCCAGAGCCCGCCGCGTGTAGGAAGTGATCGACGGACCGTTCTGCGCCGACCTCGCCGCGTGCAGGGCCCGAGCCTCTTTCGACTGATGCTGGTCGAGGTCACTGCGCTCGAGTCGCTTGGTCTCTTTTGCGTATGATATCTCGATTCCAAAATTCGAGCCGGTATTGGCATCAGCCGTCGGTGAATGAGAACGTGCTGACGCAGATTGCAAACGCCGGCGCAGCGTGGCTAGGCCCGAATACGGTTGGGCCATTAGAGCCGAACAAAGACTTCTGAAAGGCAGGCACGGAGAATGAAAGTTGTTGTTATGGGAGCTGGCGTCATTGGAAGCACGACTGCCTACATGCTGACAAAGGCTGGCCTTGACGTCATCGTGATTGATCGTCGGGACCGCCCCGGCATGGAAACCAGTTTCGCGAACGGCGGTCTGATGAACCCAAGCGACTCTAGTCCTTGGAACTCCCCCGGCACGATGAAAAATCTCGGGAATATGCTCTTCGACGCCAATTCGCCGCTGAAGATCCAACCGAGCGCTGTCTCTTCGATGATCGGTTGGGGTCTCAAGTTCTTCGCCAATTCTACGGCCCGTATGCACAAGGCGAACATGATCGCCAACATCCGGCTAGCGCGGCTCAGCCTTGAGACCCTGCGTGCTATCCGCGCAGAAGAGGGGCTCACTTACGACCAGACCGTCCGCGGAACGATGCGAATGTTTCCTCCTCAGGGTCGGATGTCCGAGTTTCTCCAGATGTGCCGGGAGATGGAAGAATGGGGCGTGGTCTTCGAGAAGCTCGACAAGGCTCAGATCCTAGAAAAGGAACCCTGCGTCGCGCCGGTCATCGACCGCTACGCCGGCGCTGTTCTGTTCCCTGATGATGAAAGCGGTGATGCTCACAAGTTCACAAACGAGATCGCGCGAGTGGCACAGGCGTATGGCGCAAAGTTCTTGATGGACACCGAAGTCCTCGATATCAAGCGGGGAAGCACGACGAAAATTTCACATATTCATACGACCAAGGGAGAGATCCAGGCGGACGTCTTCGTTCTGTCGCTTGGTAGCTACAGCCCAAAATTCTCGAGCAGGCTCGGCATCCATCTGCCGATCATTCCAGTAAAGGGTTATTCGATCACCGTTCCCTTAAACGGCTGGCAAGGAGGGCCGACACGTCCGATCATGGACGACGGCCTCCATGCGATGATCACGCCTATGGGTGATCGCCTGCGGCTGGGCGGTCGCGCCGAGTTCGCCGGCTACGATAACGCGGTTGACATCAAAGAAGGGCTGCGTGTCCTTGATGATGGCTTTAGAATGCTGCCGGAGCTCAAGGACCACGTGAATGCCGACTCCGTTCTAAACTGGAGCGGCCTGCGCCCGATGACGCCGGGCGGTCCGCCTGTGATCGGCCCGACCCGCTACAGCAATCTGTTCCTGAACACCGGCCATGGGCCGCTCGGCTGGACGATGGCCTGCGGGTCGGCCCGCATAACTACAGATTACATCACTGAGGGCCAGCTGACGATCGAAGCGGTCGAACCGGAAGACTATGCGCTCTGAACGCGCAGCATCTCAGGCGCGAATACGGGGCCCGAACTGCTGCCCTTCAGCGGCTCGTCGGCAACCAGGCTCCGGAACTGGAGTTACTAAAGGGAGCTCTGAAAAGCGCAGCGCCAGCGTGAAGGCCCCAACATCTCCAGCGCGGAAGATGCCGACTGATGGCATCGCTCACGACCTACTATGACCGGCCGTATAAGCGGGTCGATGGCACCTGCACTCGGGGCGATGTTCGCGACCTGCGATGCATCCGAGTTCTACGGCTATTGCGCGTCGGCGGTTAGCAAGGCATCGACGTGAACCCCAACTGGTGAAGCAGATCATACCGGCCGGTCCGGACCAGCTCTGGGCTTGCGGCATGCCTATGTCGCGCTGCCGACCTGCTTCGTCTACGTCGCCGTCCCTCGATGCTTGGTCGCTCTTGATTGTCGGCTGCGCGCCTGACGGTCGCCGCGTTGAGAGCTGCCACCAATCGGAGAAGACCACCTCCAAACCCAATTCCCCATTTCCTGGTCGCGGCTCGCAATGTGCTGCAGGGATCTACCGGCTGTTCTTGCCGAAGGTCTGATCGGATCGATAGGCCGCAGAGGCAATCCCTACAACAACGTAAGACCGTATGTCCACTTCTGCCGGTGAGGTGGCTCGCCCTACACTGCGCGTCCGAGGGTTGCTCGGGCGGGCCGAGCCGATCCTCATCACAGGAGGACGAGCCGTGTCAGATTATAGGGAAGCATTTGTCGGAATCGATGTCGCAAAGCTTAGGAACGCCATCGCGATTGCGGATGCTGGCCGGGAGGGAGAAGTTCGCTTCATCGGCGAGGTCGACGCCTCGGATGAGAGCATGCGCCGAGTTATCCAGCGGATCGCCAACAGATTCGATCGAGTCCATTTCTGCTACGAGCCCTGCCCGACCGGCTATGGTCTCTATCGGCTGATCCGTTCGCTGGGTCACGAATGCACCGTAGTCGCTCCGTCGCTGATTCCGAGGAAGCCCAGCGATCGCGTGAAGACAAACCGCCGGGATGCCCTCGGATTGGCTAGGTTGCTGCGCGCTGGCGAACTGACGGCGGTATGGGTTCCCGATGAAGGCCACGAAGCCATGCGGGATCTCGTCCGCGCCCGGGCGGCCGCAGTTGAGACACTTTGGGTCCATCGCCAGCAGGTGAGCGCCTTCATGCTCAAGCACGGCCGTAGCTATCCGCGAAAGAAGGGCTGGACGATGCGCTATCTCTGCTGGCTGCAGGCGCAGCAGGTCGATCATCCCGCACATCAGATTGCGCTCCAGGAGATGGTCGAGGCGGTTCGCTTCTCGAAAGAGCGGGCCGAGCGGCTTGAGCGTGTGATCGAGGAGTTCGTTCCAGCCTGGTCGCTGGCGCCGATCGTGCGGGCGCTGCAGGCATTACGTGGTGTGGATCTGATCGTTGCCGTGACGTTTGCTACCGAGATTGGCGACGTGCGCCGTTTCGAAAGCCCGCGCCAGCTCATGGGCTATGTTGGCCTTGTTCCTGGTGAGCGGTCGACCGGAGAGACCGTCAGACGGGGCGGTGTCACCAAGGCAGGGAATGGCCGCGTTCGTCATATGCTGGTCGAGAGCGCATGGACCTATAGGCATGCGCCGAAAGTCGGCGCGAAGAAGCTGTATCGACTGGAGCAGGCGCCGCCAGGGGTGAGAGAGATCGCCTGGAAGGCGCAGGCCCGACTGACGGCCCGCTATCGAATGTTGAGCGGACGAGGCAAGAAGACGACGGTGGTCTGCACGGCGATAGCCCGCGAACTGGTGGGCTTCATGTGGGCTGTTGCCAGGGAGGCGCACGCAACCTGATCTAGTCGCTGCACGCGACACACATCCATCGCTCATGGGCGGGGGCGGGACCACGGCAGGGGAATGCCCGTCAGACGCTTTGTGGCCGGCAAATCGACCGACCGACGCCCGCAGTAAGATAGGAACAGCCCCGGACGCACAATCGGGAATGCGGTAACCAATCCGCGCATCAGAGCTTGATCACCGACGTCCTTCAGTTCCGCCTCCACCCATGCGCGATCATCAGAATGAACAGCCGACCTCTCGATCGGCCGGACCCCTACGTTCCAAACCTTGACAGCGGACATCAGAGCGCTGTTCCGGTGCCACCTTTCGCGCGGGGTCGTGAGGAACGATGTTCGGAGCCTTTGAGGGCTTCGATTGACGATTTCAGAGCTTACGCTTAAATCCAGCGATCACGAGCCCGCGCGACGTTTCGAGGTGTTCACGGGTTCCGGCCGGCGTCGCGCATGGTTGCCGGAGGAGAAGGCGCGGATCGTGGCGGAAAGCTACGATGCCGGCGAGACCGTGAGCGCGGTGGCCCGGCGATATGCATTGTCCCCGCAGCAGCTGTTCGCCTGGCGTCGGGCCGCGCGTCTGCCGTTGGAAGAGGCGCCGGCGCCGGAGCCATTGTTTGTTCCTGCGGTGATTGCGGCGCCAATGTCGGAGACACCTACAAAGGGTCCGCCGAAGCCGCGGAAACGGAAAGCCGCCCGGGATGCCGGCGTGATCGAGTTGGAGATCGACGGCGTTGCGATGCGGGTCGGCCGTGGCGCCGACGCCAGGACGGTGGCGGCGGTGATCCGTGCGCTGAAGGCGCCGTCGTGATCAGGCCGACGGGTGCGGTCAAGGTGATGGTGGCGACGAAACCGGTGGGCTTCCGCAAGGGCGCGGAGGGCTTGGCGGCGCTGGTGCGCGAGACGATGGGCGCCGATCCGTTCTTATGCGTCGGGCGAGATTATGTGGCGGAGCCGCCCTGACGCCCGGCAGGGCCGGCCAAACCCAGCTTGCCTCCGCCACATAATATTTAGATGCTGTTCAGCAGTTGCAGAACGGCGTCGTTCGGTCGGAAACGCACGCCGTGGTCGCCGGCGACGCCCGCCTTCTCAATCCATTGCGCATCATCTCGACATCCGCGGCGGCATAGCGGTGGGTCGTGGCGACCTGTGCGTGCCCGAGCCAGGCTTGGATCGTCAAAAGGTCCACGCCGGACTGGAGAAGCTTCATGGCGAGGGAGTGCCGGAAGATGTGCGGCGATATGGGCTTGTCGGCCAACGCCGGCCTGATAGCCACGGCCTCGGCGGCCGCACGCCGCACGATATGGGTCGCTCCGAAACGGGTCAGCCGCTCGTTGCGGGCGCCGACGAATATCGGTCGCGGCTCGTGATGGGCGATCCCGCGCTCGCTCAACAAGGTTGTCAGCGCTCGCGCGAGGTCCTTAGCAATGGGGACGACGCGGTCTCTGCGCCCTTTGCCGCGCAGCAGCACTTGCGGGTGCGGCCGTTCCAACTGAAGGTCGTTTGCGTTAACGCCGGTGGCTTCGGAGACCCGGGCGCCGGTCCGTGCCAAGAAGAGCAGAAAGGCTCGGTCGCGCCGACCACGGGGCGTCTTTGGATCGGGTGCCGCGATGAGGGTGTCCACTTCGGCCTTGGTGAGGTGGTACGTCACCTCAATGTGCGTCCGTTTAATGGGAATCGTCAGCACGTTGGGCGACGCCGAAGGACGCCGGGTCGGCAGCAGCGACGTGGTGGAAGAAAGATCGGATCGCGGCCAAGCGGGCGTTGCGCGTGGCGACGCAATTGTTCCGCTTCTCCTCGAGATCGTCGAGAAAAGCGAGAACGAGGTCTCGGTCGAGATCTTCGAGCGTCAACGCCGCCGGCTTCTTCCGCAACCGGGCGGCGGCAAAGAGGATCAGCATGCGCAAGGCATCGCGATAGCTGGCCACGGTCGCGGGAGTCGCGTTGCGCTGCTTGTTCAAGCGCCGGCGAAAGTATGACTCCAGGAGCGGCGCCCGGCGCAGAAGATGCGCACCTCCGACCCGCCCGAGTTCGATCCCGCCATGCCGCAACCGCTTCCGTACGATCCTCGAAACAGGCGACGCGCACTTGAACGGTCCCAAGGGCGGCGTGAAGGACAGGAATAGATACGGACTATCCACCTTCGGTCGCGCGCGCAGGATGTAGTCGGCGAGCGCGGCGCCGGTCTCCTCGAGGAGCGGCGCCACGCGATCACGCTTGCCCTTGGTGCGCCGGACAAAAACCTCGCCAGCTCGCCAGTCGATATCCTGCAGCTGAATGGCGCGGAGCTCGCCGTTGCGAATGCCGGTGGTGGCGAGTAGCAGGACGGCTGGATCGCGGATGTCGACCGGCGTCGTTGCGCCGATCGCGTCGATTGCGCGCCGAACGTCATCCCATGCAAGGCGCGGTGGCAAATGCGCCAAACGCCAATGAGGCGTCCTTGGGACGACGCCGGCGAGATCCTGGTCATGGTGGCCAGCCCAACACAAAAACCGAAGAAATGTTCGGATGTGAGAAGTCGCTGCCGTGCGGGGTGCCGGAGGTCGCCGATAGCGACAGCCGATGCTCGACGGCAGCGAGGACGTGCTCGGCCGCCAACGCCTCGAGGTCTTGGCCGGGATGGTGATGGCGGAACCAATCCAGAAAGCGGCGGCCGCCCAGAAGAACGCCTTCGCGGGTCTTCGGCTCCAGGCCCCGCACCCTGCCCAGATGGTCCGAAAAGGAAGCCAGAAGCGGAGCATCCGGGTCAGCATCTACACTGGGAACGGAGGCAATGAATCGCTCCGGAGCCACTCGCAGTGCGTGTCCCAGCGCCGACACTGCTCCAATGCGTGGAGAATCCGTCGTAAACGTGCACAAATAGCTATCGACGACATCCTGATGGATCGGCATCGGATCACAGCGCGTCGCGGCAAACTGGCTAAAGCGCGCAATCCGGCTCAGGTAAATCTTGGCGGTCGCTCGCCTATAACCAAGCGTGAAAAAATGCTTCGCGAGGCGATCCATCTCGCCACCGAGTGCGCCGCTGCGCAGGCGCTTGAGCACCCCACAATACGAAAAATAGAACTCGAGCATTCTGCCCCTCCGGCATTGTGGCGCAGGGGAATCCCGCGCCCCATGAGAGAGGCATGAAATATTATGTGGCGGAGGCAAGCTGGGTTTGGCCGGCCCTGCCGGGCGTCAGGGCGGCTCCGCCACATAATCTCGCCCGACGCATAAATGCGGTTATGTGGCGCGCCACATAACCGTTCAGCGGCGCGATCTACGTGTTCCGTGCGAAGCGGACGGACCGGATCAAGCTGATCTTCTGGGACGGCACAGGAGTCTGCCTTTACGCCAAAGCGCCTTGAGGGCGGCGAGTTCCGCTGGCCGAAGGTGCAGGACGGGATCATGCAGCTGACGGCCGCGCAGCTGTCGGCACTGCTCGAAGGTCTCGACTGGCGACGGTCCATGAAGCTCGCCAGACGCGCGTTCCGGCGCAGGCGGGCTGATCCGCGACCAAGTGAATCAGTCCGGATTCCTCTGTCGCCCGGTGCCGGCGAATATGGTCTGATCCGCTCATGGCGATGACGGCGGACCAGCTTCCCGACGATCCGGATGCGCTGAAGGCGATGGTCTTGGCGCGCGACGTCGAGAATGCGCGGCTGATCCAGATCATCCGGGAATTGCAGCGTCACCGCTTCGGCCGCCGCGCCGAGAGCCTGCCGGAAGACCAGTTGCTGCTGGGTCTGGAAGAAGCCGAGCAGATCGAGGCCGCCGGCGAGGAGGCGACCGAACGTGCCGACCCGCGCGAACGCATTGAGCGCGCAGGAAAGCGCCGAGCGAACCGTGGCGCGCTGCCGGCGCATCTTCCTCGCATCGAAACGATCGTCGACATCGACGATCACGTCTGTCCCCTGCACCGGATCGGCGAGGACGTGAGCGAGCGGCTCGACATCGTTCCGGCGCAGCTGCGCGTGATCGTGGTGCGCCGGCCCAAATATGCCTGTCGCGCCTGCGAGGACGTTGTCGTGCAAGCTCCGGCGCCCGCAAGGCTGATCGAAGGCGGCCTGCCGACCGAAGCGACGGTCGCGCAGGTTCTGGTCTCCAAATATGCCGATCACTTGCCGCTCTACCGTCAGGCGCTAGATCTATGCTCGGCAAGGCATCAATCTGGATCGCTCTACGCTCGCCGACTGGGTCGGCCGCGCCGCCTGGCATCTGCGTCCGGTGCACGAGCGGCTGCTTGGCAAGCTGAAGTCCTCGCCAAAACTCTTCGCCGACGAGACAACCGCGCCGGTGCTCGATCCCGGCCGCGGCAAGACCAAGACCGGGCAGCTCTGGGCTTATGCCCGCGATGACCGGCCATGGCATGGAGCCGACCCACCGGGCGTCGCCTATGTCTATGCGCCGGACCGAAAGGCCGAGCGACCGATTGCCCATCTCGCGGGCTTCACCGGTATCCTCCAGGTCGATGGCTATGGCGGCTATCGCGTGCTCGCCGACAAGAGCGGCGTCACGCTCGCCTTCTGCTGGGCGCATGTGCGCCGGCGCTTCTACGAACTCGCCGCGGCCGGTCCCGCGCCGATCGCCAGCGAGGCGCTGAGACGGATCGCTGAACTCTACAGGATCGAAGACGACATTCGTGGACGATCGGCCGAGCAGCGCCGCGCCGTGCGTCAGGAAAAGAGCCTCTCGATCGTCGCCGATCTCGAACCGTGGCTGCGCGAGAAACTCGGGCTGATCAGCCAGAAGACAAAACTCGCCGAGGCGATCCGCTACGCGCTCTCGCGCTGGGATGGCCTGTCGCGCTTCCTTGATGACGGCCGCATCGAGATCGACAGCAACACCGTCGAACGCTCGATCCGCCCGATCGCGCTCAACCGGAAGAACGCACTCTTCGCAGGATCGGATGGCGGCGCCGAACACTGGGCCGTCGTCGCATCGTTGGTCGAAACCTGCAAACTCAACGGCGTCGAGCCACTCGGCTATCTGGCAGACGTGCTCACCAGGATCGTCAGCGGCCACCCCAACAGCCAGATCAACGATCTCCTCCCGTGGGCTACATGACGCCGCCGGAGCTCAAGGCCGTGGCCTGAGAACAGCGCTCTGATGTCCGCTGTCAAGGTTTGGAACGCAGGAGGTCGCCCGATCCGAGGACGGCTGCTCATTCTGAGGATCGCGCATGGGTGGAGGCGGAACTGAAGGACGTCGTTGATCAAGCTCTGATGCGCGGGTTAACTACCGCATTCCCGATTGTGCGTCCGGGGCTGTTCCTATCTTACTGCGGGCGTCGGCGGTTCGCCGGCCACAAAGCGTCTGACGGGCATTCCCCTGCCGTGGTCCCGCCTCCGCCCATGCGCGATATGTGCGCCGTCGCGGCGAGCGATCAGGTGACGCGCGCCTCCCTTGCGACTGCCCACATGAAGCCGACCAGTTCACGGGCGATCGCGGTGCAGACGACCGTTGTCCGTTTGCCCCGAGCGCTCAGCATGCGGTAGCGGGCTGTCAGCCGGGACTGCGCCTTCCAGGCGATCTCGCACACCTTCGGTGATGCCTGCTCCAATCGGTATAGCTTCGCCTTCCCGACCTTGGGCGGATGTCGATAGGTCCAGGCGCTCTCGACCAACATGTGGCGAACCCGACCGTTGCCTGCCTTTGTGATGCCGCCGCGCCGGACTGTCTCCCCGGTTGAGCGCTCGCCGGGAACCAGACCGAGATATCCCATGAGCTGGCGTGGGCTTTCGAACCGGCTGGCGTCGCCGACTTCGGTGACGAACGTCACGGCGACAATCAGGTCTACCCCACGCAATGTCTGAAGCGCCCACACGATCGGTGCCAGCGACCAGGCCGGGACGAACTCTTCGATCACACGCTCCAGCCGCTCGACCCGCTCTTTCGACACGCGCACCGCCTCGACCATCTCCTGGAGTGCGATCTGATGCGCGGGATGATCGAACCTTTGTTCCTGAAGCCAGCGTAGATAGCGCATCGTCCAGCTCTTCTTTCGCGGATAGCTACGGCCGTGCTTGAGCATGAATGCGCTCACCTGCTGGCGATGGACCCGCAGCGTCTCGACCGCGGCCGCCCGCGCGCGAACAAGATCCCGTATGGACTCGTGCCCTTCATCGGGTACCCACACCGCGGTCAGCTCGCCGGCGCGCAATAGCCGGGCAAGGGAAATGGCGTCTCGACGGTTCGTCTTCACCCGATCGCCGGGCTTCCTCGGTATCAATGATGGTGCAACCACCGTGCACTCGTGCCCGAGCGACCGGATCAGGCGATAAAGGCCGTACCCGGTCGGCCCAGCCTCAATGCAGAAATGCACGTAATCAAAGCGGCTGGCGATCCGGCCTATGACCCGCCGCATGCTGGTCACCGACGCGTCGACCTCACCGAAGAACCGAACCTCTCCTTCCCGGCCTGCCTCCGCAATTGCAAAAGCGTTCTTCAGCTTCGCAACATCGATTCCGACAAATGCTTCTCTATAATCCGCCACGGCTCGTCCTCCTGTGGTGAGGATCGGCTCGGCCCGCCCGAGCACGGACATGCGGCTGATGTTTTCCTTGCTGACGATCCTGTCAGAAGCCCCGTCTCTCTCGTGCTCTCAATTGCCCCAATGTTCGGCGATGATCACCCTTCACCCGAGGGCACCTGCGCAGGTGCGGAGACATGAGAGGCCGCTGATTGTTCATGTTCGATCGGAAATGGTGTGATTGACCAATGAATTGAGTCAACGGCACGCTGAACTATTGCCTTTGTCCGAGCGCGGCTGGGTGAAGCGGCGAGGACATATCCGATGTAGTCTCGGTAATCGCCTTTCCTGACGATCGGCGTCTTGGGTTTGATATACAATTTCGCTTCGACGACACCTATGGCTACCGCCGCGTGCACGCCGTGCTGCGCAGGAAGGCCGCGCCACATGCTCGTCGGCATCCAACCACAAGTAAGGTCGTGCGCGACCTCATCATCGAAAGCCGCTTGGGCTAGGTCGTCAACCGGCTGCCCCGGCACGATCGAGTGCTGAGCGACAACTGTCTGATCCGGCTACATCGCCAACGAGACCAGACCCGCGACATTGGACTGGGGCAGTGCAGAGCTGGCCGCGACCTTCGTCAGGTGTGGGATGGCGGCCAATTCCGCCTGATCCACGGCCCTTCGAACGCCCCGCGATGTTGGAACGGGGTGACGCAATCGTCTCGCAGACTACGTTCATCGCCAAACATCCTTTGGCCTATGTTGAATCAGCACAAAACCCAGCCGTCGGGGCGGGTGTTTTCTTCACCGACAGCGGCAGACCGTCTGCGATGCGCCGCGATTGCTCGATGACGATGTGGACGCCGGTCGTCTCTTCCGTTCCGGGATGCTCGACCTGAAGGCGCGTATTCACCTCTAGGAAGGAAATGATGCCATTATCGGAAAGTAGGAACATCTACCGTGTCGGCGCCTGTATAGCCTGCCTCAGCCCAGATCGCGCGCGCGTCATGATGGATGTGACCGCGCTGCTCGTCGGCGGCGCTGTCGATTGCCTATGGCTGGCATCGGCGTGGTGCCGATCAAAATCCTCTGCGGCCGCATGAAACGCCTGTCCGGCGACAGTTAGCGACAGCCACATAGTCTGCAACTGATCACTGCTGGCGCTGGCGCAACATTATGGCTTCCAGTCAAAAGCCTGCCGCCATATCGTGCCGTTCAGCTATATCCGTCAGGACTTCTTTCTGGCTTGATCCGGTCGCCAAAGTCCGCCTGCACGGCACCATCCGACGGATCATCAGTGAAGCCTGCGGCCGAAAAAGCCGGAACCTCCAACCAGTTCCGAGGTGCCTTAGAGACTCTTCTCAAGCTGAAGCGTCGTGTCAGCGGTGATGGTCTGCCGGTCAGGCATTTCCGACCAAAGCTGGCTGGCTGCCAGCCATCCCGTTCTCGGCGAACGGCTGGCGGGTGAGGGGAGCCAGACATGACGGCGCACCCATTCACCATAGACAGCACGGGACGAGCCTGGTCGGGCCGCGCGCCCGAAGCTCTCGGCGCCACACTGCGGCTCCGACCCGAACGCCGTGCAGCGACGTAGGTCCGAAGCTCTGCAAGCCCCCTGTTGGGAAGCGGCAGCTACGCTTGGAACTCTCTTTCTGGCAGTGCTCGAAGGCAAGGGATGCTTGGCAGTCGCCTGCGACAAGTCCGTCTCGGCTAGCGTCCGTGTTCCTGTTTTCGAGTGCCTTCCTCATGGACCTCCGGATATGGCGCCTGCAGATTGAATCTTCCATGTGCACTGGTTAGCGTGTCCGACACCAGCCATGCCAATACGTGCGGCATGAGTGCCGCCCATGTTGAGTCTCATATGGGCGCCAGCGAAGGTCGGCGACGGCTTCACCGAAGGGGTCACTACAGGCCCCCTCATCGACCGGAACGCGTTGAAGAAAGTACTGGAGCACGTCGCCGACGCCGTGGCAAAGGGGGCGACGGTGGAAGCCGGTGGC
>NZ_SRTP01000276.1:0-313 GCF_004791945.1 Mesorhizobium sp. M3A.F.Ca.ET.175.01.1.1 | reverse complement strand
CCGAACGCTCGGCAGCATCTCCGACATTCATGGCGCTCTCCTTGATCTCTGGCGCCCTTCCGGCCGCCCCATTGATTTTGCTTCACAATCCTGTGAGCCCTGTTGCCGAAATGCCGCAGTTCGGCACTTACCGGCGCGTCAGCCCATGCATATAGGCAGTGCGCGCTTGGCAAGCAAAAGAAATGCCAGCATGAATGATGGCGGGAAAGCGGCCGACTCGTGCCGCTTATATAACGGCACGGCGTCGGACCTTTCATGCGCTTGAAGTCACTTGCAATCCTCGGCGCCCTTGCGCTCTCGACCGCGGTCAGCG
>NZ_SRTP01000275.1:0-314 GCF_004791945.1 Mesorhizobium sp. M3A.F.Ca.ET.175.01.1.1 | reverse complement strand
CAAGGACAAAGGGCATCCGGACTACGCGCTGTCGCTGACGCATCTGGATGACGTGGTGGCGAAGGATACCCATACGGCCGAGCTCAAATTCTCCGGCAAGCAGTCGGCCCGCACCATTCTCAATGTCGTCGGATTCCCGATCCTGTCGAAAGCCTTCTATACTGCCAATCCCTTCGATTCATCGCAAATGAACCCTCCATTGGGTTCAAGCGCCTACAAGGTCGGCCGGTGGTCGGCCGGCGCATGGATCGAATACGAGCGGGTGGCCGACTATTGGGGCAACGATCTTCCGGTCAATCGCGGGCAGAACAATT
>NZ_SRTP01000274.1:0-314 GCF_004791945.1 Mesorhizobium sp. M3A.F.Ca.ET.175.01.1.1 | reverse complement strand
ATCCAAAGGAGGTTTGACATGGCTTCATCCTAACGTGCGGTCCTTGCCGGCGGCTGCTTCTGGGGCATGCAGGATCTGATCCGGCGCTTGCCCGGCGTGGTTTCAACCCGGGTCGGCTACAGCGGCGGCGATGTCGCCAACGCGACCTATCGCAATCACGGCACTCACGCCGAGGCAATCGAAATCATCTTCGACCCGGCCAGGACAAGTTTCCGCACGCTGCTCGAATTCTTCTTCCAGATCCACGATCCGACAACGAAGAACCGCCAGGGCAACGACATCGGCATGAGCTATCGTTCGGCGATCTACTACAC
>NZ_SRTP01000273.1:0-314 GCF_004791945.1 Mesorhizobium sp. M3A.F.Ca.ET.175.01.1.1 | reverse complement strand
TTCCGCCTGAACGCCGATGCCAAGGCACGGCGGCTTGCGCTCGGCTACGCGTTGGGCGGTGCCCTTGCTCTGGCCGGAGCATCCGTCGGAGTCCACTTCTCCGCTATCGCGCTGGTGCTTTTGTGGCCGGCGCTGGCGCTGGCCATCGTCGCCTTCGCCTATGCCGGGGCCGGCGCAAAAGTGTTCCAGAAGACGGCTGACGGTTATGCGCCGCTGGCAAGCCGCATCCTGCTCTGGCCCTACCGGCTGAGCGCCAGGGCCAATGTCTGGGCATGGACGCGCAAGCTACCGCCAGCGGTGGCGATCGCCGACGG
>NZ_SRTP01000272.1:0-314 GCF_004791945.1 Mesorhizobium sp. M3A.F.Ca.ET.175.01.1.1 | reverse complement strand
GGGTTTTTCGGGCGGATATCGAACTGGCCGAAGGATCGCGTCACCGCCTCGGCCTGGCGGCGCGGCGACATCAGTCCGGCCGGCGATATGCGACGGATCACTGACATCACCAGATTAAGGCCGACCGCCATGCGTAACATCAGGCCGCTGCCGCGCCGGTCGTCGGTGACGAAGGCGATGCCGGCCTTGCGCGCCGCGCTGATGGAGGCAAGCTTCACCGGCCGGCCACCGACCGCAACCTCGCCCTGCCAGCGGCCGGCAAGTCCGGTGCCGTAGAGCGCGGAAAGCACCTCGGTGCGACCTGCCCCCATGCT
>NZ_SRTP01000271.1:0-314 GCF_004791945.1 Mesorhizobium sp. M3A.F.Ca.ET.175.01.1.1 | reverse complement strand
GCCGAAGCGGCTGCCGAAGATTCGGAGGCGGCGGCTGAAGTGCACGCCGCCAAGGAAGCCGAAACCACAGGCGAGCCTGCTGCCGAAGCAGATGCAGAACCCGCTGCTGAAGCAGAAGCGCGCACCCAAACCGTGGCGGCGAACGACGCCGCGGCGGAACAAACCGATGAACTGGTTGCCGTTGCCGAGGCTGAGCCAACTGCCGAAGCGGCACCTGCGGCGGAAAGTGGCGAGAGCGCTGCTCGGTCCGATACCGCCGCGGCAACGGAAGCCCCGACGGACGCCGCACCGGAAGCCGCCGCCGGCGAAACCGC
>NZ_SRTP01000270.1:0-315 GCF_004791945.1 Mesorhizobium sp. M3A.F.Ca.ET.175.01.1.1 | reverse complement strand
GTCCGGCCGGTCGAAAGCGGCCTGGAAGGCCCGATGATAGTCGCTGATCACCATGGCGCGGTTCGATTCGAGCCAGACCATCTCGGCAGCGCTGTAGGCTATGCGGCTGCGCCTCATGGTGCGCGCTCCCGGGCGGCATGCTCCAGTTCGGCGATGGGGAGTATCGTCGGCTTCAGCGCAGAGGGCGCCGCGTCGTAGCCGCGTCCGTAGCGGCCGGCGAGGCGAGCCAGCAGCGCCCGGGGGATCGCTCGCCAGTTCGACGGGTCCGTGTTGCGGCGGTCGCCGTCGAGACATTTAAGGGCATCACCGGCGGGC
>NZ_SRTP01000269.1:0-286 GCF_004791945.1 Mesorhizobium sp. M3A.F.Ca.ET.175.01.1.1 | reverse complement strand
GCCGCCCGTTCCGTCGAATCGGCTCCACCGGTCACCATGGCCGACCGATCAGTTCGACAACAGGCGATTGATATTGCTCTCGCCGATGAGCGTGCGCGTAACCCCGCCGAAGGCCCATTCCCGCAGCCGGCTGTGACCATAGGCGCCGGAGACGATCAGATCGGCGTGGATGGAGCGCGCAAACGCCGCCAGCCTGTTGCCATCCGCGTCGCCGGCGATCACTTCGGTTCGCGCGATGACGCCGTGTTGCTCCAGAAAGACCGCGACGTCGGCGAGGCTGTTTCGC
>NZ_SRTP01000268.1:0-315 GCF_004791945.1 Mesorhizobium sp. M3A.F.Ca.ET.175.01.1.1 | reverse complement strand
ATCAGGAGATCGCCGTGCAAAGCGTCGTATTCCCCAACAAGATCCTGCCCTATCTGCTGGTCGCCCCGCAGATCATCCTCACGGTGATCTTTTTCTTCTGGCCGGCCAGCCAGGCGCTCTATCAGTCCACCATGCGCGAGGATGCCTTCGGGCTGAACAGCAATTTCGTCGGCCTGGCGAATTTTTCCGCGGTACTTTCTGATTAACGCTACCTCAACTCGTTCCAGGTCACCGTCGTTTTCAGCATCCTCCCCCCTCTTGTCTCCATGGGGCTGGCGCTGCTGCTGGCAGCGGCGGCAGACAGGGTGGCGCGCG
>NZ_SRTP01000267.1:0-315 GCF_004791945.1 Mesorhizobium sp. M3A.F.Ca.ET.175.01.1.1 | reverse complement strand
GGTCCGAACGTAAAATCGGCATTGGCTCATATTCACGCCTGCCTTCAGACCTTGCGGTGAACCTAGCATCGTCAGCGGTCCGCGGTTGCAAAAGAATCTGTAAAGTTATTTGAACGATCCGTTGCAATGTTTTGGCTGCCAGCGGGCGCCCGGCGGCGATGAGACGGGACATAGTCTCGCTTTATCGTCCTGACGAAGGTCGCGGCCAGCTCTGCACTGCCCCAGTCCAATGTCGCGGGTCTGGTCTCGTTGGCGATGTAGCCGGATCAGACAGTTGTCGCTCAGCACTCGATCGTGCCGGGGCAGCCGGTTGAC
>NZ_SRTP01000026.1:0-13694 GCF_004791945.1 Mesorhizobium sp. M3A.F.Ca.ET.175.01.1.1 | reverse complement strand
TGACGACCTAGCCCAAGCGGCTTTCGATGATGAGGTCGCGCACGACCTTACTTGTGGTTGGATGCCGACGAGCATGTGGCGCGGCCTTCCTGCGCAGCACGGCGTGCACGCGGCGGTAGCCATAGGTCGGCAGCATCTCAATGATTGATCCCGGGGACCAGTTTCGCCACGGGCTCGGGATGGCGGCCAATTCCGCCTGATCCACGGCCCTTCGAACGCCCCGCGATGTTGGAACGAGGTGACGCAATCGTCTCGCATACTACGTTCATCGCCAAACATCCTTTGGCCACCGGAAACATCTCTTTCTTGAGCCCGCCGCCGCTTCTTTTT
Source organism: Mesorhizobium sp. M3A.F.Ca.ET.175.01.1.1 (assembly GCF_004791945.1). NCBI lineage: Bacteria > Pseudomonadati > Pseudomonadota > Alphaproteobacteria > Hyphomicrobiales > Phyllobacteriaceae > Mesorhizobium > Mesorhizobium sp. M3A.F.Ca.ET.175.01.1.1. Next base: position 13,364 of record NZ_SRTP01000026.1, on the reverse strand, counting down.
GCCAGCAGGTGCGGCAATTCGCGCACATGGTCCTGGAGCGCGCGAAAGCCCAGCCCGAGATGCGCCTTATGGCCGGCTTTGGGTTGAACTCTCTTCGTCGGCGACTCAAATGCCCTAACGCTGCAGCCCGACGCCTCGACCGGTTCGAATAGCTATCTCGAACAACGCGCTGGCGACTGCAAGGTCGGCAAGGGCAAAGCCCGGAAATAGAAAGAGTGTGCGCTGCCTTGAATCCGAAGAACGGCCTCGCTCAACTCCGCTCGCCAGCATTGCCAAATCCGAATCAAAGGGGCCGGGATAGGCGAGCTTGGATTGGTTTTCTGGATCCTCCGCCTGGGCGCGATCGTCCACGACCCGAAGATCGAATACGTTGAAAGTTTCGACGCGCCATGACCGACCGAGGTCGACCGCGCTGACGAAGCTGCCTGGACGCAGTAGGGTCGCATCGAGGAAGGGTGTGAGCGTAGCCGTCCCGGGCACGGTCGTTATGACGATGTCACAGGCGAGCGCGTCATCTGCCATCGTGGTTTCGCGGCTTTGCAGACCCTTCTCTCGTGCGATGACAGCTAACCGGCGGGCTGAGGTCACGGTACGATCGAAGCAAACTGCTTCGGCCAATCTGGGGAAAAGATCGTACATTGCATCAAGATGCCCAAGCGCCTGTTGGCCGCAGCCTACAAAGCCGATGGATGCACTGTCCGGGCGTGCAAGATATTCCGCCGCAAGTGCCGACATGGCGGCGGTGCGTAAAACTGTGAGGCTGTTGCCATCCATGATAGCCAGAGGTTGTCCAGTATTAAAATCACTGAGGATAATAAGACCGTTAACGTTCGACAGCCCTCGTCCGGAATTTTCAGCTGCGATGCCGACCCATTTGGCTGCAGCATAAGGAGGCTCGGGCGAGGCTGCACACAGCGCTTGAAAGAAATGTCCAGGAGCGATTGCGAGGGTCTGTTTCGGACGCACTTGAACTCGGTGTTGCGCGTGCAAACGGAACGCTCGCGCGAGGCTCAGGCGTAGATCGGCTGGGTTGGGCCTAAGGGCCGCGATTTCAGCCCCGCTCAGGTAAAGCAACTGATCATTCATAGCCGACTCTCCTCAGCAATCGCCCAGGCGCATGGCTCACCACTCGCGAGCTTCTCGGGATACTCTTTTCCTGCTTCAGCCATCTTCTGCCCCTGTTGTATTTTCTCGACCATGAATCCCGCGGCGACGCCAGACTTACCATAGGCGCCGCCGAAGATCGGGTTCTGGTTCATTCGGTGGATGGTCGCATAGTTCGGCCTCTCCAGACGACGTCGCAGTTGTTGCGCTTGGCGAGCAGTCCAGTCCGTGCTCGAGGAAGCACATCAGCGCCTGCCGGGCGCTGCCAAGTACCGCGACCTTGTCAAACATCAAGTTGACGGCCTCCTGCACGCGGCGATCAGGATCCTTCTCAAACCGGTCACCGACCTTCGCGAAACCCGACGGGGTTGCAACGACGAGCGCGAGGAGCCTCATCGTAGCGCCGAGAGTGAGCGCGGGAGCAGAAGGTCGAGCTCATACTCGTTTGAGGCTCCCCTCAATTCCGGCAGCAATCGGTCATTGCCCTGGCGTAGCTCATAGACTGTCTCCTGATCGATTAGCACGGTGTCGACCTGGCACATCTAGATGAGTTGCTGCCGGTCGCGGTTGTTGCGGGCAAAGCGCGAGATCTCTTCCTGTGCCGCAAACCGCACTCACCTTGCCAAGGCAGAGCTCGGCGACCATCCGGTCGAAACCCGCGCGTGCGGTGCCGCCAGCGGCAGAGTCACCGAGACCGTCATTGATCGTCTCCATGGGGGACCAGCCGAGCGCCGTCAGGTGGTCGTGCATTGCATGTTGAAGCATACTGCTCTCGCGATTGTGCAGAATCCGATGGGCGCGCAGCCGCCGGCGCGTTTCTTCCGGGAGCCGCCTGCCACGCGTCACCGGAGTCGTCTTCGTGGCGGGCTGATGGAGAACAGATCGAACTGGGGTGTCGTCAGCTGGCGCGCGTGGGACACCCACACCGTGCTGACCGCCTTGCGCACAGGCGATGCCTGCCGCCTCTGTCGGCAGCGTCGGCGCGCTCCCCGGCACCGGCACCTAGATCCGTCGCAACTGAGCGCGGCGGCGGATCTGGGCGCTCTTCCCGCAGATCGTGGCGGGAGCACAAGTTCTCGACCTTGGCGGGAATGGGACCGATGAGGGCCTCCTTCTTGCGTAAGGATACTGTCGATGTCGGGCTCTTTGGCCCTATCGGCAGATCGGCCGCCGAGGTTCGCGTCTTCCCCAGTTGGGACGTCTTCTGGTTGATCCCGGATCGCTCCGCCAGCGCTCTCAGGCTCTCTTAATTAGGCGGGCGGCGACCAGCTCGCCAGTTGGCCGAAGCTCCAATGGGTTGGCATCGTCACGGCTGGCGTCCACGCGGATTCCCTCCACCGGCATTACACGGCTTCAGCGGTATTATGACCCTGTCCGACTCCCACCGGCACCACCGCTCAGACGGCTCCGTTGAGGCCGCTACCCTCATGCCGAGCGGGTCTCCCCTTTTACCCGTATCACCCTTCCGACGTGCAGTGCCCTAACCCGGCGGATCGAACGGGTGCACATGTCGATTGCTTCCTTGTTCAAGCGGCCTTCCCCGAAATTCAGCTGGGGTCGGCATCCACATTATCACTTTCGAGGCCTGCTCAGGCTTCACTCACGTCACGGCCCATCGGATTGCTCAACCGCCCAAGGCGGCCACGCCATCGGGGCGCACTGAATTTTCCAGGCTAGTCTCCTCGCGACTCCGGCTGGCAACATCGTCTGCTAAGGATCCGCAGATTGTTCCGTTTCGGTAGACGACGGAAACGGTTCGATCGACCAACCGATTAAGTCGACGGCACGCTGCAGTACAGCCTCCGTCTCAGCATGGCTCGGTGAAGCAGCGATGACATGTCCAATCGTGTCTTGGTAATCGCCTTGCCTGACGATCGGTGTCTTAGGTCCTACATAGAATTTGATCTCGGCGACACCTGATACTGCGGCTGCCCGATTGTCGCCGTGGATCCAATCGAGGATGCCATCGCGATCAGCAACCAGGAACCGAGCGGCCGCGGCATTCGATTGCCTTTTGTGCAAATCCCATTCGTCGCCGATGACAAGCTTGATGTGCTCGGTGATGAGATCGATGCCGTAAGCCAGCTGAATCAGTTGGGGAGCGGGCGTGCCATGAAGCCGCGGATTGACTTCAATGACGACTGGGCCACGCTTCGTCCACCGGAATTCAATGCCCGTTGGCCCCCAGCCAAGGCCGAGAGCTCGCAAACAGCTCAGCAAAACATTGGCGATACGCTCATGCTCGTCATCAGTCAGCGGGGCCGGAATGATGCACTCACGAGCGACGAAATACGGCAGAGGGCCGCAATCACCGGTGCCAATTCCAATGATCTGATCTCCCATTATGTCGGCCCAATAAATTGGGCCTTGTGCGAATTCTTCGACCAGTATCCTCGGGGGGGACCGCCATATGTGCTGCCCGCCCAACAGATAGGTCGTGTGTTCGGCCAACTCAACGACATTGCGGCACAATCGGACACCGCTGCTGCCGCTGCCTACGGCCGGCTTAAGAACCACTGGCAGGCCGATCTCCACGGCAGCGCTTTCTACTTCTGTCGCATTCGCTGCCAGGCGATAAGCCGGTATTGGAATGCCGGCCTCCGCGAGGAGCTGACGTTGAGTGAATTTGTCGCGACATTGTTCGATGGATTCGGGGTTCGGTCCCGGTAGATCGAAATGCCGGCAGAGCTTACCAACTGTCGCGTAGAACTGGTCGCCGGCGCACGTGATGCCAGCAATGTCATAGGTGGTCTGTAGCCGAGAACATTCGCCGATCAGCGCATCAAGATCATCTGTATCGACACAGATTGCTCTAATTCCTTCCGCCGCAAGAGAGTCGTACCTAGCTGGACCAGCCGACAAGACAATTGGATGAAGGCCAAGACGCCGGGCAGCTCGGACGTACAGCGGACTAGTATCCCCTATGCCTTCAATCAGGATGAGCGCTCTTTCTAACATTGCTGTTGACTCCACGTTGCTGCTGTGCGGCCATGCTTGCGTAACCAGCATCAGCTTTTTAACCGCGCTGACCTCAGACCTATGCGCTGAATGTACCATCGGTAATGATCTGCGATCGCAAAAGTTCTGAGAATTGGTATAAAGAATCTGTTGCAACGCTTTGACAAGTTGGAGTCTAGAGCGCGTCTGTGATCGATGCTGTGACGGCTGCGTTTTGTGCTGATTCAAACATCCCCTCGATGGAGGTGGACGATGGGGGAGCATTGAGCGTGGATCTTCGGTTGCGGGTCTTGAAGGCTTCGCACGAGGGCATGTCGGCGCGCAAGCGGCGGCGCGGTTCGGCGTGGGAGTGTCCAGCGCGATCCGCTGGATTGCGCGGGCGAAGATCGGTGAACTGGGGCCACGCCCGCAGGGCCGCCGCCGCGCCTCCAGCCTCGAGGCGCATGAAGCCTTCATCGCCGGGCTGATCGGAGAGCGCAAGGACATCACGCTGAACGAGATGGTGGAGCGGCTCGTCGCCGAGCAGTCGGTGCGGATCAGCCACAGTGCCTTGAGCGCCTGGCTTCGCGGCCACGGCTGGACATTCAAAAAAGTCCGCGCACGCACTGGAGCAGGATCGCCCCGACGTCCTGAAGCGGCGCCGGGAGTGGTCCGACGCCAGCTCGATCTCGATCCGACGAAGCTCGTGTTCATCGACGAGACCGGCCTCTCTCCACAAAGATGGCTCGCCTGCGTGGAAGAGCGCCGCGGCGAGCGCTGCCGGGCCGGCGTGCCGCATGGCCACTGGAAGACCACGACCTTCACCAGAGCGCTGCGGCTGACGGGCATGACTGCGCCCTTCGTCTAAGACGGCGCGATGAACGGCAACGTGTTCCTGGCCTATGTCGAGCAGGTGCCGGTCCCGACATTGTCGGAGGGCGACGTAGTCGTCATGGACAACCTGCCCGCTCACAAGGCCTCAGGCGTGCGCGACGCGATCGAGGCCGCAGGCGCGAGCCTGCTCTACCTGCCGCCCTACAGTCCCGACTTCATTCCGATTGAGAACGCCTTCGCCAAACTCAAGGCGCTGCTGCGAGCAAAGGCCGAGAGAACCATCAAGGCTCTGTGGAACGCGGTCGGCGTGGTCGTCGACCTCTTCACCCCAGCCGAATGTGCCTACTACTTCAAAGCCGCAGGATATGAACCGGATTAAACAGGACGTGTTCTAGGCGACGATAGCCGCACCGACGTTGTGGCGTAGCGGCATCACCGCTTGGCCGCCGTCCCTTGCCACCCAAAGTCTGATGGCTGAAGCGGTGACGCGCCGCGTTCCGCACAGTGACGAAGGTAATTAACGACGTTGCGACCGCCAAAAAAATAAATAGGGCCATCGGAAAACCTACCTGCGCCAGAACTGACTCTCAAACCGCGCCTTCGTAGCTATCAGGCCATCATCAATGCCGCTTTGCGAGGTTGGCAGAAACTCATCTCCGCGCCCGAAACCATCACGTCGATCGGAATGCGCGAATGGCAGCACATCGGTCAATCCCAAGACTCTTGGGATAACTTCGCTGGCCGTCACTGTGCCGGCCTGTCGATAACTTTACGATGTCAGTCAGGTCAGTGCCGTTGGCAAATCCGATCACCATTCTTGATAACACGCCGGGCAACTGACACCTACTGTCGGGTTTGTCGAATCCGCGACACAATGGTTTCGGCCTGGCTGCCTGCTGCAGGCCCGTTAAACCATTGAAGGGAACTGAAAATAACTTCAGACGCTCCCCTCAGCGCAATTGGCACGACTTTTGATCTCCCTCTTCGTGAAACGGCGGGAGATTCCGACCGATATCGTTGATTGTAACCTCAATAAACCTTATCGCCATTACACCGTTATTTAGTGGAGCTATCTCTATGGCGCGAAACCACACCGGCCCTGCAGCGGCCACAGGCAATAAATATGAAATTATCGGCGCCGATGTTCCTGATGAAACTTTATTCAGGGGTGACCTATTGGTGGCGTCCCTCTCGGAATCGCCGCGTAGCGTGAACTCCATCTACTATTACGACGACACAGGATCACTGTTGTTTGAAAGACTGTGTAAAGAGGAAACCTATTACTTATTCAGAACTGAACGGGAGATACTCGCCGAGTACTCAAAGACGATTGCCGGAATCACAGGTCCTGTCTCTCTCATTGAGCTGGGATCCGGGAACGCCGAGAAAACAACTCTGTTGATTGATGCTTACGTGGAAACGCATGGCCTGACCTTTTACGCCGCCGTCGACATCAATCGCTCGATTTTGGAGAGAGCGGCTGAAAACATTCTCTCAGTGTCATCGGATTTGAACTTCTTAGGGGTGGTCGGGACTTACCAAACCGGGCTCGCAGAGATCACGAGCCTGGTTGGTCCAAAGCTTTTATTTTGCCTGGGCAGCACGATCGGGAACATGCACGACGACGAGTTGGATAATCTTCTCCGATCGGCGCGCTCGGCCCTGTCTCCTGGCGATTATTTTTTGGTCGGGATAGATTTGGATAAAGAAACGGAGATCCTGGAGGCGGCTTACAACAGTCAGACCGCTATTCTGACCAACCTATGTGTTCTACAACATTTGAACTGGCGGTTCAGTGGAGACTTTGATTTATTCCATTTTCGACATGTGGCATTTCACAATAAATCGCTGCATCGCATGGAGAGCCACTTGGAGGCTATGCGGGCTCAATCGATCAATCTCCAAAGACTGAAATTCTCGTTTCATCTAGAAGAAGGAGAGATGATTAGGACTGAGATCATGAGAAAAGTTCAGATAAATGAGTTTAATGACCTTTTTTTCAATTACGAATTTCTGAATGTCAAGTATTGGACCGATCGCAACCAGAAATATGCCTTAATTTTGTTTAAAGTTTCGTAATACATGAATTGAATTCCTCACAACACGCCACGGAGACATCGCATGAAGGAAGACATTGAATCGGAAGTGCGAAACTACTGTCGCTCCTACCCTGCAATGTTCGCCGAAGCGAAGGGCAGTTATGTAATTGCCCAGACCGGTGACAAATACCTCGACTTTCTGGCCGGCTGCGGGTCATTAAACTATGGGCATAATGACCCGGTGATGCAGTCTGCCCTACAAGACTATATCTCTAGTGACGGCATCGCTCTTGGGCTCGACCTCCGAACAAGCGCCAAACAGGAGTTTATCGACACATTCGAAGACTTGATTTTGCGCCCAAGATCGCTCGAATATCGCATTCAGTTCCCCGGCCCCACTGGCGCCAATGCTGTCGAGGCTGCGGTCAAGCTCGCACGCAAGGTTACCGGTCGCACCAACATTATCGCCTTTACAAACGCTTTTCATGGCTGTTCGCTCGGTGCGCTAGCTCTCACGGGAAATTCTTACCACCGAAGAGCATCCTCTTCCATGCTCCACGGCGTTCATCGTGCGATGTACGATGGCTATCTAGGCCCAAGCTGCGATACGGCCGAATCGCTTCGAAAGCTGCTGAGCGATCCATCCGGCGGAATAGACAAACCCGCAGCAATCATTCTCGAGGTGGTGCAGGGCGAAGGAGGGCTCAATGTGCCGACGCGCCGCTGGGTCAAAAACATCGAGCAGATTGCCCGACAGCATGGTGCGATCCTAATCGTCGATGAAATTCAAACAGGCTGTGGTCGCACAGGACCGTTTTTCGCGTTCGAGGCCTTCGATATTCGCCCCGACATGGTACTGGTGGCGAAGTCAATTTCGGGGTTCGGGCTTCCAATGTCTCTTGTCTTGCTGGCTCCCTGCGTCGACCTTTGGCGCCCTGGTGAACACACTGGAACGTTCCGCGGGAATAATCATGCGTTCGTCACTGCTACGGCTGCTCTTAGAGAGTATTGGCGCGATGAACACTTTGAGCATGAAACTGCTCGCAAGGGCAGGATTGCCAACAAGATCTTGTCTGAATTTGCCATCCCTTTCGGCTACCTCGTGAAAGGAAGAGGCCTGATGCTTGGGCTTGACGTCATCGACAGCAAGTTGGCTGCTCAGGTGAAAGCGGAAGCCTACCAGCAGAAACTCATTGTTGAGCTATGCGGGCCATCCGACGAGGTGATCAAGCTAATGCCGCCGCTGACGGTCTCGGATGAAGAATTGATCGCCGGAATTAATGTGCTTGTTTCTACAATCAGGACTGCTTTTTGCCCCGAACGAACGAATGAGGCTGTGGGCCGCAGCGGCGACAGTCGGATCCCATGGGGTGGGTGAAAGCGCCTGCTCCTTGACAGAGTGGAGTTGTTCACTCCCTCTGGAGACGACAATTCCTACAGCTTACGAAACCAAAGTACCGACCACCATCTGCGCCGATCTTGACGCAATTCTCGACCAAGCGAGCGGTGCGTAGCGACGATGTCGCGGGCTGTTGACGGGTTCTTCGCAGCTCAGGGAGAAACTCGGTCAAGGCGCCTCGCCAAGGCTGCTCCTCGCTTAAGGCATTTCCGCACACGAGCCGCTGCGCGACGATCCTTGAACTGTCGGCGAACCGTCAGGCAGCGCCTGTCGAATGAAAGTTGTGAGAGTTATCAACATGACCACCTTTTCCGAATTTACCGGCACTCTGACCTACGACGCCATTCCCGAAGAGGTCCGTGCCATTCTCAGGCGCAGTTTTGCAGACACGCTCGGCGTAGCGGTGGTGGGCGCAACCACGGAGGTCGCGTCGATCACCAGGAAGATCGCCGATCGCCTATGGCGCCCGTCTCCTGAAGTTGGCGCGGCCAGGATGATTTTCGACGGGCGCCCAGTCAGCCCCGCGGGGGCGGCCTTCGCCGGCGCCTTCACCGTCGACTCTATCGATGGCCACGACAACAACAGCCCCTGCAAGGGTCACGCCGGCTCGGCGGTGTTTCCTGCGCTGCTCGCCGTTGCCGATTCGCTCAGGGCCTCGGGCGCTGCAATCTCGGGCAGAGAATTCATGGTTGCGCTGGCCGTCGCCTATGAGGTTGCCTACCGCGCCGGCCTGACGCTTCACGGCACCGTCTCCGACTACCATACTTCTGGAGCGTGGACGGCAGTCGGCGTAGCTGCGGGTGTCTCCCGACTGCTGGGGCTCAGCCAGCAGCAGACGCGCCACGCAGCGGGCATTGCAGAATATCACGGGCCTCGAAGCCAAATGATGCGTTGCATCGATTTCCCCACCATGCTGCGTGACGGCGTCGGCTGGGGTGCGCCCTCAGGCGTCATGGCGGCCTATTTGGCCGAACTCGGCTTCACTGGCGCACCGGCGATCACGGCTGAGGGGGCCATCGCCGAGCCGTGGTGGCGTGATCTCGGAGATGCTTGGCGTGTTGCTGAAGATACCTCATACAAGCCCTATCCTGTCTGTCGCTGGGCGCATCCATCGATCGATGCCGCGCGCGACCTGATGCGTGACAACAGCCTTTCCAGTAAGGATGTCACGCGCGTCCGCATTCAGACGTTCCATTATGCCGTCCGGCTAGCCGGTCACAACCCGAAGACGCTGGACGAAATGAGCTATTCGATCGCTTTTCCGGTTGCGACGATGATTGTGCGTGGCAAAATAGGGCCGCAGGAGCTCTTGCCGGAGATTCTGCAGGATGAAGAAATCCGGCGCATTTCCGAGGCCACCGAGCTTGTCGAAACCGAGCACTACACTCGCATCAGCGTCGGCAAGCGCTGGGCTGATGTAACGCTCTACCTCAAGGACGGCCGAGAAATCATATCGGAGCCGCGCACCCCGAAAGGCGATCGCGACGATCCCATGACCGCGGAAGAGTTCCACACCAAATACGTCAATTTCACCACCGATTTGATCGGCAAGGACCGGGCCGACGAGATGGAGGCAATGTCGTTATCATTCGATAAATTGGACAGTAAAGGGCTGAGCCGTCTGATTGGCGTGATCGTTGCGCCACTCGATCGCTGATCTCGCCGCGGCACCTTAACGTTAACTGAAGACTGACGGAAATCTGCGATGTGACCCGCATGTTGAAGATTGTTCGTGATCCGCCCGGGGTCTGGAAGCCGAGCGAGGAATGTGGCCTGGCGGTGTTGAACAACACGACGAAAGAACGCCCACAGGACCGAGGAACGCAAGTTTCTTTATCCATGGCGTCCTTGGGCCGGGCGTTGTGTTCACGTTATGAGGTGATCGAGAAGGCCGACCGGGAGGTTTTCCGCTGCAGTCTCTCCGGCCACGCCTCCGATCGGTGGCTGGAAGTTCCGGCCTGGATGTTTGATCGCGCGGTCTGCACCGCGTGGCGCATTGCCGCTGCCCCACATGTCGATCCCAGAACGCTTGGCGTCTTGGTGACACTGCTGCAGGACGCGACGGCCAATTCCCACACCCCATCGCAATTGGAGGATTCGGGCGCAGCATCGGGTCCTCACGACGCGAATCGGGGAGAGGTCCATGCAGCGCCAGCCTACGACATATCAGTTCGATCTGTTTCCAACCCGCACGACGCGCAGACCGCGCAGATGCCACCATGGCAGGCGCTGCCGGAAGAGACGCGCCTGACGCTGACAAAGCTGATGGTGCGCCTGATCCTCGACCACGTCGACGGCGATCGCACCGTTCCACTGGAGGACGCGCGCCATGATGCATGAGAAGATCCGGCCCCACCCTCTGGAGCGCAAGGATATCCTTTATGTGCGGCAGTCCTCGGCCCATCAGGCTCTGCACAATCGAGAGAGCCGCGCCCTGCAGTATGCGATGCCCGATCGCCTGGTGGCACTCGGCTGGTCTTGCATCGAGACGGTCGATGACGATCTCGGCCGCTCTGCTGCTGGCGGTGTCGCGCGAGCGGGCTTCGACCGGATGGTCGCCGCAGTCTGTCTCGGCAAGGTTGGGGCGGTTGCGGCGCGGGAGGTATCGCGCTTCGCCCGCAACAGCCGCGACTGGCAGCAGCTCATCGAGATGTGCCGAGTCGTCGATACCGTGCTGATCGACCAGGAGACGGTCTACGCACCGCGCCAGGGCAATGACCGGCTGCTGCTGGGATTGAAGGGCAGTCTCAACGAGTATGAGCTCGATCTTCTGCGTCAGCGCTCCCTGTCGGCCCGCTATGAGAAGGCCCGGCGCGGTGAACTCGTCGTCGCTGCCCCGGTCGGCTTTGTGAAGGTCGGCGATCGGCTGGAGAAGGATCCCGATCGTCGCATGCAGGAGGCCATCACCCTTGTGTTTGACAAGGTGGCGGAACTCGGCAGTGCCCGCCAGGCCCTGCTCTGGTTCCTCGAACATGGGCTGAATTTGCCTGCCAAGCGCAACAATGGCGATGTGGTCTGGCGCAGGCCAAGCTATGCGACCATCCACCGAATGATCGAGAACCCGATCTACGGCGGCGCCTACGCCTATGGTAAGACTCGTGCTGCGTCGGGATATGATGCAACAGCCATTCGCTCGCGCAGCCGACGTAAGGCGCGAGATGAATGGCTGGCGCTGATCCCGGGTGCACACGAAGGCTACGTCGGCTGGGAAAGGGCGGAAGCGATCCGCAAGATGGTGAGCGACAACGTGCCCACGAGCCGGCATCACGGGGCGCCCAAGCCTGGCGACGCTCTGCTCGCCGGCCTTGTCCGCTGCCGGCGCTGCGGCCGCAAGCTGACGGTCCGCTACACGGGAACCAAGCACAACATTCCGCGCTATTCCTGCTGGCGTGGTCTGCTTGACAATGGCGAGCCGCGTTGCATGGCCTTCGGTGGACTACGCGTCGACGACGTCATCGAGGAAGCTCTTCTGCGGGTTGTCGAGCCGGGAGCGATAGCCGCGGCCGTCGAGGCCGAAGCGCAAGCGGCCAGTCGCCGCGATCAGGTCCGCGATGCTCTGATGCGTGATCGCGAGGCGGCACGCTACAGCGCCGATCGGGCGTTCAGGCAATACGACGCCATCGATCCGCAGAACCGGCTGGTCGCGGCGGAACTGGAGTTGCGATGGAACCGGGCGCTTACGCGTGTCGGCGAGATCGAGAGCAGGATTGCCGCGCATGATGCCTCGACATCGGAGCCATCACTTCTGTCGCCAATACACGTCACCGCGCTCGCCGCCGATCTCAAAGCTGTGTGGGCGGCGCCGACGACGGATGCAAGGCTCAAGAAGCGCATCGTTCGTACCGTCATCCGGGAGGTGGTCGCCGATATCGATGACGAAGCCTCCGAGATCGTTCTCCTGATCCATTGGGTTGGCGGCGTCCATACTGAACTGCGCCTGCCGAAGCGGCGCCGTGGACAGCGCAACAGCATGTCCGGCGATATCATCGCGGCCGTCCGCCAACTGGTGCTCATCGCCAATGATGATCTGATTGCCGGCATCCTCAACCGCAATGGACTGGTGAACGGCCACGGCAATCGATGGACACGCGAGCGGGTCACCGCGCACAGGTCGCATCATAAGATCCCTGTCTTCCGGCCAGCGGCGGACGGCAAAGAGCCGTGGCTTAACCTGAACAAGGCGGCGCGCCTTCTCGGCGGTTGCACCGAAGACCCTCAGGCTCGCCGCCGAGGCGGGCGAGATCGAAGGCGTTCATCCTCTGCCGGACGGTCCATGGGTCTTCAGCCGATCAACGCTTGACGAACCGGCGGCTCAGCGCATTGTTCATCGCGCGCGGCAAAACCCAAAATACCCCATGGGATCGCATCCAGATCAGCAAAACCTATTCACTTCAACGGCATAGACAGATGGGTGTTATGAAACAGGATTTAAGTCCTCCCGCCACTCGGCGATGAGGTGCGAGCGTGGTAGAGGCCGAAGAATGAGGGTATCCTGCGCTGCTTGGGGACAAAGCCATGACGTTGGCCGCCATTGACAGACTGGTTCATCACGCGACGATTTTCGAAATGAACGTCGAGAACCCCGTTTAACGGAAAATAGCGATGGCACGCCCGCGCGCTGGCCTCGGCCTTCGCTGATTGACGCGCCGCGATAAGCAAACGTCAGCATAGGTTGTCGCGCAAATGAAAGCGTGCCTCCCGCTTCAAACGGAGGCCGGCTTTTTTAGTGAGTTCAACGGCCCGCGACAAAAATCTCTCATCTGATTGACGCTCCGCGACAATCTAAAAGCCGGCCTCATTGACTCACCGCGACAACGACGAAGATACCCATTGCAACTCACTGATCAACAGGCCATCTTCACCAAATCGCGACCACCTAACTCTTGATCATGATCGTCGCGCTTCCCCTCACGCGGAATATAGGGACAATTACACGCTCAGGCAAATATACTTCATTTCAGTATAATGATCGATTCCGTATTTCGAACCTTCACGGCCTATTCCCGACTGCTTGATGCCGCCAAAGGGCGCAACCTCAGTGGAGATCAGCC
>NZ_SRTP01000266.1:0-316 GCF_004791945.1 Mesorhizobium sp. M3A.F.Ca.ET.175.01.1.1 | reverse complement strand
CCGCGGCGGCTCGGCGATCGTCAGCGCCGCTTGCGTCTCGACGGTCGGCGCCACGCAAGGATTGACGCCGCCCAGCGCCACGCTTTCGTGCGGCACGCCGCATGAGAAGCAGTATGCCTCGTTCGATCCGCTGGCCGACGTCACGCCGCCCCCCTTCGGGCTCTGCACCACGATGCCCAACGGCAAGACGATCACGCTCTCGCCCGGCACCTATTGCGACAAGACCTGGTCGGGAAAGATCACGCTCAACCCGGCCATCTCCGTCCTGCGCAACGTCGTCATAAAGCCCGGCGGCAACGGCAGCCTGACGGGCCAT
>NZ_SRTP01000265.1:0-316 GCF_004791945.1 Mesorhizobium sp. M3A.F.Ca.ET.175.01.1.1 | reverse complement strand
GGCCCAGGCTTCCGCCCGCGACTGGCTGGCGCGCGTCGGCCTGGGCCGCTTCGAACAGCACTATCCGCACCAGCTTTCCGGCGGCATGCGCAAGCGCGAGGCGCTGGCCCAGACCTTCATCAACGGCCCTGAAATCCTCTTGATGGACGAACCGTTCTCGGCGCTCGACGTGCAGACGCGTGTGCTTATGCATGAGGAGCTGTTGCGCCTCTGGTCCGAGGCCAAGGCTTCCGTCGTCTTCGTCACCCACGACCTCGAGGAAGCCATCGCGCTGGCCGACAAGGTCTATGTGCTCACCGCCGGGCCGGCGACGGTG
>NZ_SRTP01000264.1:0-316 GCF_004791945.1 Mesorhizobium sp. M3A.F.Ca.ET.175.01.1.1 | reverse complement strand
TTGATCAGCAGCATGGCATTTTCTTCGAGGCACTGAACTCCAATGGCGCGCGCGAAGCGGGCTCCATTTTGGCTAAGTGATTGAAGTTTGTATCAATCTGATGTCGCCGAATGCCGGCCTTGGCGAGGCCCCACGCCTTCGACAGGACTATTTTTGGTGGTAAATGGCCCCTGTGACGCCGAGCCGGCCATGTCAATGCCTCCCTGTGATCAGTCGGCAGCCAGCCGGGCGGCGACACCAAGCAGCACATTGGCGCCGGCAACCAGCTCGTCGGCGGCCGTGAACTCGGCCGGGGTGTGGCTGATGACGTTGCGGC
>NZ_SRTP01000263.1:0-316 GCF_004791945.1 Mesorhizobium sp. M3A.F.Ca.ET.175.01.1.1 | reverse complement strand
GGAATAAGCGGCATGGCTTCCAATATTTCGTTGACGGGCCTCGCCCGTGACCTCCAGGAAAGCGCCAAGTCCGGCAAGCCCATCCGCATCGGCCTGATCGGCTCCGGCGAAATGGGAACCGACATCGTCACCCGCGTCGCGCATATGTCCGGCATCGAGATCGGCGCCATTTCAGAACTGAACCTCCCCGCCGCCAGCAAGGCGGTGGACATCGCCTTCCAGGAAACCGGCCATGCCCGCGAAGTGTCGAACGCTTCGGCGATGACCGCTGCCATGGAGGCCGGCAAGGTAGCGGTGACAAACGACGCCAGCCTGG
>NZ_SRTP01000262.1:0-317 GCF_004791945.1 Mesorhizobium sp. M3A.F.Ca.ET.175.01.1.1 | reverse complement strand
ATTGGCACTCCGCGCCGCGTTCCGCCGTCGGTTTCCTTATTCATGGTGCCACGATCGACGTCGAAAAGGTCGGCCCGCGCCGCAACCTGTCGATGCCGGGCCTCAGCGCCACCGTCGGCGAGCAGATTGAGGCACTGCGCAAGGTGGCGGGGGAAAAGGCCGTCGCCCTCATCCGTCGCGAGCCGAACGAGATGATCATGCGCATGTGCGAAGGCTGGGCACCCGGTTTCGAAGCCAAGCGTGCCCGCGAACTCGGCTTTACGGCCGAAAGCTCCTTCGAAGAGATTATTCAGGTTCATATTGAGGACGAACTGGGA
>NZ_SRTP01000261.1:0-317 GCF_004791945.1 Mesorhizobium sp. M3A.F.Ca.ET.175.01.1.1 | reverse complement strand
TCGACGTCGAGGCGCTGCTCATCGTCGAGCTCGACGGGCCGAGCGTGGAGGTCGACCATCTGATCGGCCTCGTCGAGGCGATCGCCTATCGCAACGGCTCGAGCACCTGCCGCATCTCGCAGTCGGAACAGGAGCGGCTGAGCTTCTGGGCCGGCCGCAAGGCAGCATTTCCGGCGGTCGGCCGGATCTCGCCTGACTATTACTGCATGGACGGCACCATCCCGCGCAAGGAACTGCCGCGCGTGCTGGCCGGCATGCGCGATCTGTCGGAGAAATACGGTCTCGGCGTCGCCAATGTCTTCCATGCCGGCGACGGC
>NZ_SRTP01000260.1:0-318 GCF_004791945.1 Mesorhizobium sp. M3A.F.Ca.ET.175.01.1.1 | reverse complement strand
GAGAAGACGACGGTGACTGCGATCGCCAAAGGTGTTGTGACCACGGATCGCGGCACGGTGCGTGCCGAAACCATCATCCGCGCGACGGAAGGATTCACCGCCGGCATTCCCGGAGAGGAGCGCACCTGGCTAGCGCTCAACAGTGCGCAGATCGTCACCGAACCGCTGCCGAAAGAGCTTTGGCGCAAGATTGGCTGGGAAGGGCATGAGCTGCTCGGCAATGCCGCGCATGCCTATTGCTATGCCCAGCGCACCCGCGAGGGGCGTAGCACCATGGGTGGCCGCGGCGTGCCCTACCGCTACGGCTCGCGCACCGAC
>NZ_SRTP01000259.1:0-318 GCF_004791945.1 Mesorhizobium sp. M3A.F.Ca.ET.175.01.1.1 | reverse complement strand
GAGACGTTCGGGCTCAGCCAACGCGAGAGGCTGTTGTCGGCCTCCAAGACCGCCTACCGGCAGGCGCTGGAGCGGACCTTCCGCTCGCGGTTGCTGGTGCAGGCCGAGCGGACGATCCAGGCCAGGATGGCCGATCCGATCGCACTCGACGAGCCACTGAAGATCTACCTGATGCTGGGTGGCAAGGCGCCGAAGGTCGACGACGAGCTGATCGTATCGTGGATGAAGCAGGACTGGGAGCAGAACCGCTATCCCGGCGAAAACAACCGCGAAGGACGGGCCCAGCACGAAAAGCACCTCCGCGCCATGCTTGCGCTG
>NZ_SRTP01000258.1:0-318 GCF_004791945.1 Mesorhizobium sp. M3A.F.Ca.ET.175.01.1.1 | reverse complement strand
CTATTATTCGCAGCTTGCCGACCGCCTCCACGAGGCATTGCCGGCAATCACGCGCAGGGGCAGGGCGATCGAGCGCACCGCGCGCGACCATCCGGCCACGGCGGCTGCGGTAGGGCTGGTCGTGGTCGGGCTGCTGGCCGGCCTTCTCATCAGCCGGCGCTGACTTTCGATGGTATTACAGAACAGAAATGGCGGCCGCTCGTTGCGGCCGCCATTTGCACGCTGCAAATGATCAGTTCGCGAGCTTGAGCCGGGTCTTCGGATCGACCTTCATGACTTGGCTGCACTTGCCGTAGACGGTGCCGTTCTTGTCGGTGG
>NZ_SRTP01000257.1:0-318 GCF_004791945.1 Mesorhizobium sp. M3A.F.Ca.ET.175.01.1.1 | reverse complement strand
GCTCGATGAAGGATGATCGACGGCATCCAGAAAGCTTCTCTCCGGCGGGTTCGAGGGTGCTGCGCGCGCATCTCGGCGACGGGCCAGCGACCAACGGTTGAGGCTACATCTCCGGAGCGAGTGATGCCTCGAAAGATGCAATGCTGTCTCTGGTCCGACGCGCTGGAAGTTTGTGAAGGTCGGCCCGGCAAGTCGGTGAACCGGGCGGCTTAGGCTGCCAAAAAGGGTAGATGTCTGCGTTGCCTCGGTAGATCAGCAGGCGGTATCAGAAAGCCAAAGGCACACGCACACCATCGTGGCGCTTCGCAGGAAGTAGAT
>NZ_SRTP01000025.1:6638-31687 GCF_004791945.1 Mesorhizobium sp. M3A.F.Ca.ET.175.01.1.1 | reverse complement strand
GCGCGATGAACTGCTCAACGAGACGCTGTTCACCTCGCTGGCTCAGGCGCGCGTAGCCATCGCCCTGTGGCACGCCGACTACAACACCGCGCGGCCGCACTCCCAAATCGCCTGGCAGACCCCGGCCAAGTTCGCCAGCACCTTCAATCCGCGACGGTCGCTCGCGCTGCGCTATGCCAAAGGCTCCGCGCCAGCGCCCGTCGCTTCACCCGCCCAGCAGGGCACAACCCACGCCGGAAACGAACTCAAAACTGCTGGGGCAACGTCAGTCCCATAGAGCCTTGATGGTCGGCCTTTGCTCGCAGCAGCGCCTTAGGTTGGGCGAAGGCGTTCTCAATCGGATTGAAGTCGGGACTGTAGGGCGGCAGGTAGAGCAGGCTCGCCTGCGGCCTCAATCGCGCCGCGCAGGGTTCTCCAGGCGGATGTCGCCAATGTCAAATTTGCTGGCATCCATGTCGCCCTCGCTTTCTGGTTCGAGATCGGAAAATCGCCGAATAATCAGCACATCAACCTGCGCCTGAAGGAGCTCACTGCCACTTTCGGCTGGCGGGGTGTGCCGCCCCACAATTAGAATGTCAATTGTCGTGCCAACCGCACAAGCGAAGGCCAGAAAGCCAACATGTGTTCTGCGGCTTAATTAAGAGTCAGCCGATGTCGGCCGAACATCACCTTGTCTCGAAGTCGACGATCCGACAGCAGATTGCGAAAGTTGGCGCGATGCGAAACAAACTGCTGAAGCGCTCAACTTTTATTGATCACGCGTGTTGGACGCGACGCACTCCCGTTCCAATCGGGCTGAGCGCAAATTCTCCCGGTTCACAAAACTGAGTCGCTGGAGTAGTGGGGGCGCAGAGAAATCTCCGGTCGCAGCCTTACCCGGTCAAAACAAGGATACCAATGATGAAGACTCTCGCCGTCTGCTCTGGCGGATTGGACTCCGTTTCCCTTGCTCACATGGTGGCAGCGGAGCACGAACTCACCGGCCTTCTATCTTTCGACTATGGCCAACGGCACAGGAAGGAATTGGGCTTCGCCGCTCTTTGCGCGCAGCGACTGAAGGTCCCGCACCAGATCATCGACATCGGCGAAATTGGCCGTGGCCTTTCCGGCTCAGCGCTGACTAGCAGTATCGACGTGCCGGACGGCCACTACGCCGAAGACACGATGAAGATTACGGTGGTGCCGAACCGCAATGCCATCATGTTGGCAATCGCCTTCGGTCTCGCCGCCGCCCACAGCGCCGAAGCGGTGGCGGCGGCCGTGCATGGTGGGGACCATTTCATCTATCCCGATTGCCGTCCGGCCTTCATTGAAGCTTTCCAGACAATGCAAGACCGCGCGCTCGACGGCTATGCGCAGATACGCCTCTATGCACCGTATGTGAATCTCGGAAAAGCTGACATTGTTGCGGATGGCGCAAGATACGGCACCCCGTTTGCTGAGACCTGGTCCTGTTACAAGGGCGGCGTGCGTCACTGCGGACGATGCGGGACCTGCGTCGAGCGGCGCGAAGCGTTCCATCTCGCCGGGCACGCTGATCCCACCGACTACGAGGACGCCGATTTCTGGCTTGAGGCGCTGCGCAGGAGGCGCGCGTAATGTTCCACATCACCAAGGAATTCCACTTCTCGGCCTCGCATCAGCTCACCTCCTTGCCTCCCAACCATCAATGCGCGCGCCTGCACGGGCATAACTATGTCGTCGTAGTGGAGCTGTCGGCCAAGGAACTGGACGCCCACGGCTTCGTGCGCGACTATCACGATCTGGCGCCGCTCAAACGCTACATTGACGAGAGCTTCGACCATCGGCACCTCAACGACGTGCTGGGACATGAGAAGGTCACGGCGGAATGCCTGGCCAGACATTTCTATGAATGGTGCAAGGCACGTCTGCCGCAGACCGCGGCCGTGCGCGTTAGCGAAACACCGAAAACTTGGGCGGAATACCGTCCGTGACCGACATGCATCCCGCAATCCGTGTGAGCGAGATATTCGGGCCGACTATCCAGGGCGAGGGCGTGCTCATCGGCTTGCCGACGGTGTTCATCAGAACCGGCGGATGTGATTATCGCTGTTCATGGTGCGACAGCCTTCACGCGGTGGACAATCAGTATCGCCATGAATGGCTACCGATGCCGATCGATGCCGTGTGGCAAACCGTCCATGCGCTTTCCGGCGGCAGGCCGGTTATGGTCTCCTTGTCAGGCGGCAACCCGGCCATTCAGCCGTTCGGTCCCCTCATAGAACGCGGCCATCGCGAGGGCTATCGTTTTGCACTGGAAACGCAGGGTTCCGTGGTGAGGGAGTGGTTTGCGGATCTTGACGTGCTGACCCTTAGCCCAAAGCCGCCGTCCAGCGAGATGACCACCCGTTGGGCTGCGTTTGATGCATGCCTCGAAGCGGCGCAAGAGAAGCCGCAAATCGTGCTCAAGCTCGTCGTTTTCGACGAGAGTGACTATGCCTACGCCAAAGAAGTCGCGGCGAGATATCCGCACCTTCCGATCTATCTGCAACCCGGCAATCACACGCCGCCGCGCCCTGGCAGTGAAGACGCCTCTGTCGACTTGGACGGAATAATGATGCGAATGGAATGGCTTGTCGAAAGGGTGACTAGCGACAGGTGGTTCGAAGCCCGCGTGTTGCCGCAGCTGCACGTTCTGCTTTGGGGTAACAAGAGGGCGGTCTAGTCTGCGGCTTGCGTCGCACCGGAAGGCCGGGCTCCAACGGCTTGGCAGGCTCTCTTCGCGTGCCGAGTACAGCCGAGCTTTGTTCGCGTCAGCGGTCTCGCGATTGTGCGGCTGGAAACCGCCCGGACACCCCGCTGCCGGCGTGTGTCACCTTGACTCCGATGAGCTGTCGTCACGCAAAGTTGAAATCCGCAAGAACTGGCCTTCTCGCCCCACCTGCTCCGTCGCAAGCACGTCATCCCCTCATCCTTGTCCAGCTCTTATCGATGTATCTCATTGTCCGGCCTGACGCACGACTGTCAGCATGGGAATGCATCCATTGCGCAAATGCCTTCCATAAAGAAGATCGATTTCCTCACTGGCCCAACGTGAAATATAGCAACGTTTTCGTGGCGTGGGTCGGCTGCGTCGGGAGTAGCGATGAAAACGTATTAGGGTCGCCTGCGTCTCCTTGGGCAGCGAGTGTAAAGTATAGCGATGCGGCCTCCGGCGCGAACGGCAGCCGCGCAGTGATCACCTTCGCCTGTGCCTTTGCGGCGGGGGTCAAGCGCTGGTCTGCTCAAATTTTTTATCGTTTAGCTGGTTGAAACTGCTCCCGTTGCGGGCTGCAGAAGCCGGCCAGCCGAGAAACGGCAGCCGCACTTATGAAAGCACGCCAAGGCATGCGGGCATCTATCAGTTGCAAAGGACAATACTGGCCGCGCCGATTGGCCATCACGCGTCCATTAGGGCAGCCACCAACATCAGTTCGCAAGAGGAGCAAAAGTAATATGTATCGTCGTCACCTGATCAAAGGGTTGGTTGCGCTCGGCGCATGCCGGATTTGCGTTCAAGCCGCCCAAGCGACCAGTGCCCATTGGGGGTACACCGGTCCGGTCGGACCGGAGCACTGGGCTGATCTGGATAAGGAAAATTTCGTATGCTCTGCCGGCACGCAGCAATCGCCGATCAATATCAACAGCGCGGTCAAGGCGGATATCCCGCATATCGCCATCGGCTGGCACAAGGGCGGCGGCAATATGGTGAACAACGGCCACACCATTCAAATCAATATGCCACAAGGCAGCACGCTGACCCGCAGCGATCGTGTCTACGAACTGGTACAGTTCCATTTCCATGCGCCAAGCGAACATCACGTGGCGGGCAAGAGCTTCCCGATGGAGGTGCATTTCGTTCACAAGGACACGCAAAGTGGTACTCTGGGCGTGCTGGGCGTCTTTTTAACGCCCGGCGCGACAAATGCCAGCTTTGCTGCCCTTGCTGCGGCCTTTCCCGAACTGCCGAATGGGGAGGTGACGATCGACGAGGTGAATCCCAACTGGCTTCTGCCAGCCTCGCTTGGCTATTGGACTTATGAGGGCTCACTGACGACGCCGCCGTGCACCGAAAACGTCGAGTGGATGGTGGCGATGGAACCGGTTGACGTTGATCCGGCAGACATCCAGCGATTTGCCTCCCTCTACCCGTCGAACGCGCGCCCTATTCATTCACCCAATCGACGCTTCATCCTGCGCCAGAGTTGAGCGCCGCCCCAGCGGTTCCGCACGGTCCAACATTCTTGGCACAAGTTGGCGCGAAGCCTCCTCTTCCGGTCTGGCGGTCTGACGGCGCTCCCCAAGCTGGCTAGTCTAAATGATAGGGATTCGGTGCCGACACCACTCGTCCCAAAGACGTCGCGGCGAGGTTTGTCTGCAACCCGGCAATCACACGCCGCCCCGCCGTGGTAATGAAGACGTCTCTGTCGAGTCCGACGGAATATGATGCGCATGGAATCGCTGGTAGAAAAGGTGACCAGCGACAGGTGGTTCGAAGCCCGCGTCTTGCCGCAGCTGCACGTTCTACTCTGGGGTAACAAGAGGGTGGTGTATACCTTCTCCTAGCTTCGCCGCCAACTACTCGGTTTTCCGAATTGCTCTCTATATTCTTGAAGACGATGCGTTCGTTAAAGACATGTGCTGCGCACCTGGTGTAAAAGCTGCTCTCATCATGCAGAGGTCAAGCCAGTCGGGCTCATCCGAGGCTATGGCCGTGAGCACTGTTCAGTTCGGCAGAGAGGGCGCTTTTGTACACACTTTGCGATCGTGGCGGCCCCGTGGGCAGATCTGCAAGCTGCCGCGACACTAACCTCTCGAAGCCCGCCCGCCCGCCTGTTGATGCGTGTCTCCCAGTAAGATTCCTGTCCAAGAACGTGATAATCTTCTTGCCAGTGTTGTAGCTGATGTTGCCCTTGATGCCGCAGCCTACCGCGGCGGGACCAAACTCAATGGCAAGCAGGCCGGCTAGGATCGTGCAGCCAGTCGCGAGCCTCGCCCACAACGGGGTCTCACGCGCATGAGGGCGCCGACCATGGGTTCGGCGGTTCGTACGCGTATAACACGTATCTTTCTGAAAAAATCAATGCTCTCGGCTAAGCTACTGAATTATTTGGCTTCCATATAGCGCGTCGGCGGAACCAACTTGTAGACGGGCTATGAAAGGTTAAGCGCGGATGTCTATCGGCCGCCGGCGTTCCCGCTCTGTAAGCCTGCCTGAACTACCCGCGCCGCGGTCAAGCCCCAGGCTCCTGCTCATCCAGCGACCGCCCGATCAATGGCAGGCTGGAAAGACAAGAGCCGATGTCTTCCGATGGTCTCGCCATCAGCTTTGGGCTAACTTCCCCATTCTCCCGCTTCGAGCTCGACACACGGCGGTTTGGATGGCGCACGACAATCTGTGTCGGCTTTGTCGTGTCCGTGACAGACGCCTGAAAGGCCCGTTCGCGCGTTTTGCCGCCGTCTAAGCGGCTGGAATTTAATGACAAAGTTTTTTCTGGGATCGGCCGATCACGCTGGTACGCTTTTTGCGATGCTTGGTGTGAGGCGGCACGAGCTGCCTATCGGCACTTGTGTCGCGGGCAGTCGCGATGATTAGAACGAAGGAAGGAAAGCTATTATGTCAGGTCTGCGTCAGATCGCCTTTTACGGAAAAGGCGGCATCGGCAAGTCCACCACGTCCCAAAATACGCTCGCTGCCCTTGTCGACCTCGGGCAGAGAATCCTCATCGTAGGATGCGACCCCAAAGCCGATTCCACACGCTTGATCCTGAATTCGAAAGCTCAGGATACCGTCCTGGATCTCGCCGCACAGGAAGGTTCGGTGGAAGACCTCGAACTCCAGGACGTGCTCAAGGTGGGCTACAGAGGCATCAAGTGCGTGGAGTCCGGCGGCCCCGAGCCGGGTGTCGGTTGCGCCGGCCGCGGCGTCATCACCTCGATCAATTTCCTCGAGGAGAATGGCGCTTATGACGATGTCGATTATGTCTCCTATGACGTCCTCGGCGACGTGGTATGCGGCGGCTTCGCCATGCCGATCCGCGAAGGCAAGGCCCAGGAGATCTATATCGTCATGTCCGGCGAGATGATGGCGCTCTATGCCGCCAACAACATCGCCAAGGGCATCCTCAAATATGCCCATTCGGGCGGTGTGCGGCTGGGCGGGCTGATCTGCAATGAACGTCAAACCGACCGCGAACTCGATCTGGCCGAAGCACTGGCTGGCCGATTGAATTCCAAGCTCATCCACTTCGTGCCCCGCGACAACATCGTCCAACATGCCGAACTCAGGAAGATGTCGGTGATCCAGTACGCGCCGGACTCAAAGCAGGCAGGGGAATACCGCGCTCTGGCCGAGAAGATCCACGCCAATTCGGGCCAGGGTACGATCCCGACGCCGATCACCATGGAGGAGCTGGAGGAGATGCTGCTCGACTTCGGCATCATGAAGACCGACGAGCAGATGCTTGCCGAGCTTCACTCCAAGGAAGCGGCGAAGGCGGCGGCCCAGTAGTGACATTAGCGCTGCCATGAATCGGCGCGCCTTGCAGAGAACGGCGCCTATTCTTTGAGGCGTCACCCAACCTTGAAAGGGGGACTCATGAGCCGGGAATACGAGAATGACGGTGCTCTTCATGCGAAGCTTATCGAAGAGGTGCTGTCGCATTATCCCGACAAGGCGGCGAAGCGCCGCAAGAAGCACCTCAACGTCGCAAAGAGCGGCAACGAGGCTGGCGGGGAAAGCGAGGTCCTTTCCGAATGCGACGTCAAATCGAACATCAAGTCCATTCCCGGGGTGATGACGATTCGCGGCTGTGCATATGCTGGTTCGAAAGGCGTGGTGTGGGGGCCAGTCAAGGATATGGTCCATATCTCGCACGGCCCGGTCGGCTGCGGCCAATATTCTTGGTCGCAGCGCCGCAACTACTACGTCGGTACAACGGGCGTCGACACGTTCGGGACAATGCAGTTCACCTCCGATTTCCAGGAGAAGGACATCGTCTTCGGCGGCGACAAGAAGCTGGAACAGATCATTGACGAGATTGAAGTCTTGTTTCCGCTCAACAACGGCATCACCGTGCAGTCCGAATGCCCTATCGGCCTGATTGGCGATGACACCGAGGCCGTTTCTCGCAAAAAGACCAAGGAGTATGACAAGACGATCGTGCCGGTACGCTGCGAGGGCTTCCGCGGCGTCTCGCAGTCGCTTGGCCACCACATCGCCAATGATGCAATCCGGGATTGGGTCTTCGACAAAAAGGATGTCAAGTTCGAGGCCGGCCCCTACGACGTCAACGTCATCGGCGACTACAATATCGGCGGCGATGCCTGGGCCTCGCGCATACTGCTTGAGGAGATAGGGCTGCGCGTGGTTGGCAACTGGTCGGGTGACGCCACACTCGCAGAGATCGAGCGCGCCCCGAAGGCTAAGCTCAATCTTATCCACTGCTACCGGTCGATGAATTACATCTGTCGGCATATGGAGGAAAAGTATGGCGTCGCCTGGATGGAGTACAATTTCTTCGGTCCCTCCCAGATCGAAGCCTCTCTGCGCAACATAGCCAAGCATTTTGGGCCGGAAATCGAGGAGAAGACCGAAAAGGTCATTGCCAAGTACAGGCCGCTTGTTGATGCGGTCATCGCCAAGTACCTGTCGCGCCTGGAAGGAAATACCGTGATGCTCTATGTGGGCGGCCTGCGCCCCCGCCACGTCGTCACGGCCTACGAGGACCTCGGCATGGTCATCGTGGGCACCGGCTATGAATTCGCCCACAGCGACGACTATCAGCGCACCGGCCACTACGTGAAGAACGGCACGCTGATCTACGATGACGTGACCGGCTATGAGTTGGAGAAATTCATCGAAGGGATTCGCCCAAATCTGGTCGGCTCGGGAATCAAAGAAAAATACCCGGTGCAGAAGATGGGCATACCGTTCCGCCAGATGCATTCCTGGGATTATTCAGGCCCGTATCACGGCTACGATGGCTTTGCCATTTTCGCACGTGATGTGGATCTCGCCATTAACAACCCGGTCTGGGACCTATTCCACGCGCCTTGGAAAAGAAGCCGGGGCGATGAGCGGGCGATGGCTGCCGAATAAACATTTGCTTCAGCCCCAGTCTCCCACTGAGACGGTGAACTCCCGCGGCCTCTGATCCGCCGGAGCCTGGAACGTCTTGACGTCCTGAGCTGCCGTCCCGCGCAGCCAGATGCAAAAGAGGTAATCATCATGCCGCAGTCGGCTGAAAAAATTCTCGATCACGCTCCCCTGTTCCGCGAGCCGGAATACAGAAAGATGCTCGCTGAGAAGAAGCTAAACTTCGAATGTCCGCACCCCGATGAAATCATTTCCGATCAGCGCGATTTCACCCAGACGTGGGAATACCGCGAAAAGAACCTCGCCCGCAAAGCGCTTGTCGTGAACCCGGCCAAGGCCTGCCAGCCGCTGGGTGCGGTATTCGCTGCCGCCGGCTTCGAGCGAACCATGTCCTTCGTCCACGGCAGCCAAGGTTGCGTCGCCTATTACCGCTCGCACCTGTCGCGCCATTTCAAGGAGCCTGCCGCGGCGGTCTCCTCCTCAATGACCGAGGATGCGGCGGTGTTTGGCGGCCTGAAGAACATGGTCGACGGGCTCGCCAACACCTACCAGCTCTACGACCCCAAGATGATTGCCGTGTCGACGACCTGTATGGCAGAGGTCATTGGCGACGACCTGCACAGCTTCATCCAGAACGCCAAGGACGAAGATTCAGTCCCGCGCGACTTCGACGTGCCCTTTGCCCACACCCCGGCCTTCGTTGGCAGTCATGTCGACGGCTATGACAACATGGTCAAAGGCATTTTGGAGCACTTCTGGAAAGGTCAGGAGCGTACGCAAATCGAAGGAACCATCAACATCATTCCGGGCTTCGACGGCTTCTGCGTCGGCAACAACCGGGAGCTCAAGCGCCTGCTCGATGTAATGGGCGTGTCCTATACATTGATCCAGGATGCCTCTGACCAGTTCGATACGCCTTCGGACGGTGAATACCGCATGTATGACGGGGGCACGAAGATCAACGAGGTGAAGAAGGCCCTCAACGCCGAGGCAACGCTTTCGCTGCAGCATCACAACACCCGAAAGACACTGGGCTATTGCGAGGAGGTCGGGCAGGCGACGGCCTCGTTCCACTATCCGCTCGGCGTTCAGGCGACGGACGAATTCCTGATGGAGGTCGCGGCGATTTCCGGCAAGGAGATTCCCGAGGCAATTCGCCTCGAGCGCGGCCGACTGGTAGACGCCATGGCGGACAGCCAATCCTGGTTGCATGGTAAGAAATACGCCATCTACGGTGATCCCGACTTCGTTCACGCAATGGCCCGCTTTGTCATGGAGACCGGCGGCGAGCCAACCCATTGCCTCGCCACCAATGGCACCTCGGCATGGGAAGCCGATTTGAAGAAGCTGCTAGCATCCTCGCCTTTCGGCAAGGCTGCCCAGGTTTGGGCGGGCAAGGACCTGTGGGCGCTGCGCTCACTGCTCTTTACCGAGCCGGTGGACCTTTTGATCGGCAATTCCTACGGCAAGTACCTGGAGCGCGACACCGGAACACCGCTGATCCGGCTGATGTTTCCGATCTTCGATCGGCACCATCATCACCGCTTTGCGCTCTTTGGCTACCAGGGAGCGTTGCGCGTGCTGACGACGATCCTCGACAAGATCTTCGACAAACTCGATCGCGAGACGAGCGAGACGGGTGTGACGGATTATTCCTATGACCTCACGCGCTAAGAGCCGTGGCCGGCTTTTCGCCGAGGCCATTCCTTGCCCAATGGACTGGGGAGGCTGAGCAATGTCCTCCCTCAGCGCCAAAATCAAGGACGCCTTCGATGAGCCCGCCTGCGATAAGAACCGTGGCAAAGATGCCAAGGCGCGCAAGGAGGGCTGCTCGAAGTCGCTGACACCAGGGGCGGCAGCCGGCGGCTGCGCCTTTGACGGAGCCAAGATCGTCCTGCAGCCGATCACCGACGTTGCGCATCTGGTCCATGCGCCGCTCGCCTGCGAGGGCAATTCTTGGGACAACCGTGGTGCGGTTTCGTCAGGGCCGACCTTGTGGCGGACAAGCTTCACGACCGACCTCACCGAACTCGACCTTGTGATGGGGCAGGGCGAGCGGAAACTCTTCAAGGCGATCCGCGAGATCAAGCACACATACGCGCCGCCGGCGATCTTCGTCTACTCGACTTGCGTAACGGCGCTGATCGGTGACGACATCGAGGCCGTGTGCAAACGCGCCACGGAAAAGTTCGGTTTGGCCGTGGTGCCGATCAATGCGCCTGGCCTGGCAGGCTCCAAGAACCTCGGCAATAAGCTCGCCGCCGAGGCGTTGCTCGATCATGTCATCGGCACGGTCGAACCCGACGACCCCGGACCCTACGACATCAACATCCTTGGCGAATTCAACCTCTCGGGCGAATTCTGGCTTGTAAAGCCGCTCCTCGATCGGCTCGGGATCCGGGTGCGCGCCTGCATTCCCGGCGATGCGCGTTACCGCGACATTGCTTCCGCGCACCGCGCCCGGGCGGCAATGATGGTGTGCTCGACCGCGCTGATCAGTCTTGCCCGCAAGATGGAGGAGCGCTGGGACATCCCGTTCTTCGAGGGCTCCTTCTATGGCATCTCCGACACATCGCAAGCTCTTCGAAACCTTGTCAGGCTGCTGGTGAGGAAGGGCGCCGATCCGGAGATCCTCGAGCGCACAGAGACGCTGATCGCGCAGCAGGAGGCGATCGCGTGGAAGAAACTCGAATCCTACCGGCAAAGGCTCCAAGGCAAGCGCGTGCTGCTCAACACAGGCGGTGTGAAGTCCTGGTCGGTTGTCCATGCGCTGATGGAGATCGGAATCGAGATCGTCGGCACCTCGATCAAGAAATCTACGGTGCAGGACAAGGAGCGCATCAAACAAGTTCTCAAGCACGACAAGCACATGTTCGAATCCATGGCTGCGAGCGAGCTGTACGCCATGCTCTCTGAACACAGGGCCGATATCATGCTGTCGGGCGGTCGCACGCAATTCATTGCGCTCAAGGCCAAGACGCCCTGGCTCGATATCAACCAGGAGCGCCAGCATCCTTATGCCGGCTATGACGGCATGGTGGAACTCGTACGCCAGATCGACCTCGCCATTCACAATCCGATCTGGTCTCAGGTGCGCCAGCCGGCCCCGTGGGATTGCCAGCCTGAGCTGATAGGCGAATTGCCGTGCACGAGGAACGAGACCGCGTACCTGTTTGATGAATTCGCCTGCGCGACGGCACACGAGTGTTGAGGCGACCGATGGCCCGCATCCTTCCCCAGAGCAAATCGGCGGCAGTCAACCCGCTGAAGTCGTCGCAGCCGCTGGGTGCCGCCTTTGCCTTTCTTGGCGTCGACGGTGCGATGCCGCTGTTCCACGGCAGCCAAGGCTGCACAAGCTTTGCGCTCGTTCTCTTCGTGCGGCACTTCAAAGAAGCGATTCCCTTGCAGACTACGGCGATGGATGAGGTGGCGACCATCCTCGGCGCAGCCGACCATCTGGAAGAGGCGATCCTCAACCTCAAGAACCGCACGAAGCCAACGCTGATCGGGGTGTGCACGACCGCGCTGGTGGAGACGCGTGGCGAAGATTGCGCGGGTGATATTGCCAACATCATGCGGAAGCACACGCAACAGCTTGCGGGTACGGAGGTCGTGCTGGCCAACACGCCGGATTTTGACGGCGCGATCGAAGAGGGCTGGGCCAAGGCAGTCACCGCAATGATCGAAGGGATTACGCGCTCGGGCGAACGGGCGCGGCACCCGAAGAAGATCGCAATCCTGCCCGGATGCAACCTCTCTATCGCCGACATCGAGCATATGCGGGACATGGTTGAAAGCTTTGGGCTCAAGCCGGTTATTCTGCCCGACATTTCAGGCTCGCTCGACGGTACGGTTCCTGACCGCTGGGTAGCGACCACATACGGCGGCACCAGCGTCGAAGACATTCGCGAGTTGGGCACGGCCATGCAATGCATCGCCATCGGTGAGCACATGCGCCGCCCGGCGAAAGCGCTGCACGGGTTGACCGGCGTGCCTTACGTGTTGTTCCAGTCACTGACTGGGCTGCAGGACACGGACCGCTTCGTGTCGCTGCTGTCTGCGATTTCGGGCGCGGCGGTACCGGCCCGCGTGCGCCGGCGCCGGGCGCAATTGCAGGACGCGATGCTCGACGGACATTTCCATTTCGGCGGCAAGAAAATTGCCATCGCTGCCGAACCAGACCAGCTGTTCCAACTTGCGACCTTCTTTGCTGGCCTCGGCTCCGAGATAGCCGCGGCCGTCACAACGACCGACAGGTCTAAAATTCTCGAGAAAGTCCCGGCGGTTTCGGTTCAGATCGGCGATCTCGGCGATCTGGAAAGTCTTGCCGTCGGTGCTGACCTGCTTGTCACGCATTCGCACGGGCGCCAAGCATCGGAGCGGCTCCGAATTCCGCTCATGCGCATCGGGTTCCCGGTCTTCGATCGACTAGGCAGCCAGCACAAGCTCGCAATTCTCTATCAGGGCACCCGCGACATGATCTTCGAGGTCGCCAGCATCTTCCAGGCCAACCAACACGCGCCCACTCCTGAGGCGCTTGATCCACTCCGTAATCGAGAAATATCACGATGAACGCTGTTCGCCGCCTCTCGCTGGTCAGTAGTGAGGTTTTCGCCCCGATGCCTGAACGACGTAAGGGCGCATTGCGCGTTGCGATCGCCACTCAGGACATGCAGGACCTCAACGCCCATTTCGGGTCGGCCAGGCGCTTTGCTGTCTACGACGTGACGCGCGAGGAATGGAATCTCGTAGAAGCCGTGGCCTTCGATGACGTGTCCGATGAAAGCGGGGAGCATCGGGCCGAGCGCGATGATCGCATCACGCCAAAGGTGGATGCGCTCAAGGGCTGTCAGATCCTGTTTTGTCTGGCAATTGGCGGCCCTTCGGCAGCCAAGCTTGTCGCGGCAAAAATCCACCCGATCAAAGTGGCGGAGCCCCAATCGATCCCACAGGTGCTCTTGCGCACGCAGATGATGCTCAGGACGTGTCCTCCGCCTTGGCTGCGCAAGGTGCTGGCGCGAGCGGGCATTGCCGAAAAGAAACCGTCCTTCGAGGACGAGGACTGAAAAGAGGAGGACGCCAATGCCTGACCCCGCAATCCCCCCAGCTGTCGCCGAAGACGAGGCGGCTCTTTGCACCCCGTTCGTCAAATGCCTCGTGCGGCTGATCCGTTCTCAGGATTCCTATGGCTCGTGGGAACGCAAAGCGGACGCTGAGCTGCTGGGCGACTTCATCATTACCAAGGAACAGCGCCGAGGGATCCCAATCATCGGAGATCCCGATCCCGACGTGCTGTGGAGGCTCGACAAGTACTACGCCGCCATCGGGCTTGCGATCGAGGAGCGCTGCGGCCTTATGGCATCGCCGATGATCCAGGTGAGCCATGAGGGTTTTGGTCGGGTGCTTTTCACGACCGGACGGCTGGTCGTTTTGTCCAAAACGCTGCGCGATGTCCACCGGTTTGGCTTCGAGACGCTCCTGAAGCTCGCCACGGCCGGTACGAAGCTGGTCGACGATGCGATTTCAGTCATCGAAACCTTTCCCCACGTGGCGCTGGCATGATGGGCGCGATTTTCGAGAAAGGCCATCATGACGGACCCGAGAAACTATGTTGGCCAGTCCCCTCGATCCAGGGACTCGAGGCCGACCAGGTTGTTGGGGTATCGCCGATGAAGAAGCCGCTGGTCCTGATCTGCTCGCAAGATGCCGAGTTCTATCTGCTCTACAGCCACATACTGGAGGTTGACGGTTTCAGCAGTGAGACGGCAGACGGCGCGAAGGCTGCGCTGGCCTTGGCCGAACAACGGGAGCTTCAGGCCGTAGTGCTGGATTGCGACCCAGCCAGCATAAACGGGTCCGCAATTTGCGCCCACCTCAAGCGGGAACCGCGCACCACCGACCTGCCTATCATCGCCCTGATCGCGCCTGGCGCCGAGCACCAGCACCTCGATCTCTTGAAGGCAGGCGTTGAGAGCTTTGTGCGGCCGGTGGCTCCGGCCAAGCTGCTCGACTGCCTGCGGGCGAGGCTCGGGCTGACCAAGCGTGGTCCGAACGGGGTTGAAAACGACAGTTGGATTTGTTGTGGAGGCCTGGAGATGAAGCTCGATGCCCATCGGGTTCGCGGTAATGGCCACGACATCCATCTCGGACGGATCGATTTCAACGTGCTGCGGCTTATGATTGAGGCCCCCGGCAAGGTCTTCAGCCGGGACGAGCTTATCGGGGCGGCCTGGCTGCCCAACATTCATGTCGGTGCACGCACCGTCGATGTCCATATCAGCCGAATCAGGAGGGCGCTGAAAACGGCCTTGCCCGGCAGCGTCATTCGCACCGTCAGGTCGGCCGGCTACTCGCTCGAGAAGCCGGACGACTGAAATCGGTGATCGAACGTGGTGCCGCTCTCTCTTCCTCCTGAGAGCGGTGTTGCCGCTTTGAGGCGCTCCTAACGAAGACCAGGAGAAGCAGGCAAATGGAATTTAAAAGCATATTCAGTGTGACGGGTGCTGATCATTCTGATGAGGACCTCACAACAGCTGCCGGACTGTGTGCCGAGGTCGGCGCGCACCTATCGGTACTCATTATACCGCCTCCATTGCTCTTGATGTTGTCTCCGCCCCCCGAATGGAATACAGGACGTGCACAGGCAATTGCAGTACCGAACTATCGATTTCAGCAAATCGAGAAATTTTCACAGGACGTGACCAGAATGGAAAGACGGTCCGCGGATATCCTCAAAAGGCTGAAAGCTATGTCGCTTTCCTGTGACGTTGACACCGACTATTGCGATCCGGCTAGCCTCGGTGAAGTGGCACGACAGCGGGCGCTCTGCGCTGACCTGACGATCGTTGGAGGAGACCTCCTCAACGATGAGACTCTCGGACCTCCTGTTGTCAACGGCTGCTTGTTCGATAGCGGAAAGCCGGTGCTCATCGTGCCGAAGGGCGTTAAGGCGACGCTGTCGCCTCGACGCGTGCTGGTCGGCTGGGATTCGCGTGTAGAGGCCTCGCGTGCGGTTCGGGAAGCTCTTAGTATCCTATCCGCTGCCAAGGAAGTCTGTGTCGCTATGGTCGATCCAAAGGCGCAAAACAACGGGAAAGGCGCGCAGTCTGGAGCTGACATCGCTGCCTATCTTACTCGGCACGGTGCTCGGGTCTCCGTTGACCTGCTTAAGAGCGCCGGCAAATCGGCGGGCACAGTGCTGACCCAGCACGCGAACGACATCTGTGCTGACATGATGGTTATGGGTGCTTATGGCAGCCGTGGGCTGCGTGAGCGGATTTTCGGCGGTCCGCCGAGCTGGAGCTTTGGGAAGACCACATTGCCGCTGTTTTTGGCTCGCTGATCAGCTCCGTAGGAACACCGATCAGGTCGTAGGACCGCCAACCAGTCCGAAGTCGTCGTCGGTTACCGGTCGGATTGCGGAGACATGGCTGGATCCGCGAACATCTTGCGACGCTTGTCAGAGCCAAACCGGACGCCTCGACTGCTTCACGACGCTCTCGTGAACCAACTCGTGCGAGATCGTCCGCAACGGGCAGTAAAGACGAACGGCTGCAGCAGACCGCAGCCAAGCCACAGGGCGGGTGTACCAGGAGACCCCGCCTCGTGCGCGAACCCTGTTGGAAGGCCCCTTATCAGTACCCGGACGCGCGTCAAATCGGCGGCTGTCCCTGTCAGCCTGCGGTGTGCAAGGGCCGCTGCCGCGGAGCTTCCCCTGCCCGATCGTCGGGCGTGCGACAATGTCGGATTCCAGACGAGCTGGAACTGCGCGAACTCGTTGGTTTGACAGGTCTTTATCCGGCACGCCGCATGCATGGGAGTCTCCGAAAGCATTAAGAGCCGTTATCCATGGTTACGCCCCTCGAAAGAAAGAGCCGCTTCCGTCGTGGCAGGGAAACAGCCACTCCTGGGGTGGAGGCCGGCGCTAGAAGCCGCCGTAAGATCCGGAAGAGCCGCGCGACAGCATCACACACTTTCCTTCTGCTCTTGGGTTCGGATCACGCCGCGCCGCTGTCGATGCCGCCGACATTGAGCCCAAGACCTGGAAGGCGGCACACGCTTTTGCTGTCCTCTCAGTCGGGACCGCGGCTCAAGCATGCCTGTGAGGTTCGCATTGCTCAATGCCCGGCAATCGACGTCAACATGCCGCTGAGTTGGAAAACACTCCTAGAGGAGTAAGGATAAGTGGACCTCTTTTGTATTGGTGTGGGTGCTGGACCATCTAATTTGAGCCTTGCGTGTCAGATACAGGAAGAGATTGCGCAAGGGGCACTGTTCCTGGACCGGGAGGTCGATTTCCGAGGACATCCAGGCAGCGCTTTCGATTGCGCGGAGCTCCAGGTCGGCCACTTCCAGGATCTGGTTACTCTGGTCAATCCGCGATCAGCCTACACATTCGTAAACTACCTCCACGAGAACGGGCGTCTTTACAATTTCCTCAATGCGCAATTTCACGGGGTGCTTAGAGCCGAGTTCGCCCAATATCTCAACTGGGCGTTCCAGAAGAATCCGCTTGTCCGTGGCGGCGAGGCCGTTCGCGAAATCCGCTTTGACGGCGAGTTTCGCGTGCGGACGGACAACGCGGTCCTTGATGCAAGAAACCTCGTCATCGACATAGGCAAGCAGGCGCAAATTCCGCCTCAGTTTCATGGCTGGACTGGACCCAACCTGTTCCACTCATCTGAGTTGGCCCACATCAATCCTGAGGTGCAAAAAAAGCATGTCTGCGTTGTTGGCGGCGGACAGTCGGGAGCCGAGCTGCTACTGCACCTTGTCGGCCGGCCGAAAGAACGGCGGCCCGCGGCGATCACATGGGTCTTGACGCGCGAGATGCCTTTCGACGACCACGCGTTCACAAACGGGCTGTTCACGCCATGCTTCTCGGATCGTTTTGCTGCGATGAGCGAGGTGCATCGACAGCTGTTCCTGCGGCGTTTCGCGCTTGCCTCCGAGGGCATTTCAGAAAGCAAGTTGCGCGCGGTCTATCAGGCGCTCTACCACCACGCCTTTCTCGAGCCACACCAATGCGAGATCACATTGCGGCCAAGTTGCAACGTGTCGCGCTGCATCAATGCCGGAGCAGGGCACAGGCTCACGCTGCAACGCGGCTTGGACAACATCGGAGAAGTAACCGCCGATATCGTCATCCTGGCCACCGGGTACGAGAAACCGCTGCCGGGTTTCCTAGAACCGATCGCAGATCGCCTCGAACAGATCGGCAATGAGCTCGCCATCGGCGAGGATTTTTCGGTGTACTGGGACGGACCGCGAGACCGACGCCTTTTCGTTCAGAACGCCTGCCTTGGACAGCGCGGGCTGGCTGATCCGAACTTTGGGCTGCTGGCCTGGCGAGCGCGCCGCATCCTTGACAGCCTTCTGCGGCGCGCGCCATGCGCCAATCCCGAGCATCTAGGGTTCATCAACCGTCCCTTGACGGAGTGCTGGCCCGACCTCGGAGTCGAACAAATGGGCAGCGGGATATGATTCGTCGATATTGATGATCGGCGGTGGCATTCAGGAAAGATTTCCGCCTCTGGCGGCAAAAGCGGGACGAGCAATATTCCTACGGCGTCAGATCGCTCTGCTCGCGCTTGAGCAAGGTAGCGTCGCGCGACTCCTGCTTGGCGTGAAACAGCAAAGGGCATTCAATCACGATGCAGCTTTACGTGCTGTCGGGCTCAACGCCACGTGGATCGAGCCCAACGCCGCCGTTGGCAACCGCGACGCGAATTATGACGCCGGGCCACATGCGGCGGTGGCTGCAAGGGTACCGAGCCTCTCCCGCACTTTCGACCCCATCGCCGAAGTGCGACTACTCCAGGACGCCGAAGCCGGTCTTATCGCCAGCGGGCCAGCCAAACTCTCACCTTCCTAAACGGCAGCCGCTAAGGTGAGCCGTCGAAAGCCGACATTCAGGTTAACGTCAGCTGGCCGTGTTAGGGCTCGCTTATTCAAGGCGGTACCGGCGCTTGCCGAAGCTAAGAAGGGTTGGCATGCCCTTTGCCGTGCTTGATGTGCGGCAACACGGTGAGAGCTCCGCTGAAGCAAGCGAGAGGGAGCAATGCCCTCGAGACCGTGTCCGATTTTGACTGGAAAATATTCCGCGACAAAAGAGACGAAAGGTGTGGAATGACTTTGGACACCAAGATGGAACTGCGTATGGGGTCCCCGGCTCCTGCGCTGAAAGTGGAGAACTGGCTGCGTGGCGAGCCCCTCACGAGCCTTCGGCCCGGCAAGGTCTACCTCGTTGAATTTTGGGCGACTTGGTGCCGACCATGTGTCCACGCCATGCCCCATTTGATCGAACTGCAGGAGAAATATAAAGACAGCGGATTTGAGATTATCGGAGTCGCAGCTTGCGAAAAGGCTGCAACCGCGGACGAAGCGCGGACCAACGTGGATGCCTGGCTGACCGAGAAGTTCCCGAATCTGAATTATCGGACAGCGTTCGATTGCACTGGCGAAATGAAAAAGCTCTGGCTGGAACCCAGCTCTTCGTTCGGGATTCCCACCTCGTTCGTGGTCGACCGCGACGGCCACATCGCTTATATCGGCCACCCGGCACCTCTCGATGACGTTTTGCCGAAAGTCCTTAACGGCAGCTGGCGCAGCAGCTATGAAGCGAAAGCCGTCGATGCAAAGCGAATCTCGCGTGTGCGCGAATCGTCGCTGAGTCAGCCGATATACGCCAAACTTGGGCCGGCGATGCAGGACGAGGATTGGGCAGCGGCACTATTGGCCATCGAAGAAGGCCTCGCCGTGATGCCAGACTCTTTTGATTTTCGGCGGGTTCATGCGGATATTCTGCTTCACAAGCTGCGCGACATCAAAACCGGCTTGCCGCTTATGCGCGAATTGGTCGAGGACGCGATCAACAAAAAGTTCGAAGCGATGTCTTGGGTGGTGATGGCGCTGAACCAACTCTTCCATCCCACGATCGACAACTCCCATCTTCCGCATGATGATCGCTTTGCGATGGGCAAGGAGCTCTCCGAACAGATCCTGGAACTTAATCCTCCGCAAGGCGATGGAGACTTTAAATTCGGGTGTTACTTTCCGGTCGCTCAGTATTATTACGAGAGCGGCAACAAGGACCGGGCGATCGAGTTGATCGAGGTGGCAATCAAATCGCTGGACCATTCGGAGCCAGTGCCGGACCAAACCAAACAGCGCTACCTCACCTCGTTGCTCCAAGCCCTGGCCAACTACACGGGTGAGCCTGCCTGTCACGCGGGTCTCTGTGTGGCTCCGCAAAACAAGACTTCCGAAACTCAAAACGCTGTCACTTCCTGAGCAAGGATCGCGAAGGGCATGACAATTGGAATTGAACACCGGCAAATCCGCCCGCCCAGGCGCACTTCGCAGCAATAACGTCGATGCCGCAAAAGTGCGCGGCTTGCGGCAGGTGGAATTTCCATTGCGTTTACCTCGGGTCGAACCGCGGCGCAGGCGTTCGCGCCGCGGTGAAAGGTCTCGCATTGGTGGACGTGCTCGAGGTCGGCCACGGGACACTGTTGCGTGGGATCGGCTCGCCCAAGCCATTCCCCGCCCACGCAAGCGCCCGAACCACACATCGCAGAAAAAGAGATCGTCCTTCAAGAGGAGTACTGAAATTGGGGAAAAGCGAAATTCCTCATGAACCGGTTGGCCCTGCTGTCCACGGGGACGGCGAGGCCCTTGCTTCCCCGTTCGTCAAATGCCTCCTGCGGCTCATTCGTACTCAGGATTCCTTCGGCTTATGGGAAGGCCATTCGGATGCCGAGCTGCTGGCCGAGTTCATCATCACCAAGCAACAGCAACGTGCGGTACCCTTTGGCGGCGATCCCGATCCTGACGCGCTGTGGAGGCTCGACATGTTTTACACCGCCGTAGCGCTTGCGATCGAGGAGCGCTCCGGCGTGTCGACGTCGCCGACAATAGAAATGAAACCCGTGGGGGCTTCCGGCGGTTGGGCGTTCTGTCGAGACGTCCACCGGTTCGGCTTCGAGACTTTCCGCAAACTTGCTGAGGCCGGTACGAAACTGGTCGACGATGCGACTGCAGCCATTGAAGCCTAGCCCGAGATGGAGCGCATCAAGAAACCATTGTTCCAGAAAGGATCTATGTCAGACCTAGATAGGATGAGGAAAAAAGTCTGAAAGCTCCAGTTGCGTGCAGCTATTGCCAAGATGGCATTGCAGGACCTCGTCGAGGGTCTGCCGGGCAAGTGGGCCGACATACAGGAAGTCGCCGAGAAAACCCAAGCCGTTTATGCCGAGTTGGATGTTGCCAAGAGAGAACTCGCTTCAATGAAGAATTTAGGATGATGCGCACATTCACCACCCGTGACGGCTCCATTTGGATGCCGCCGTACCTGACCTCCATCGATAGCAAACCTGCATCGGCTGCTGCCGTTGTTTCAAGGTCTGCTCGCGCGATGTCATGCATCTTCACGGCGTTGATGATGCGGGTGAAATCCTCGGCCCCTGCGATGACGAGGACGACGATTTCGACGGCAAGCTCAATCGCATGATCATGGTTGTCGATGATGCCGGCCGCTGCATCGGCTGCGGAGCCTGCGGCCGCGTCTGCCCCAAGAACTGCCAGACGCATGTTGCGGCCGACGAGCTCGCAACATGATCTGGCGAAAACCAGGGGAGCGGCGTGCACTTCATCTTTTTGTCGGCTCGTGGGGCTGGTCCTGTGCAGCAATGCGTCGATGGTTTACTTCGCTTTGGATTCGCTCCGTGTGGCAGTCGTCACGACGCTGGCCTGTTCGCTGCTGCTTCAGGCCGGCTCCTTCGGCCGCGTGCTCTTTCTGATCTGGCAGTCCTCTAGCCGCGCTCGTGGAACTCGCCACAGGGGCCAGCATGCCGATGGTTACAGGAAAGCTCGGGTACCAGTCGTCTGACTCTGATCAACTGCGGAATGCAATTTTCAGCTGTGTCCCGGCTTGGTCGAATGCCCAGCATGTGCTGCTGCTTTGATGCGCGGATGACAGGATCAGTGCTCAGACCCACACCAATTTTGGTCACCCTCTGATGACTGAGCTGATCGTATAGGGAATCTGTGTTCGGCTAACACGCGACCATACCCCTGGGCTGACCGGTGCGTAGCCGGTTCAGGTACTTTTTTGCTGGAGATAGCATGCTGGAAAAATTCGAACGTTATCCGCTCACCTTTGGACCCACGCCGATCGAGAGGCTCGACCGCCTCGGCAAGCATCTGGGCGACAAGGTGGAAATCTACGTCAAACGCGAGGACTGCAACTCCGGTCTCGCGTTCGGCGGAAACAAGCTGCGCAAGCTCGAATACATTGTGCCCGACGCGATCGCGTCAGATGCCGATACGCTCGTCACAATCGGTGGCGTGCAGTCCAACCATACGCGCATGGTCGCTGCGGTCGCCGCCAAGATCGGCATGAAATGCCTCCTGGTCCAGGAGAGCTGGGTCCCACATGATGATGCTGTCTACGACCGGGTCGGCAATATCCTCTTGAGCCGCATCATGGGGGCAGAGGTGCGCCTGGTTGACGAGGGCTTTGACATCGGCATCCGCCGCAGCTGGGAAAAGGCACTTTATGAAGTCAAGGCAAGGGGCGGCAGGCCATATGCGATACCTGCCGGCGCCTCTGTCCACAAATACGGCGGCCTGGGCTATGTGGGGTTCGCTGAGGAGGTGCGTGCCCAGGAAGAGCAGCTTGGGTTTGCCTTCGACTATATCGTCGTCTGTACGGTGACTGGTTCAACCCACGGCGGCATGCTCGTCGGGTTCGCCAAGGATGGTCGACAGCGCAACGTGATCGGTATCGATGCCTCCGCCATGCCCGCCAAGACCAAGGCGCAGGTGCTCGGCATCGCCCAAAATACAGCGAAGCTCGTCCACCTCGGAGCGGAAATTGTCGAGGCAGACGTGGTGTTGTTCATGGACTACGCGTACCCGGGTTATGGCGTTCCATCGGAGGAAACCAAAGAGGCAATCCGTTTGTGCGCGCGGCTCGAGGGCATGATTACGGACCCCGTTTACGAGGGCAAATCGATGCAAGGGATGATCGACCTCGTCCAGAGGGGCTTCTTTCCACAGGGATCGAGGGTCCTCTACGCACATCTAGGCGGCGCGCCGGCGATCAACGGGTACGGCTACACCTTTCGCAACGGCTGACGTTCGGCAGTCTGCGATTCCGCGGTCGCGCTCGAACGTGGGTAGGTAGCGTCGTTCGAGCGCTTGGCTGGAGAAGTGGAGGCAGCGACGGGCATCCACTAATTGGTACCATTACGTGCTGTCGGGGCTCAACGCCACGCGCATTGAGCGCATGCCGCCGTTGGCAACCGCGAGGCGAATTTTGACTCCGGGGCAAGAATCCACACGCGGCGGTGGCGGCACGAGGACCAAGCCGGCGAGTTCGCGCTTTCGAACTGGCGCCAAACTGCCACTGCTCGAGGACCGAGGCCAGTCTAATCACAGGCGAGCCGTCCAAGCTCTCAAGAGATAGGGCGAAACCCGACAGCGGCAGAAGACATGTCGGGTTCACGACAATCGGCCGCATTTAGCCTCGTGGAGAATTTCAAAGCATTTCCCGCCGCTTACCGGAGCTGAGGGAATTGGCACCTCCGTTGCAGCTTGATGTGCGGCAACACGGTGAGAGCTTCGCTGAAGCAAGCCAGAGGGAGCGATGCCCTCGAGACCGTGTCCGATTTTGACGGGAAAATATTCCGCGACAAAAGAGACGAAAGGTGTGGAATGACTTTGGACACCAAGATGGAACTGCGTATGGGGTCCCCGGCTCCTGCGATCAAAGTGGAGAACTGGCTGCGTGGCGAGCCCCTCACGAACTTTCGGCCCGGCAAGGTCTACCTCGTTGAGTTTTGGGCGACTTGGTGCGGACCATGTGTCGACGCCATGCCCCATTTGATCGAACTGCAGGAGAAATATGAAGGCAGCGGATTTGAGGCGGTCGGAGTTGCCGCCTGCGAACAGGGTCCTACCGCAGACGAGGCGCGGACCAACGTGGATGCCTGGCTGACCGAGAAGTTCCCGAATCTGAATTATCGTATCGGGTTCGATTACATTGGCGAAATGAACAAGCTCTGGATGGATCCCAGCTCTTCGATTGGGATTCCCACCTCGTTCGTGGTCGACCGCGACGGCCACATCGCTTTTATCGGCCACCCGGCGGAACTCGATGACGTTTTGCCGAAAGTCCTTAACGGCAGCTGGCGCAGCAGCTATGAAGCGAAAGCCGCCGATGCAAAGCGCATCGCGCATAACCAACTTGCAGCGCGCGAAATGTCGCTTACCGGGCCGATATACGCCAAACTTGAGCCGGCGATGCAGGCCGAGAATTGGACGGCGGCGCTCTTGGCCATCGAAGAAGGCCTCGCCTTGATGCCAGACTCTTTTGATTTTCGGCAGATTCATGCGGATCTTCTGCTTCACAAGCTGCGCGACATCAAGACCGGCATGCCGGTCATGCGAGAATTGGTCGAGGACGCGATCGACAAAACGTCCGACGCGGTGTCGTGGATGGCCTTGGCCCTCAACCAACTCTTCGATCCCACGATGGACAATTCCCATCTTCCGCGCGCGGAGCGCTTTGCGATGGGCAACGAGCTCTCGGAACAGATACTGGCACTCAATCCCCCGAACGGCGATGGCCCGTTTAAATACCGCCGGTACCTCCCGGTAGCTCAGTATTATTACGAGAGC
Source organism: Mesorhizobium sp. M3A.F.Ca.ET.175.01.1.1 (assembly GCF_004791945.1). Lineage (NCBI taxonomy): Bacteria > Pseudomonadati > Pseudomonadota > Alphaproteobacteria > Hyphomicrobiales > Phyllobacteriaceae > Mesorhizobium > Mesorhizobium sp. M3A.F.Ca.ET.175.01.1.1. The sequence goes on along the minus strand of NZ_SRTP01000025.1, from coordinate 7,905 downwards.
GGCAACAAAGATCGCGCAATCGAGTTGATCGAGGTGGCACTGAAATCGGTGGACCGGCTGGGGCCAATTCCGGACCACACCAAACAGTACTATCTTACCCCATTGCTCGAAGCACTGGCCAACTACACGGGTGAGCCTGCCTGTCACGCGGATCTTTGTGTGGCTCCGCAAAAGAAGGCACCCGAAACTCAAAACGCAGTCACTTCCTGAGCAAGAATCGCGAAGGGACTGACAATTGGAATTGAACACTGGCCAATCCGCCCATCGAAGCTCTCTTCGCAGCAAGTATGTCGATGCAGCAGGGCGGCGGCTTGCGGCAGGTTGGATTTCAATTGCGTTGACCACCGGTCGGATCGCGGCGCAGACGATGTGCGCCGCGAATTCGCGCCGCAGGTCTCGCACTCGTGGACATGTCGAGGTCGGCCACGGGGCACTCTTGGGGTTGGCCCGCCCAAGCCATTCGTCGGCCACGCAAGCGGACCCGGAGTGGGCATCGCAGGAAAAGGAAATCGTACCTCGAAGACGAAGACTGAAATGACGAACAACGAAATTCCTCCGGTTGGCCCTGCTGTCAACAATGACGAAGAAGCCCTTGCTTCCCCGTTCGTCAAATGCCTCCTGCGGCTCATTCGTACTCAGGATTCCTTCGGCTTATGGGAAGGCCATTCGGATGCCGAGCTGCTGGCCGAGTTCATCATCACCAAGCAACAGCAACGTGCGGTACCCTTTGGCGGCGATCCTCGATCCTGACGCGCTGTGGAGGCTCGACATGTTTTACACCGCCGTAGCGCTTGCGATCGAGGAGCGCTCCGGCGTGTCGACGTCGCCAATAATTGGAATGAAGCCCCTGCGGGCTTCCAGCGGTTGGGCGTTCTGTCGAGACGTCCACCGGTTCGGCTTCGAGACTTTCCGCAAACTTGCTGAGGCCGGTACGAAACTGGTCGACGATGCGACTGCAGCCATTGAAGCCTAGCCCGAGATGGAGCGCATCAACAAAACCATTGTTCCAGGAAGGATCTATGTCAGACCTAGATAAGATGAGGAAGAAAGTCCGAAAGCTCCAGTTGCGTGCAGCTATTGCCAAGATGGCATTGCAGGACCTTGTCGAGGGTCTGCCGGGCAAGTGGGCCGACATACAGGAAGTCGCCGAGAAAACCCAAGCCGTTTATGCCGAGTTGGATGTTGCCAAGAGAGAACTCGCTTCAATGAAGAATTTAGGATGATGCGCACATTCACCACCCGTGACGGCTCCATTTGGATGCCGTCG
>NZ_SRTP01000025.1:0-6542 GCF_004791945.1 Mesorhizobium sp. M3A.F.Ca.ET.175.01.1.1 | reverse complement strand
CAGGAAGTCGCCGAGAAAACCCAAGCCGTTTATGCCGAGTTGGATGTTGCCAAGAGAGAACTCGCTTCAATGAAGAATTTAGGATGATGCGCACATTCACCACCCGTGACGGCTCCATTTGGATGCCGTCGTACCTGACCTCCATCGATAGCAAGACCTGCATCGGCTGCTGCCGTTGTTTCAAGGTCTGCTCGCGCGATGTGATGCATCTTCACGGCGTTGATGATGCGGGTGAAATCCTCGGCCCCTGCGATGACGAGGACGACGATTTCGACGGCAAGCTCAATCGCATGATCATGGTTGTCGAAGATGCCGGCCGCTGCATAGGCTGCGGAGCCTGCGGCCGCGTCTGCCCCAAGAACTGCCAGACGCATGTTGCGGCCGACCAGCTCGCAACATGATCTGGCGAAAACCAGGAGAACGGCGTTGCACTTCATCTTTTTGTCGGCTCGTGGGGCTGGTCCTGTGCAGCAATGCGTCGATGGTTTACTTCGCTTTGGATTCGCTCCGTCTGGCAGTCGTCACGACGCTGGCCTGTTCGCTGCTGCTTCAGGCCTGCTATTTCGGCCGCCTACTCTTTCTGATCCGGCAGTCTAGCCGCGCTCGTGGAACTCGCCACAGGGGCCAGCATGCCGATAGTTCCAGGAAAGCTCGGGTATCAGTCGTCTGAACTCTGATCAGCTGCGGAATGAAATTTTCAGCTGTGTCCGAGCTAAGTCAATTACCCAGCATGTGCTGCTGCTTTGATGCGCGGATGACATTATCAGTGCTCAGGCCCACACCACTTTTGGTAACCCTCTGATCACTGCGCTGATCGATATAGGGGATCTGTATTTGGCAGTGGGACGCGACCACATTCGGTTTGTCCTTAGGCCGGGAGATGCGGGTGTTGGGTCGATTAGGCACATAAGAGTCATCGCAGCACGCCGGATGCGGTCTGCTTGTCGCAATGACAAACTCGGTGCTGCAATAACGATGAACGTCTTCTGCACCCGCTTCGAAAGACGGGTGGCTTTGATCACACACACCCTTGGGCTGACCGGTGCGTAGCCGGTTCAGGTACTTTTTTGCTGGAGAGAGCATGCTGGAAAAATTCGAACGTTATCCGCTCACCTTTGGGCCCACGCCGATCGAGAGGCTCGACCGCCTCGGCAAGCATCTGGGCGACAAGGTGGAAATCTACGCCAAACGCGAGGACTGCAACTCTGGTCTCGCGCTCGGCGGAAACAAGCTGCGCAAGCTCGAGTACATTGTGCCCGACGCGATCGCGTCAGATGCCGATACGCTCGTCACAATCGGTGGCGTCCAGTCCAACCATACGCGCATGGTCGCTGCGGTCGCCGCCAAGATCGGCATGAAATGCCTCCTGGTCCAGGAGAGCTGGGTCCCACATGAGGATGCCGTCTACGACCGGGTCGGCAATATCCTCTTGAGCCGCATCATGGGGGCAGAGGTGCGCCTGGTTGACGAGGGCTTTGACATCGGCATCCGCCGCAGCTGGGAAAAGGCACTTTATGAGGTCAAGGCAAGGGGCGGCAGGCCCTATGCGATACCGGCCGGCGCCTCTGTCCACAAATACGGCGGCCTGGGCTATGTGGGGTTCGCTGAGGAGGTGCGCGCCCAGGAAAAGCAGCTTGGGTTTGCCTTCGACTATATCGTCGTCTGTACGGTGACTGGTTCAACCCACGGCGGCATGCTCGTCGGGTTCGCCAAGGACGGTCGACAGCGCAACGTGATCGGTATCGATGCCTCCGCCATGCCCGCCAAGACTAAGGCGCAGGTGCTTGGCATCGCCCGAAATACAGCGAAGCTCGTCCACCTCGGAGCGGAAATTGTGGAGGCAGACGTGGTGTTGTTCAAGGACTACGCGTATCCGGGTTATGGCGTTCCATCGGAGGAAACCAAAGAGGCAATCCGTCTGTGCGCGCGGCTCGAGGGCATGATTACCGATCCCGTTTACGAGGGCAAATCGATGCAAGGGATGATCGACCTCGTCCAGAGGGGCTTCTTTCCAGAGGGATCGAGGGTCCTCTACGCACATCTAGGCGGCGCGCCGGCGATCAACGGGTACGGCTACACCTTTCGAAACGGCTGACATTCGGCAGACTGCGATTCCGCCGTCCTGCCGTACCGGACGTGCATAACACCGTTCAGCGCTGGGCCGGAAAGGCCGAGGTCAATTTCGCGGACGTCGATGATCTGTAGAACTGTTCATTCGGTCCGCAGAGGGCCGGCGAATCCAATCTCTTCCTATGCCGTTGGCCGTAATCGAAAGACACGAGGCCGGCGAGTTCGTGCTCAGCTGCCACTCTGTTAGCAAAGGAACGGAATCCAATCCCCCGGAGCAGATGGCGAGAGTTGAACGAAGACTGCGGAGCTCTTGCGCTTCCGGGTCTCCGAGGGGACGACTTTGCGAACCGAAGGGAGTTTGATGCGTTGACGTGGCCGGCGTGCGGCAGGTTGGGCCAGCGACAGGGCTCCCAGCCGGCCGGGAAGCACCGCCCTCTTCAATGTGCGTTGACTTCGCTTCCTTTGGCGAAATGTGGGTAACGGCGAGGGCCGCACACTTCCCGGACCCAAATGACCGCCGAGATTCCCGCCCTTTTGGTGCGTTCGCCGTGAGGCGCGACAATTCGGTGCCCGCGTGTAACTGCGCGCATTCGCCGAAGCTTAGACGTGGTGCATTCCCGCCCGCCCGCCCGGCGGACAGTTCCGGCCGTGCTGGTTTTGCCGGCCGTAACGCCCCCGGCTCGTCGGTAAGGCCTCACTGCCACACGCCTCTCCGGCAACGGCTCGGCGCATCGCGCAACCCGGTTGGAGCTCAGGCCAGGCCCTTCGCTAGTTCCAACGCCTGCCGTTCGAAGAGGCGGCGGTAAATGCCACCATCGAGATCGATCAGCGCGGCATGATCGCCGTCCTCCATGATGCGGCCACGATCGAAGACGAGCAGCCGATCGAGCGAGCGGACTGTCGACAGCCGGTGTGCGATGACGAGTGTCGTTCGACCCACCATCAACCGATCCACCGCTTGTTGAATGAGCACCTCGGATTCCGAATCGAGGCTCGATGTGGCCTCATCCAGGATAAGGATCGGCGCGTTCGCGAGGAAGGCGCGCGCGATCGCCACGCGCTGGCGCTCGCCGCCGGAGAGCTTCAAACCCCTTTCGCCGACCAATGTCCCATAGCCCTTCGGCAGGGGCGCGATGAAGTCGTGCGCACTGGCCAGCCGTGCCGCTTGCTCAATCTCGGCCTGGCTCGCGCCAGGCCGGCCATAGGCGATGTTCTCGGCAAGCGACCTGTGAAACAGGATAGGCTCCTGCTGCACGATCGCGATCTGCGAACGAAGGGACTCTTGGGTCACCTCGGAGACGTCCTGACCGTCTATCAGGATCCGGCCGCCGCTCAGGTCGTAGAGTCTCTGGATGAGCTTCACGAATGTTGTCTTGCCGGAACCGGAGGGCCCAACCAACCCAACCCTTTCGCCAGCCTCAATCGACAGCGAACATTCGCTATAGAGCGGCAGGGGATGGTTGGCGTAGCGGAAGTGGACGTTCTGGAAATCGATGCGGCCCGTCGTGATCCGGATCGGCTTGGCCTCTGGACGATCGGCAACATCCAGCTGCTGATTGTGGATGGCCACCAGTTCTTCCATATCATTAACTGAGCGTTGCACGTTGCGGACATGCATGCCGGCATCACGCAGATAGCCCTGGAGGACGATGAAGGACGTGAGTACATAGGCTATCTCGCCAGGCGTTGCCTGTCCATGCGACCACAGAAGCAGGGCATATCCGATCACCGCCACCCTGAGCGCAACCAAAGTGACGCCTTGGATTGAGCCAATGTTCGTCACGCGCACCCAACTCCTGCGCGTGCGGTGCCGCCATTTGGTCATGATATTTGCAAGGCGCGCGTCTTCGCGTACCTCGGCGCCGAAGCCTTTGACCACAGCGTTGCAACTGACCGCGTCCGCAAGCGCGCCGCCGAGCTTTGTGTCCGATTGGTTGGCAAGGCTCGCCGCCGGCGCGACATAGCTGAGCGACAGCGAAATCGAAAAGGCAAGATAGATCAGAGAGCCGCAAGCAAAGATCAGCCCCATGACCAGCCAGTGCCAGCCGAGCAGCGCCGTCGAACCTACCAAGATGATAAAGGACGGGAACAGCGCGACCAATATTGTGCTGTTTAGGGGGTCGAGCGCCCACATGCCGCGCGTTATCTTGCGCACTGTCGAGCCGGCGAAGCTGTTCGCATGCCAGTCTGTCGAAAAGCGCTGGACATGATAGAACGCTTCGTTCGCGACATCAGACATCATCTTCAGCAAAAGGTCGTTCAGGCCAATGAAGGCGATGTGGCGCATGGCAATGGCAGCGAGCGCAAGCGCAATCGGTACAGAGAAGGCTGCAAGGGCCGAATGCCAGGCTGGTGCTGCCACAGCAGCGCCACCTGCAACAGCATCGATGAGACGACCTGAATAGACCGGCATCAGCACGTCAGCCAGCGTGGAGGCAAGCATCGCAGCCATGATGATCGCGAGCCGCACCGGCTGCCGGCTCCAGTGGCGGACAGTGAAGGCGAGTACGTCGCGACCAGTGGCGCCGCGCCCATGGAAGGGGAAACGTTTCATAGTTTCCAAGCGGGCGCATCAACACGCTCGGTCCCAAAGAAGTTAAATGACAAAACTGGAATTTTCGACATCACCCACCACAACAAGATCGGTGGACAGCCCCTGCTGCCCCTCAACGGTCCTATCAAAAGTTGTGCCAACTACAAAAAAGGCTCAGATCTGCATCTTTGCTCAACGCGTTGAGAGTCCGGCCGGCCAAGCACAATTGTCACGGACTCGACAACCGGCGGTGGATGGAGGCAAATGCGGACATTGACGACAGGATCTAAAGGGGCTTCTCCGCAACGGCAATCTTGCATTCGGCGAAAGCAAGCGGCGTAAGTTCAATACGTCATACCTGACGCGACCAGATGTCGACATACTTGTCTCCATCGCGGAGTGGCAGTCCAAACTGTATGATCGCGACGGTTGCCGCCAAGATTGGCATGAGATGTCGTCTACTTCAGGAGAGCTGGGTCCGCATGAGGATGCAGACTACGACCGGGTCGGCGACATTTTCTCTTGAGCAAATCATGGGAGCAGAGGTACGGCCCGAAACAAACGTTTGTCTGTTTGGATCAGTGCCAGGTTGTTCCTGCGTTGCGGCCCACCTCGTCAACGCCTTCGCCTTCCCGGAATATCTCCTTCCCGAACCTCCTGACGGCAGCCTCGACAAAGCTGCTGACCGAATGCGTCTTGCCGGCGCGAGGACAAAATCGTCAGGCTCGTGATGCTGCAGGATGGGCCACATACATGTCCCCGACCTAGCTGTGTGACCGTCTTTAGCGCTGCGCCTCGAGTGAGTGAAGAAGGCATCCGAATCTCGCCTCGATCTTCCGCAAGACGGGAGAGACCTCCTGGAGGCCGCGCCTTCCGAAGGCATCTTTTTCAGACTCGCGCTGCGAGGAGGTGGCAAGAGCCGTTTCCGCGCCACAGTCCGTAAACTTGGGTTGCCGGCCGTCCCTAATTTCCGGTGCGGAGCCCGCCTATTGGCCCTAGCGGCAAGATGACGGCGACGTTATAAATCGGCCGCCGGCGGAAGGTTTGGTCGCGACTGGAATGCGGCGACGCCCAGCAATGACTGGCAGATCGTCCATTTCTTGGGTTTCGACAGTTCCTTCTACCACGCGCTACTCTACCCCGCTCTTTATGCCAAGGTGTTCTCCCACTGGACGCCGCGCATCCGCTATCACGTGAATGAGTTCTACCTGCTCGACGGCCAGAAGCTCTCAACCAGCCGCGGCCATGCGGTCTGGGGGAAGGAGGTTCTGAGCCCAAACACAGTCGACATCCTGCCTCTTCATTTGGGCCTGACACGCCCGGAAGGTGAGCGGACGAACTTCACGCGGGACGCGCTACGTCGCACCGAGAACGAGATATTCAAACGGATATGGCTGAATTGGCTTGATGAGCTGGACCAGGAAATCAAGCAGGACTTTGGTGGCCGTGTGCCCGACGCAGGCGACTGGGCTCCGGCCGACCGCGCCTTCTTTGCTTGAATAGAGATCCATCGCGCGGCGATGGAACGCGCCTATTCGGATGATGGCTTCTCGGTCAGGCGCGCGGCCGCGCAGGCATGCGATTTCGTGCGCGATTGCGTGATCTACCGTCAGGCGCCAGACTATGCAGCGGCGCGACGTCTTTTTCCCGCCCGCGGCCAAGCGGAAAGCTGTCGCTCGCCTGAAGGAAGGCTTAGGGATGAGCGAACGGCGGGCGTGTAAAGCCATCGGCTGTTGCCGCATGACGGTTCGCTACGAGACCAGCAGGCCGGACGACCGCGACGTTCGCGAGCGGATGAAGGCGATCGCGCAAGAGCGTCGCCGGTTCGGCTACCGGCGTCTTCTCGTGATGCTGAGGCGGGAGGGCCTGGTCGTGAACCACAAGAAGCTGTTCCGGCTCTATCGGGAGGAGAAGCTCGCCGTTCGCCGCCGTGGCGGCC
>NZ_SRTP01000256.1:0-319 GCF_004791945.1 Mesorhizobium sp. M3A.F.Ca.ET.175.01.1.1 | reverse complement strand
CCACATCGCCCGATAGAAGCCTCTCCCGGTTCTTGGTGAAAACCGTGGCGTCCCAGATCTCGGCATCCATCGACAGGCCGACGAACCAGCGCAACAGCAGGTTATAGCCTAACTGCTCCATCAACTGCCGTTCCGACCGGATCGAGTAAAATGCCTGCAGCAGCAAAGCCCGAAGCAGCTTCTCCGGCGCGATCGAGGGACGACCAACCTTCGAATAAAGTCCCTCAAAATCCGACGACAACACTTCAAGCGCCTCGTCGGCTATTGCCCGGATGGCTCGAAGCGGATGATCCGATGGAACCCGAGCCTCGCAGCTCAC
>NZ_SRTP01000255.1:0-319 GCF_004791945.1 Mesorhizobium sp. M3A.F.Ca.ET.175.01.1.1 | reverse complement strand
GTTCATTGGCGCTTCGGCCCATGGCATCCTCCCAGATTGCAAGAGCCCAGCGGAGCCTGACGCCGTGATCATCGGCGTCCGCCGCCGGATTCATACGCCTTGCAATCAGTAATTGCTAATATAACGCGGAGCCAATGGGTTCAGGCCAATGAAAAAAGGCCCGCGTCTTCCGGAATGAATGCGCGGGCCGAAGCTGGAGTAGCCGTTCATCCAACGCGCTTGCGGCCAACTGGTTGCGCCTGGTTGGGCGCAACACGTTGCGACCGGGCTACGGCCCCATGTGCCCGCGGCCTGAAGTCTCACCTTTCAACGCAGAGAC
>NZ_SRTP01000254.1:0-319 GCF_004791945.1 Mesorhizobium sp. M3A.F.Ca.ET.175.01.1.1 | reverse complement strand
CCCGGATGGCAACCTGGTCGAAGTCAGCCAGTATCTGCGGTAGCGTATCGATCATTTGGCTGCGACAATTAGCCGAAAACCGCTTCTCAAATTCGCCGCGATTGTCCGATGTTGGAGGAGACGGACCTTACCAAAATCTGGCGGTGCGGCCACCGCGCGGACGGCCTCCGGTTGTTGTCGGGGTTGCGGATGGCTATATCAAAGTCGCGATTGCCTTCTGGCGACCGTAAAGCGCAAGATATGGTGGTCGAAGCCCGGCTGGAACAGCCGGCGTGTAGGCTGTGAATTGTCGGGAATAGGAAGACAGTGCTTTTTCGTC
>NZ_SRTP01000253.1:0-320 GCF_004791945.1 Mesorhizobium sp. M3A.F.Ca.ET.175.01.1.1 | reverse complement strand
GCGCATCCGCTACAGATTAATGGTCCATGGCGGCATCGGCGTCGGCTCGTCGGGGGCGGTGGGCGTCCGCGCGGGCCTGACCTACGCCTGGGAACTTGCGACGGCCCTGACGGCGCAATGCAATCGCCTGCCCCGACGGACCGAAAGCCGATACCGATCCGATGAAGCCTAACCTGCCCCGCCTCCTGCTCGCCATAGCACTGCCTCTCGCGTTGGCGCAGCCGCTTCCAGCGGCGGCTCAGCAGGAGAAGAAGACGCAACGCGCGGCGAAACCCGCAGGGCCGGACAAGCCCAAGCCCGCCAACATCGACAGGAACGGC
>NZ_SRTP01000252.1:0-320 GCF_004791945.1 Mesorhizobium sp. M3A.F.Ca.ET.175.01.1.1 | reverse complement strand
CGAATTGCTGGTCACGCCGCAGGCGGTCGGACAGCAGATCAAGCTGCTTGAAGACACGCTGCAGGTCACGCTGTTCAAGCGCAAGGGCCGTTCGATCGAGCTGACCGAATCCGCCATCCTGCTCTCGCACTACGTCAAGGCGGGCTTCGACGAATTCTCCGAGGGCGTCCGGCGCGTCACCAAGTCGAACCACCGCGACCGCATCAACCTCAATGCCCGTCCGTACTTCGCCACGCACTATCTGCTGCCTAGGCTCTCCCTGTTCCCCGCAATCCTGCCGGCCGCCGATCTGCGCCTGCCCACCATCGTCGAGCTGCCAG
>NZ_SRTP01000251.1:0-321 GCF_004791945.1 Mesorhizobium sp. M3A.F.Ca.ET.175.01.1.1 | reverse complement strand
GTGCTCTTCCGATCTCTCGCAATTGCCCTTGGTTTTGCCGGCGTGCTGATCATCGTACGGCCGGGCTTCGAGGGTTTTAGCGTCTATTCGCTGCTGGCGCTGGCGAGCGTTGTCTGCTGTGCGGTACGCGACCTCGCCACCAAGCGCATTCCGCACGCGATCCCGACCATGCTGGTATCGACAGCGACAGCTCTTGCCATGACGGTGTTTGGCGCGCTGCTCTTGTCGCCGATGGGCGGCTGGACGCCGATGAGCGCACGAGCGACCGCGCTGCTGGCGCTGGCGGCAGTGCTGGTCCTCATCGAGATCGGAAGAGCGTCG
>NZ_SRTP01000250.1:0-321 GCF_004791945.1 Mesorhizobium sp. M3A.F.Ca.ET.175.01.1.1 | reverse complement strand
GACCAGTCGGCCGAAGTGACGATGCCGGCGTCCTTCATCTCCTTGACCTTGGTCATGGCGTCGACGCATTTCGGCTGATTGACCGTGATCGACTGGCCGTCCTCGGCGAAATAGGCGCAGCCCTGTTCGTTCGAGATCATGCGGAAGAATTCGGTGTCGCCGTTGAAATCGGCATTGGTCATCGAGACGCCTGGATTGGCGGCCTGGATCTTCTTGCCGGCGGCGATGAAATCGTCCCAGGTCTTGATCGAGGCCGGATCGACGCCGGCCTTCTCGTAGAAGTCGCGGCGATAGAAGACGGCGACCGGGCCGGAATCCCAG
>NZ_SRTP01000249.1:0-322 GCF_004791945.1 Mesorhizobium sp. M3A.F.Ca.ET.175.01.1.1 | reverse complement strand
GCAGGATTCGCCCTTCCTGGCGCGCGCGGTGTCGGCGACGGCCGCCGAGACGATGCTGAGCGGCGGCGAGGCGGACGGCCTGTTCGGCTGGGAACCGGTCGATGCCGGTGGTTAGCCCCCCCATGCCGACGGCACGGTCGCGCGGCTGGAGGCTGCCGGCATCCCGGGCGCGTCGCTTCGGGTGTTATGGACCTCGGCTCCGCTGCGATACGGGCCTCAGGCCGTGCGCAGCGATCTCGATCTCGAGGCGAAGCGCCGGCTGGCCGTCTTCCTGACCAATCTCAAGTCGCTGACCCCGGACGTCTACGATCTTCTGGAATCG
>NZ_SRTP01000248.1:0-322 GCF_004791945.1 Mesorhizobium sp. M3A.F.Ca.ET.175.01.1.1 | reverse complement strand
GGCCGCCGATGCCTCGACCCTGGTCAGGATCGCCGACCTTCCGATCGGGGCCGATGTCGCCAACGGCCTTGGCAACACCGGAAATTTCAACGGCAATGGGAATACCGGCAACTTCAACGGCAACGGCAACAGCGGCAACTTCAACGGCAACGGCAATGCCGGGAGCTTCAGCGGCAACTTCAATGGCGGCAACTTCAACGGCAACGCCAATTGCGGCAACGGCTTCGGCAACGGCAACGCGTCGGACGGCAATGGCAACGGCCGAGGAACTGGCGGCACTCCAGACTGGTGCCGGTTCCTGAAGGACCTGAATGGCCGGCTG
>NZ_SRTP01000024.1:0-40188 GCF_004791945.1 Mesorhizobium sp. M3A.F.Ca.ET.175.01.1.1 | reverse complement strand
GGGCGAACACCTCATTCGGGTCGCGCCCGGCAAGCAACTGGTCCAGAAGTTCTTTCTCGATAGCCATGTGATGATTCTCTCCTTTCCATCATCATGGCCTCGCGCACAGAATTCCTGACAGTCCCCGGCGGGCCAGCACCCCCTCTGCCCTGCCGGGCATCTCCCCCGCAAGTGGGGAGATCGGCCGTCGCGTCGGCCTTCGCCAGTCGCTAACGCTGTCAGCTCACGCACCTCGCAAATACTCAGCCAGCGCCACCGCATTATTATGCGCCTCGTCATGCGCGCCGTAGAGCAGCGTCACTTTGCCGTTCCGAAGCAGACCGCGCAGTTCAGACACCGCCTCCTCATCCGGTCAAGCTCGGCCCAATACCGCTTCTGAAACTCCGCCCAGCGCTCCGGATCATGCCCAAACCACTTGCGCAACGCGTCGCTCGGCGCGATCTCCTTCAGCCACAGCGCCAGCGCGGCGTCCTTCTTGGCAACGCCACGCGGCCAAATGCGGTCGACCAGCACCCGCTGGCCATCGGCTTTATCCGGCGCCTCGTAAATGCGCTTCACGGCTATCTCGAAGGCCACGACGCCTCCTTGTCCAAGCAATTCCAAGAAAAGTGTATGGCGGTTTTCTGTCCGGAATTGCCCAAGCACCGAGCCCGCTTTAGGCCCATTCGCCCTCGCGCATGACCGGCACGCGGCTGCCGTCCCTGGTGACGCCGTCAATGTCGATCTTGTCCGAGCCGATCATCCAGTCGATGTGGATGAAACTCTTGTTGCCGCCGCGCTCGGCGATCTCCTCCGGAGTAAGCGAGGCGCCGTTGACGAAGCACTTCGAATAGCACTGCCCGAGCGCGATGTGGCAGGCTGCGTTCTCGTCGAACAGCGTGTTGAAGAACAACAATCCGCTCTTCGAGATCGGCGAGGAATGCGGCACCAGCGCCACCTCGCCGAGCCGGCGCGCGCCCTCGTCGGTGTCCAGGACCTTCTTCAAGACATCCTCGCCCTTGGCGGCCTTGGCCTCGACGATCCGCCCACCTTCGAAGCGCACCGATATCTCATCGATCAGCGTGCCCTGGTAGGAGAGCGGCCTGGTCGAGCAGACGTGGCCCTCGACCCGCCTTGCATGCGGTGTGGTGAAAACTTCCTCGGTCGGGATGTTCGGGTTGCAGGTGATGCCATTCTTGGCGGTCGAGGCGCCGCCCATCCATTCATGGCCCTCCGCCAGCCCGACCGTCAGGTCGGTGCCCGGCCCGGTGAAATGCAGTGCGTGAAAATTGTGCTCGTTCAGCCATTTGGTGCGCTCGGCCAGCGCCGCGTTGTGGGCCCGCCAGTTGCCAATCGGATCTTCGACGTCCACACGCGAAGCCGAGAAGATGGCTTCGGCGAGCTTCGCCACGGCGACGTCGTCGGCCTCGCCCGGAAACACTTGGCGCGCCCAGGCAAGGTCGGGATAGGCGACGATGTTCCAGTTGATGTCGAAGCCGGTGATCTTCTCCAGCGCCGGCCGATAGGCCATCGAGTTCGCCTTGTTGGCGCGCGCCACTTTGGCCGGGTCCTGCGCTGACAGCAGCGACGGGTCCTCGCCGCGCACCGCGAGCCGCGCCGCGTTGTTGGCGAAGGCTTTCGCCATGCCTTCGTAGAGCCAGTCGGCGGCGCGGTCGAAGCCGGCATCGGTGCCGTGGCGGAAGCGGGCCAGCGTGATCTCGTCGTCGTTGAAGATCGGCGTAACCAGCCCGGCGCCGGCCTTGTAGGCATGCTCGACGATGCGCCGTGTCAGCGGCAGTGCCGCGATCGACGACGTCAGCACCAGATCCTGTCCCGGCTGCAGCTGCAGCCCGACCTTGACGGCGACCTCGGCCAGCCTGTCGAGCTTTACCGGGTCGATGGTTGCCGAGACGCCGCGCGAATGTGTGGTCATGATCCTGCCTGCCGTGATTGTGGGACTGATCCTTACATAGACCGGTGCGGCTGGCCTTTCCACCGCGATCGACTGGGTCAGGCGGCGCTGTCCAACGCCCGGAACTGCGCCATCGTCGCTTCGATCTCCTCGCGGATCCAGACTTTGAAATCGCGCACCTTGCGGCTTTCGCTTTTTGTAGCCGAGGTCACCAGCCAGTAACCCAGCCCGCTCTCGGCACGCACGCCGAAGGGCGCGACCAGTCGCCCATCGGCCAGCGCGTCGGCGGTCAGCAATTGCCAGGCAAGCATCACGCCATGGCCGGCGATGGCTGATTCCAGGCAAAGCATCGGGTCGGTGAAACGCGCGCCTTTCTGGAAGGTGACCGGCTCGGCGCCGGCCGCCTCGAACCAGCTGTCCCAGCTGATGTCGAGCGCTCGTCGGTGATGGCGCAGGTCGTGGCGAGATCCTCGATCGATTTCAGCCTGGCTGCAATAGCGGGCGCGCAGACCGGGAAGATCTCTTGCGCAAGCAAAAGCTCCGCACGCACCTCCGGCCATTTGCCGTCGCCCATCCGGATCGCGACGTCGATGTCGGAACGGTCGAGATCGGCGATCCTCCCCGAGGCGTCGATGCGCAAGAGCACGCTGGGGTGGCGGGCGAAATGCCGCGACAGCCGGGGCAGCAGCCATTTCGAGGCGAAGGCCGGCGCCACCGATACCACCAGCGTACATTGGCTCGTCTCGTCGGCCAGAGCCACCGCTTGCGCGAGCTCGCGAAAGCCGGCGCTCAGCCGGGCCGTGAAGACGGTGCCGAACTCCGTCGGCACCAGTCCGCCCGGCGTTCGTTCGAACAGCGCCTGTCCAAGCTGTTTTTCCGTGCGCTTGATCTGCTGGCTGACGGCGCTGGCCGAGACGTTCAGCTCGGCGGCTGCCGCTGCGAGCGATCCAAGCCGGGCGGCGGTTTCGACGGCGCGCAGGCCGTTAAGATGGATACGGTTCAACATTGCCATTCAGTTTTTCTAAACCGCTTAGGGCGAAATCTCAATTGAAACGGGGCGAGAGGAGGCCGATTTTGTTGAGGTCTAGGGACCAACATTGGAGGTGTTCGGATGAAGATTTTATCTTTTCTGAAGACGCTCTCGGTGCCCGGACCGCGAGGAGGCCGGCGTGATGAGAGCGAGATCGCTCGCTGGGTCGTCGATCCACTGTCGCATCCGGTACTCGACACGATGTCGGAACGCGAGCTTGGCGACATGCCGTTCCGGCTGACGGCCGGTCGCACGGCCTACGAGACGGCCTGCCGCTGACTGCGGCCTCGAGCGGGGCGAAGGGCGGCAGTACTGGCCCAACGCAAGCGCATTGTTTCGCCTGCGCACACACTTATTGTGCGCTGCAATGAACTTGGCCTCGCCCACTCCCTTGCGCCTCGCCCTTGCCGGCATGGTTGCGCTTGCCGTCGCCATGGGCATCGGCCGTTTCGTCTACACGCCGATCCTGCCCGGCATGATGGATGAGTTGCATCTGACGCCGGCCGATGCCGGCTGGATCGCCTCAGCCAATTATCTCGGCTACCTGATCGGCGCGCTCGCTGCGGCCGGCGGCTGGGCGCATGGGCGAGAGCGCACGCTGATGTTTGCGAGCCTCGCCGCCAGCGCCATTCTTGCGGGCCTCATGGGATTGACCGGGACGATGGCGGCCTTCCTCGTCATCCGCTTCCTCGCCGGCCTCGCCAGCGCCTTCGTCATGGTGTTCATGGCCTCGATCGTCTTCAGCCATCTTGCCGCTGCCGGCCGGAGCGATTTGCAGGCGCTGCACTTCGGCGGCGTCGGTCTGGGCATAGCCGCGTCCTCGGCGCTGCTGGCCGTCCTCGTCACCGAACATGCCGTCTGGTCCGCTGGCTGGCTGTGGTCGGGAGCAATCTCTGCCGTCGGCCTGCTCCTCGTCGCGCTGCTTGCAGGGTCCGCCACGCCGGCCAACGGCGTGGACGGGCCCGAGCCGGCGCTGCCCAAGGAGAGGTCGCTGACCAAGATGATCCTCGCCTACGGGCTGTTCGGTTTCGGCTATGTGGTGACGGCAACCTTCCTCGTCGCCATTGTACGCCAGGGCGGCGGCGGTCGCGTCTTCGAGGCCGCGGTCTGGATGGTTGCCGGCTTGGCCGGTTTTCCTTCTGTCTGGTTCTGGCAGAAGCTCGCCGGCAGGATCGGGCTCTACGCCGCTTACGTCGCGAGCTGCCTGGTCGAGGTGGTCGGCGTCACCGCGAGTGTCGTCGTCAAAGGCTCCGCTGGACCGCTGATTGCCGGCGTCCTCGTCGGCGGCACCTTCATCGCCATCACCGCGCTCGGCCTGCAGGCGGCAAGACAACTCGCACCCCAGGCGCCGCGCCGCATCTTTGCGGTCATGACCGCCGCCTTCGGCGTCGGCCAGATCATCGGTCCGATCGCCGCCGGCCTGCTTGCCCAAGCCGCCGGCAATTACGTGCTTGCCTCCGTGATGGCGGCAGTCGCCCTGCTGTTGTCCGGCGTCATCGCCTGGTCGGCTGCGCCAAAATCGCCATGATTTGCAGCCTTGCTCGGCGCCGGGCATGGGGCACGGGCATTTGCTTTCCCACTAATGTGTGACCTTATGCCCGCCGACAGCAACCTCGCTGATTTGCGATTCGACCCGAGGAACCCGCCACAGTGTTCGTATCCTTCTTCCCGCAGCCGAAGCTCTTCTTCACCTCGGCCGCCGCCTGGAGCCTCGCGGCGATCTTGTTCTGGTTCTTCGGCGGCGAGCAACTGGGCGCTATGATCGGCCTGCCTCCGGCAGCGGCAGGAGTTCCGCCGATCATCGGCATTGCGGTCCTGTGGTCAAAACCGTTTCTGTGGTTCTATATCTACTTTGCGGCCTGCGTAGCCATCTTCTACGCCTTCTGGGCCTGGTATGCCCCGCACCCGTGGCAGAACTGGTCGATCCTGATGACCGCTGTCGTCCTCTTCTTCATCTATTTCAACGTGCAGGTCAGCGTCGCGGTCAACAACTGGTACGGCCCCTTCTTCGACTACGTGCAGGGGCTTATGTCGGGAACGACCGCGTCGACCGACACGGAGTTCTACAAGGGGTTGGCCGACTTCTCCTGGCTGGCGCTGGTCGGCATGAATGTGCAGGTGGTCAATGCCTTCATCGTCAGCCATTGGATCTTCCGCTGGCGCACCGCGATGAACAACTATTTCATGGCGAACTGGACTCGGCTGCGTCACATCGAGGGCGCCTCGCAGCGCATCCAGGAAGACACAATGCGCTTCTCGCAGATCATGGAGGACCTGGGCTCGACATTCGTCCAATCAATCATGACCCTGATCGCCTTCCTGCCGGTGATGATCCAGCTTCAGGCGCACATCACCGAACTGCCGATCGTCGGTGCGGTACCGCAGCCTCTGGTCGTTGCGGCTCTGGCCTGGTGCGTCTTCGGCACGGCCTCGGTGATGCTCGCCGGCCTCAAGTTGCCGGGCCTGCAGTTCCGCAACCAGCGCGTCGAGGCAGCCTACCGCAAGGAACTCGTCTATGGCGAAGACCATCCCGACCGGGCTCAGCCGGCGACAACGACGGAGCTGTTCGCCAATGTCCGCCGCAACTACTTTAGGCTCTATTTCCACTACATCTATTTCAACGTCGTCAGGTACACCTACCTGCAGGCCGACAACATCTTCTCGCTGCTGATCCTCGGACCGTCGCTGGTGGCGCACAAGATCACCTTCGGTGCTCTCAACCAGATATCGAATGCCTTCGGCAAGGTGACGAACTCGCTGCAGTTCCTGCTGAATTCCTGGTCGACGATCGTCGAGCTGCAATCCGTTCACAAGCGCCTGCGTGCCTTCGAGGCGACCCTCCAGGGTGAGCCGCTGCCGGATATCGACCAGCGCTATCTGGCACGGCAGGGCGCCGAGGATCCGGCCTGAACTGGACCTGATGGTGGGCGCTCAGCCGCCCGCCGCGACCCTTTGCGCGGCGCCGCCTCGCTGCCGCTCGACATAGTCGCGGAAGCTGATGCACTCGACCTGCTGCATGACGCAGACCTCGTCGGCAAAGCGCTCCAGCGCGTTCCAGTAGGCGCCGTCATTCATCTGGGTGAAGTGAAAGCCCAACTCCAGCGGCATGCGCTTGCCATTGTACTGGGCGTCGAAGGCGGCGCGGAACGCGTCGTAGGTGCGGCCGGCGAACACGTTCGCCATGGACGGCCTCTCGAAGCCGCCCGAATGCCGGACATAGAGATTGTAGTCCATCGCGACCACCGGCCTCGCTTCCGGCCCTTCCGGAACCAGCGGCAGCGAGAAGCGCGTGATGCCGTTCTTGCTCGGCGGCGAGGCGGGGGCTTTCGACACACCGCTCGCGTCGTACCGGAAGCCGGCTTCGGGCAATGCTTCATAAAGCGCCTTGTCGGTCGATAGATACGGCGCGCGGAAACCGGTCACGGCATGGCGCGCGAAACCGCGCCAGTCGTCCGGTTCGGGTGAAATGCCGTTGATGGCGTAGGCATTCTCGAAGATGTGCCGAAATTCTGCGAACTCTGCCAGCCAGTCGGCTTTGCTCCAATTCTTGCCGTCGAAATGGCCGCAGGCATGGCTGCCGATGTCGTGGCCCTCGGCGGCAGCGAGCCGGATCTGCTCCAGCCTGTCAGCGACTTCCTGCTTGGATGCCGCGAAGCCGATGTTGGATTTGCCGGCGCCCTTGCCGGGCGCGGTGTATTCCTGCCGCGTTTGCGGCGAGAGCAGAAACACGCAGGACAGAAAGTAGGTGAAGTGCGCGCCGGTGCGCTTTGCCAATGCGCGGCTGCGCTCCCATTGCGAGATCTCGCGCGCGCTGTCGAAAGAAATGAGGACGACCTGCTTGGGTTTGGTCGGCGTCGGCGCCAGCGGTCTGGGCGGATCAGCAAGCGCCATGCCAGAGAAGGCTACCCATGCGAGACCGAAGACGAGGATGCGAAACGATTGTGGCATGGGCAGGCTTTCGGCGCTTTCAGCTTGTTCGAAAGCCGGCTATTGCCCAAATGTGGCATCGATGCGTTCCACGTCGGCTCTCAGGCCGCGCTGGCTTGTCCAGCCGATTTTCCGAGCGGACCCCTTCCATGGCGACAAAATTTCGCTAAAACGCGGGCTCAAGAAGCGCCCGCCAAAGGGCGATAGTCGCGGCCTGCAATGGTTTTTGATTTGATGTCGGACGACAGTTTTATCCGCGAGGTCAACGAAGAGATTCGTCGCGAGCAGGCACAGGCGCTGTGGGATCGTTTTGGTCCGGCCCTGCTCGGCCTCGCGATCCTGGTCGTGCTGGCGACGGCCGGCGTCGTTGGCTACCGCTATTGGGACGAGACCCGCGCCAACCGCTCGGGCGATGCCTTCTCCCAGGCCCTCAAGCTTGCCAATGACGGCAAGAACGACGAGGCGATCGCCGCGCTCGATCAGCTGGAAAAGGACGGCTACGGCGCCTATCCGCTGCTTGCCCGCATGCGCGCAGCGACCGTCAAGGCCGAAAAGGGCGACGTCGATGGAGCCGTCAAGGACTTCGACGAGGTTGCCGCCGACACCGCCATTCCCGCTGGCATCCGCGACATGGCGCGGCTGAGGGCCGCCCTGCTGCTCGTCGACCACGGCTCCTTCGCCGATGTTTCCAGCCGCGTCGAGGCGCTGACCGCCGACACCAACCCGCTGCGCAGTTCGGCGCGCGAGGCACTCGGCCTCGCCGCCTGGAAGGAAGGCAAGTCGGCGGACGCGCTGAAACTGTTCGACCAGATCTCCTCGGATGACGGCGCCCCGCGCAATGTGCGCCAGCGGGCCCAGCTGATGGCCGAGTTGATCCGCGGGTCGGGCAGCGCTTCGTAGCGCATGTCGCCCAAAAGTGCGCAGCGGTTTTGGGGACAACGACATGCAGAACAAATGGTAAAGCCGGATGGGCTTCAAAGTCGCCATCATCGGTCGGCCTAACGTCGGCAAATCGACTCTTTTCAATCGGCTGGTCGGAAAGAAGCTGGCGCTTGTCGACGACACGCCGGGCGTGACGCGCGACCGCCGTGTCCATCCAGCGAAGCTCTACGATCTTCATTTCGACGTCATCGATACCGCCGGTTTCGAGGACGCCGCAGCCTCGACACTGCCCGGCCGCATGCGCCAGCAGACCGAGATCGCGATCCGCGAGGCCGACCTGATCTTCTTCACCGTCGACGCCAAATCCGGCCTGATGCCCGACGACCGCACTTTCGCCGACGCGGTGCGCAAGTCGGGCAAGCCGGTCGTGCTGGTCGCCAACAAGGCGGAAGCCCGCGGCGCGCAGGGCGGCATGCTGGAGGCCTGGGAGCTCGGCCTCGGCGAGCCGATCCCGGTCTCGGCCGAGCATGGCCAGGGCATGCCCGACCTGCGCGATGCGGTGATTGCGGCGCTCGGCGAGGAACGCGCCTTCGGCGAGGACGAGGAGCCGAGCGACGAGATCGCCGTGAGCGAGGTGCTGATCGGAGAGGATATTGCCGATCCGGACGCCGAGCCCGCCTATGACGACACCAAGCCGCTGCGCATCGCCGTCGTCGGCCGCCCGAACGCCGGCAAGTCGACCCTGATCAACGCGCTGATCGGCGAGGAGCGGCTGCTGACAGGTCCTGAAGCTGGCATCACCCGCGATTCCATCTCGGTCGACTGGGACTGGCGCGGCCGCCGCATCAAACTGTTCGACACCGCCGGCATGCGGCGCAAGTCGAAGGTGCAGGAAAAGCTGGAAAAGCTTTCGGTGCAGGACGGATTGCGTGCCATCCGCTTCGCCGAGATCGTCATCATCGTGCTGGACGCCACCATTCCCCTCGAGAAGCAGGATCTGCAGATTGCCGACCTGATCATCCGCGAGGGCCGCGCCCCGGTGATCGCCTTCAACAAATGGGACCTGATCGACAATCCCCAGGAACTGCTGGCCGAGCTGCGCGAGAAGACCGAGCGGCTGCTGCCGCAGGTGCGCGGCATCCAGGCGGTGACGGTCTCGGCCGAGACCGGGCGCGGCCTGGACCGGCTGATGGATGCCGTCATCAAGACGCACAAGGTCTGGAACGGCCGGGTCTCGACCGGAAAACTCAACCGCTGGCTGGAAGGCATCCTTGCCCACCATCCGCCGCCCGCCGTCGCCGGCCGCCGGCTGAAGATCAAATATGTCACGCAGGCCAAGACCCGCCCGCCGGGCTTCGTCGTCTCCTGCTCGCGGCCGGACGCCATGCCGCAATCCTATGTGCGCTATCTGTCGAACAGCCTGCGGGAGGCCTTCGACATGCCGGGCGTGCCGATCCGGATGGCGCTGCGCACCTCTGACAATCCTTTCGCGGGTCGCGCGAAGAAGCGGTGATCGTCAGCCGGCAACGCCCCTTTTTGCCCTTAACATAAAAACAACACGATCGATCTCGTTAACCCACCATCAAGGTTAATGCTTCATTTTGGCTCTCCAGGAGTCAGTGGCGTTCTGGAGAGTTCCGTGCATCGACGCGTTGTAAAGCGGCTTGTCGCCGCCGCCGGTGAGAGCAAGCGTTCCTTCCTGCCTCCTTTGCTTCTCGGGCTCGGCATCTGGGTCGGTTTCCCGTCAGTCGTTGCCTATCAGGACATGGCGAGCCTTGTTTCCGGGCTGGAGGCGCCAAGCGCCCGTTGGAACGCCTATGTCGAAAAATCCGCCGCCGGTTCGGTGCATGCCGCTGAGATGCCGTTCGTCGATTCCGTTTCCACCGGCTCGATCTCCGGCTCCGGCGTGCAGTTGCCGGGGGTGGGCATCGTGGCGTTTCGCGGCAAGGGCAATGTCGCCGGCACCACGCCCGATGAAGACCGCGTCGTGCGCGCCGACAAAAAGGGCCGCATCGTCCAGGTCTCGCCGGTCGCACCGCCGAAGAATTTCAGCGCCGGCTCGATCTTCCAGCGCACATCTTCACTGCTTCGTCCCAGCATGGACAGCGGCCTGAAGCTGACCTTCGCCAAGCCCGGCATCAAGGGCAAGGAGGTGCAGATTGCCCAGGCTTTCCACCTTCGCCTCGACAAGAAGCCGGATCCCGGTGTGCCCGCCGCGCTCGTCGCGCTCGTCAACAATGACAAGCCGGACATCCTTGCCACTGCCTACGCCCAGGCGGCGCCCGACTACGCCAAGGCCTCGCCATTCGAGGCGCTGCTGCAGGACGAGCAGCCCAATGATGGCCGCTTCATCCCGCCGATGGGCCAGGGCGACCATGCCTGGATGCAGAACCCGTTGCCGGCGAGCGTCTTTTCCCAGCCGGAGCAGGCCTGTCTGGCCAAAGGCATCTATTTCGAAGCACGCAGCGAACCCGTTCGCGGCCAGGCCGCGGTAGCGCAGGTGATCCTCAACCGCGTCCGCAATCCGGCCTATCCGAAGACCATCTGCGGCGTCGTTTACCAGAACGACAACTGGTTCAACCGCTGCCAGTTCTCCTTCGCCTGCGACGGCAGGAAGAAGCGCATCAACGATCCGGTCGCCTACAAGACCGCCCAGGACGTTGCCATGGCTGTGACGGCCGGCAAGATCTTCATTCCCGAGGTCGGCTCCTCAACGCATTACTATGCCAACTACGTCCATCCGGGCTGGGCGCGCGCCATGAAGCGGATGACCAAGATCGGCCTGCATATCTTCTATCGCACCTATGGCGGCGGCTGGAGCTGAGCCGTCCTACCGGGCCCAGGCAGCACTGGACTGGCGTGTTGATTGGCGCGCCCTGCCGCCCGGATTCGCGCCGAGTCCTCGAGCGGGCGTGACGGGCACGATGTCGCACCTGAGTAAGCCATTGATTTTCAACGGGAAAATACATCGCACTGAAGTTCGGCCCGTGGCTTGACGGGCGCGGACCCTCTAACTATGTTGCCGGCGACTTTAGAAGCGGACGGACGGTGATAGTCTGCCCGGGCAGGGGGGTTGCGATGGCCGACAAAAACGGGCCAGACGGAACCGGAGAAACCGGCCGCGGCAAACAGCATGAAGCCGCTATCCGTGACGACGAACTTGAGCGCCGCCGGCGCGAGCTTGAAGCATCGCTTGCGACAAGACGCACGGACCGGCTCGAGGGGAAAGACGAAGCGAGCGCTGCGACCGGTTACGGTCAGGCACTGAAACTGTCCAGCGAGTTCATCGCCGGGGTGGTGGTTGGTGTCGGCTTGGGCTGGTTCATCGACCGTCTGGCGGGGATCGCGCCCTGGGGGCTGATCGTCGGGCTATTGCTCGGCTTCGGCGCCGGCATACTGAACGTCCTGCGTTCGGCAGGGCTTGCACCGCAATTCGGCCAGGGCGACAAGCCGCGCGAGCCGAAAAAATGAATGAAGCGCCGCAAGGCGCAAATGTGAACTTTGGAAGCCGGTTGTGGCTTTGACGGGGATTAAAAGTGGCTGCTGACAAGGTCGATCCGATCCACCAGTTCCAGATCCATCCGATCATCCCGCTGCATATCGGCGGCTACGACGTTTCCTTCACCAACTCCGCTCTGTTCATGGTCGTGACGGTCCTCGTCGCTTCCGCTTTCCTCTACATGAGCACCGCCAGCCGCAGCCTCATTCCGGGCCGTCTTCAGTCGGTTTCGGAAATGGCCTACGAGTTCGTCGGCAACATGCTGCGCGACGCGGCCGGCAAGCAGGGCATGCAGTTCTTCCCGCTGGTGTTCTCGCTGTTCATGTTCGTGCTGGTCGCCAATCTCATCGGCCTGTTCCCCTACTTTTTCACCGTTACCAGCCATATCATCGTCACCTTCACTCTGGCCGCGCTGGTCATCGGCACCGTCATTGTCTACGGCTTCGCCAAGCACGGGCTGGGCTTCCTCAAGCTGTTCGTCCCGCATGGCGTGCCTGGCTACCTTCTGCCGCTGGTCGTGGCGATCGAGGTTATTTCCTTCGTCTCGCGCCCTGTCAGCCTCTCGGTTCGTCTCTTCGCCAACATGCTGGCAGGCCACATCACGCTGAAGGTTTTTTCGGGCTTCGTCGTCAGCCTCAGCGCGCTCGGCGCCGTTGGCATTGCCGGCTCGGTTCTGCCGCTCGCCATGGCGGTCGCGCTGACGGCACTGGAACTGCTGGTCGCCTTCCTGCAGGCCTATGTCTTCGCGGTGCTGACCTGCATGTACCTGAACGACGCTCTGCACCCGAGCCACTGATCGATTTCTCCGGCGCCGCGGCGCCAGCATACCCAACGTACCAACCGCAACGACTACGAAAAACCACAGGAGTTTTGAAATGGACGCAACTGCAGCAGCTGCTATCGGCGCTGGTATCGCCTGCATCGGCATGGGCGGCGCGGGCATCGGCCTCGGCAACATCTTCGGCAATTATCTGTCGGGCGCCCTGCGTAACCCGTCGGCAGCTGACGGCCAGTTCGGCCGCCTGATCTTCGGCTTCGCCGTCACCGAAGCTCTGGGCATCTTCTCGCTCCTGATCGCTCTGCTGCTGGTCTTCAAGTAAGAGCCAGAGCTGACGCAAGGGGCCGCATGGTGCGGCCCCGCTCTATGGACAGGGGAATGAGATGTTCGTGACATCTGCCTTTGCGCAAGAATCCGCGCCGGCCGCGGCCGAAGGCGAGACGCATGCAGGCACTGCCGTGCCTGCCGAGGAGCATGGCACGTTCCCGCCGTTCAATGCCGCGACCTTCCCGTCGCAGATCTTCTGGCTCGTCATCACCTTCGCGCTCTTCTATCTATTCCTGAAGCGGATTGTGATGCCGCGCGTCGGAGGTATAATCGACGTCCGCAACGACCGCATCACCCAGGATCTCGACCATGCCGCAAGGCTGAAGGGCGAGGCCGATGCCGCGGTTGCTGCCTATGAGCAGGAACTGGCCGAGGCCAAGTCTCGCGCCAACGCGATTGGGCAGCAGGCGAGCGAAGCCGCCAAGGCGGAAGCCGAAGGCACGCGCAAGAAGCTCGAAGCGGAACTTGAGAAGAAGCTTGGCGAGGCCGAGGCGAGCATCGCCTCGATCAAGGCCAAGGCCATGAAGGAAGTCGGCACGATCGCCGAGGACACCACCTCGGCCATCGTCGAGGCGCTTGTCGGCGGCAAAGCCGACAAGGCCGAGATCGCGGCCGCGGTCAAATCCGCGAGCCGGTGAGGAGCGCATCATGGACGCCACATCACTCGCCACGCTCTGGGCAACGATCGCCCTGGTCATCTTTCTCGGAGCCGTCATCTATCTGAAGGTGCCGGGCATGCTGGCCAAGTCGCTCGATGCCCGCGCGGCCAAGATCAGCAGCGAGCTCGAGGAAGCGCGGCGGCTCCGCGAGGAGGCTCAGCAGCTTCTTGGCCAGTACCAGAAGAAGCGCAAGGAAGCCGAGCAGGAGGCCGCCGACATCGTCGCCGCCGCCAAGCGCGAGGCCGATCTGCTTGCCTCCGAGGCGCACAAGAAGACCGAGGACTACGTCGCCCGGCGCACCGCACTCGCCGAGCAGAAGATCAGCCAGGCCGAGCGGGAGGCGATCGGCGAGGTGCGCGCCAGCGCCGTCGACATCGCCGTCGAAGCGGCCCGCGTGCTGCTTGCCGCCAAGGTCGATGCCAAGGCTGGAGCCGACCTCTTCAAGTCCGCATTGCAGGACGTGAAGGCCAAGCTGAACTGAGCTGTCGGCAGTTTCGGGATCGAAAGCCGCCTGGGCAACCCGGCGGCTTTTTTATTGGGGCGTGGACAGTCCCCCTTGAGGAGGAGATGTCGTTGAAGGCGACAGAGGGGGTCGGTTCGACTGGGTGCGACGCTCTACTGACGCAAATGCCGTGTTGAAGAAAAAGGGCGTCGGCGCTTCACGCGCGACGACCCCCTCCTGCCTGCCGGCCATCTTCCTCTCGATGGCCTCTCGAGGGGATTATTCCAACCCTGCGAAGCTCTCTTCTTCCTCCGCCACCTCGACACCGCCCAACCGGAACGGCGCAAAGGATGCCCGGTGCAGTCTTGCCACCGGGCCATGCGCCTCGATGGCGGTGCGGTGGCGGACCGTCGCATAGCCCATATGGACTTCGAAGCCGTAGCGTTCGTGATGACCGCCGCAGCCGCACATCATGCGGTCGCGCATCACCTTGGCGACGATCGAGGCAGCGGCGATGGACTGGGAGCGCTGGTCGCCTTTGATCAGTGCGCGGCCTTCGCAGGGCAGCCCGGGAGGCACGTCGCGGCCGTCGGCCAAAGCCAGCTTCGGCTGCAGCGACAGGCCCGCCGCGGCACGTCGCATCGCCTCCAGGCTGGCCTTCAGGATGTTGCTGTTGTCGATGCCTTCGGCGCTGATCGAGGCCATCGAGACGCTGAGCGCCGAGCCCAGGATTCTCAGGAATAGCGCCTCGCGTTGCAGGTGGGTGAGACGCTTGGAATCATCGAGGCCTTCAGGGATGTTGGCGGGGTCGAGCACGACGGCTGCCGCGACTACCGGACCGGCGAGCGGGCCGCGGCCGGCCTCATCCATGCCCGCCACAGGCCAGAGGCCCTGGGCCATCGCCTTGGTCTCGACAGAGAAGTCGGGCTTCTCGACCATTTCGAAGAGAGGCGGAGAATCGGAACGCGCGCGAGCCATGGTGCGGCGAGGTTCGCATCGGCTCCGATCCTCCGCAAGTCCCTCCGGGTCGATGGGGCGTCGGACCCGGAGGGCACCGTCTCACGGCCGGGGACAGGGGCCGGACGGGATACTTGAGCAATTCCAGGAAAACTGCGCGGCGGTTCTCCGAATTGCGGGAAAACAAATACTTAGCAGGTTGCAATCCAGCAAAACCGGGCCTTCCGAATTGCTTAACGCCGGCCTTGTGTGGCCGGCGCCTTCTTCACAGCAGCATCAGCTGCTCGCCGGCACTGGAACCTGCGACGAAATGGTCCGTCCTGAGCGACCGCCGTTCGACATTCAGCCCGAGCCGCTTGGCTGCGATCTCGAAGCGCCGGCCGATCTGCCAGGCGTAAGGACCGGCGCCTTTCATGCGCTTGCCCCATTCCGAATCGTAGTCCTTGCCGTCGCGCATCGAGCGGATCAGCGACATCACATGCCGGTAGCGGTCGGGATAATGGCGCAGCAGCCAGTCCTTGAAGATCGGCGCCACTTCCAGCGGCAGCCGCAGCACGACATAACCCGCCTCACGGGCGCCAGCAGCGCGGGCCGAATCGAGGATGCGCTCCAGTTCCGGATCGGTCAGGCCAGGGATGATCGGTGCGACCATGACCGAGGCCGGGATGCCGGCGTCGGACAGCTGCCTTATCGCCTCCAGCCGCTTGGTCGGCGTCGAGGCGCGCGGTTCCATCGTGCGCGCCAGCATGCGGTCGAGCGTCGTTACCGACAGCGCCACCTTGGCGAGTCCCCGTTCGGCCATCCGCGACAGGATGTCGATGTCGCGCGTCACCAGAGCCGACTTGGTGACGATGCCGACCGGATGGCCGCGTGCCTCCAGCACCTCCAGGATCTCGCGCATGATCCGGTAATTCTTCTCGATCGGCTGGTAGGGATCGGTGTTGGTGCCGATGGCGATGGTGCGTGGCTGGTAGCCCGGCTTCGACAATTCCTTGTCCAGCATGCGCGCCGCGTCCGGTTTGGCGAAGAGCTTGGATTCGAAATCCAGCCCAGGCGACAGGCCCATGAAGGCATGGGTCGGCCGGGCGAAGCAGTAAACGCAGCCATGTTCGCAGCCGCGATAGGGATTTATCGAGCGATCGAAGGAAATGTCCGGCGATTCGTTGCGCGTGATGATGGTGCGCGGTTTCTCGACCTGAACCTCGGTCTTGAACGGCGGCAGTTCCTCCAGCGAGTTCCAGCCGTCGTCGAATACATGCCGGCTGACCGGCTCGAAACGGCCGGACGGGTTGATGCCGGCTGAACGCCCGCGATTGCGCTCGGGGCGCACGCGCATGCCGCTCTGTTCGATCATCGCATTCGCCATTTCGGCCCTGCCTGCTCGGAAGGCAGCAATGTCGGCACGCACGATCTGTTCCATTTTCGCCCTCTCCCAAGGACTGTCGGCAGGCTGTCGAATCGCTCTGTTCATGAAATTATTCCTATTTCGCCCAAGAGAACAAAGCAAGAACTTTTTGCCATGTAAGACCGATCTGGCGCGGCCTGCGGCTTTCCGCTATTCGGCTAGGAATGCTCAGCGTTCTCATCGAAACCAGGAACGACGAAGAGGGACTGGCCCGCACGCTGGCCTCGCTGGTCGGCGGCGCGGTCGAAGGCATGGTGCGTGATGTCATCGTCTGCGATGCCGGTTCGACCGACCAGACGCATCGCGTCGCCGAACATGCCGGCTGTCACTATGTTGCGGGTGGCATTGCCGCCGGCATCGGCCATGCCAAGGGTGACTGGCTGCTGATCCTGGAGCCTGGTGCGCGGCTGGCCGAAGGCTGGATCGAGGAGGTCGCCCGCCACACCGCAAAACAGACGATGCCGGGGCGTTTTTCGCGCGCACGCGGCAATCGGGCGCCGTTCCTGGCGCGCGTCTTTTCTACAAGGCGGGCGTTGGCCCAAGGCCTCGTCATCAGCAGGCGCCAGGCCGCAGCCCTCGCAAAGACCGCGCGCAGCGCCGAGGCGCTGGCACGCGGCCTCGCCACAAGGAAGCTGGACGCGGAGATCTGGGTGGCGCCGCCGAAATGAAGCCCAGAAGAGAAAGCAGGGCGGTAATTTCAGCCATCGCTTTATTGTGCGTTGCACAAATTAGAAGGTGAGGCTAGCATCTCCTTCATGCGGGACAATCGGGTTTGGGCAAATGCCGAAAAGGCAGGCGGCTGACGCCTCCGTCGGACGCCATCCATAAGAGGACCCGATGACACTTGCTACCCCAGACGATTCCGGCGCGGACAGCCTGGAGGCCATTGCCCGCAACGGCAGCTTGTTCAGGCGCATTGCCGTGCGCATCCCGACCTATCTGACTGATCTTCGCGAGAACCCGGCCTGGCTGCCGATGTTCGTGCTGGCCCGCACCATGCCGGGACGCCGCATGCACTGGCTGGGCGCCAAGCGGGCTCGTCCCCTGCAAACCGCAGGCGAGACGATGTTCACCGGCACCGAGCGCGAGGCCGTCGTCGAGGCGTTGCGCTCTGATGGCCTGTTTTCGGGTCTCATGCTGCCGCAGGCGATTCATCAGGAGATCGCCGCTTTCGCGCAGCGCACGCCTTGCTTCGGCAATTTCGACCGTCGTCTCGAATTCATGCCGGGCGAGCATGCCGAGGCGGAAAGGCGGTTTGGCCGCTCGCTGCTCAGCGGCCATTATTTCGAGCGCATTCTGGATTGTCCGGCGGCTTTGGCGATCCAGAAGGACCCGCTGCTTCTCGACGTCGCCCAGCATTACCTCGGCGGTCAGGCGAAATTGATCACCACGCGCGTCTGGTGGAGCTTCCCGACCGGCAAGGCTTCAGACGCCGACAAGAACCTCGCCTCGCTGGGCAAATACCATTTCGATCTCGACGACTGGCGGATGCTGAAATTCTTCTTTTATCTGAAGCCTGTCGATGACGGCACCGGGCCACATGTCTATGTCCGAGGCAGCCACAAGCGCCGGGCGATCAAGCATCAGCTGACGCTTCTGGTCGGCCATCCGGCGGAGGAGGTGCTGGACGTCTACGGGACGAACAGTCCGGTCACGCTGACCGGCGGGGCAGGGCTTGGCTTTGTCGAGGATCCGTTCGGCTTCCACATGGGCACGGTGCCGGCGCATACGCCTCGGCTGATGATGGAGATCGGCTTCGGCGTGTCGAAGCCGTCGCGCCGCCGCTTTCACGGCGAGCCTGTGATCCGCTGACGGCGGCAGCCGCCTATCCGGCCTTGCCGTCCCGCCGCAGATGCTCGTCCAGCCGCGGCATGATCTCGACGAAGTTGCAGGGCATGTGCCGGTAGTCGAGCTGCGGCTTCAGGATGCCGTCCCAGGCGTCCTTGCAGGCGCCGGGAGAGCCCGGCAGCACGAACACGAAGGTGGCGTTGACGACGCCGCCTGTCGCCCGGCTCTGGATCGTCGAGGTGCCGATCTTGTCGTAAGAAATGCGATGGAAGACTTCCGAAAAACCATCCATGCGTTTTTCGAAGATCGGCTCCAGCGCTTCCGGCGTCACGTCACGGCCGGTGAAGCCTGTGCCACCGGTGGTGATGACGACATCCACCGCCTCGTCCTTCGACCAGACGAGCACCTTTTCGCGGATTTTTTCGCGCTCGTCGGTGACGATGTCACGGGCCGCCAAGATGTGGCCTGCCTCCGCGATGCGGTCGGCCAGCGTCTGGCCGGATTTGTCGTCGGCAAGGCTGCGCGTGTCGGACACCGTCAGCACCGCGATGCGCACCGGGATGAACGGCCGGTTTTCGTCGGTCCTGGCCATCAGTCAGCCTCCATGCTGCGCGTCGCGGCCACGAACCAGTCGGGATGGCGGCCGCGGATCTCGATCGCCGCCCGTTTGGCCATGTTGCCGGTCTCGAAAAGACCGAAGCAAGTGGCGCCCGATCCGGACATGCGGGTGAAGGCCGCTCCGGCTTTGTCGAGCGCCTTGAGCGTCTCGCCGACGGCCGGTTGGATCGAGCGAGCAACCGGTTCGAGATCGTTGCGGGTGACCTCCAGCCAATTGCGGATGGAGTGGAAATCGAGACGATGTGGCAGCGGCGGCAGCGCCTCATTGTCGCGCTTGGCGAGCGCTTTGAATATGTCGGGCGTAGAGACCGCGGCGCCAGGATTGACCAGCACCAGCGCCAACGCAGGAAACGTCGCGACCGGCGACAGCTCATCGCCAATCCCGCGCGCGATCAGGGGCCTGGCAGCCAGGCACATCGGCAGGTCGGCGCCGAGCGTCAGGCCGGTCCGCGCCAGCCCGGCATCGTCGATATCAAGGTTCCATAGGCCTGCAAGTCCGTTGAGAACGGCTGCCGCGTCACTGGAGCCGCCGCCGACGCCGGAAGCGATCGGCAGGTTCTTCTCCAGCCGGATGGCGACGGACGGCGTCCGCCGCGGACCGGCTTCCCGCCGCAACGCCTCGCGAGCCCTCAGCACCAGATTGTCGCCGTCGAGCGGCACGCCGGAGGCGTAGCGCCCGGATACCGAGAATTCATCGCGCTCCGCCGGCTCGATCTCCAGCCGGTCGCCGAAGCGGGTGAAGACGACCAGGCTGTCGAGCAGATGGTAGCCGTCGGCGCGCCGTCCGGTCACATGCAGCGCAAGATTGATCTTGGCGGGCGCAAGCCATGTCCTGGCCTGTGTCCCCGGCTCCAGAATGTCGGCTGCTGGCGAGATGGTGGTCAGTCCTTGGCCAGGCGGTATTCGCCGGTCTTCGGATCCTTGACCAGCGTCCCCATCGTGCCGTTCGCCGCCTGTTTCTCGGTGCGCCGGATCTTCGCCGTCACGCGCTCGGCCTCGCGGATGAAGGCGCGGTAGCCGAAATAGGCGGCGGCGCCGACAACGGCAAAGAAGATGATCTGCGGCATCTCGAAACTCCTCCCGCGATTGCGCGGCAAGGCCGGCCGGACGGGTCGGTCAAGCGGCCATGCTAGACGGTTTCACCGCCTTTTCAAAGCCCGAAGCGCGCCCACAGCGCGCGCTCTTCCGCCGCATCGATGATGCCGGTGGCCGCGGCCGCGGCGATGTCGGGCGCTGAAAAACGCGAGCCGAACAGGCCGAAACGGCCGAAAAGCCCGCGCGGCGCGGTGATCAGCTTGAGCTGGGTCTTGTCGCCGAAGCGGGTCTTCAGCACGCCACGCATATCGCCAAGCGCATCGACGAGGCCGAGCTCCAGGCCCCGCTTGGCGGTCCAGAACAGGCCGGTGAACAGCTCGGGGTCGTCCTTGAGCTTGGTACCGCGCCGCTCTTTAACGAGGTCGATGAAGGTCTCGTGCACTTCGAGCTGCAGTGCCTTCAGCCGCTCGACGTCTTCCTTCTTCTCCGGCTTGAACGGATCGAGCACGGCCTTGTTCTGGCCGGCAGTGTGCACGCGCCGCTCGACGCCGATCTTCTTCATCAGTTCCGGGAAACCGAAGGATGCCGAGACGACGCCGATCGAGCCGACGATCGAGGACGGGTCGGCGAAGATCTCGTCGCCGGCGATCGCGATCATGTAGCCGCCGGAGGCCGCCACGTCCTCGACGAAGACCAGCACCTTCTTGTTCTTCTCGGCTGCCAAGTCACGAATGCGCTTGAAGATCAGCCGCGACTGCACCGGCGAGCCGCCGGGCGAGTTGATCGAAATGGCGACCGCCGGGGCGTCGAAGGCGAAGGCCTTCTCGATGAGGCCGGCCGTCGAGGCAAGCGACAGGCTCGGCCGCAATTGGCCGCCGCCGGGCATGATGGTGCCGTGCAGCCGGATGACGGGAATGGTGACGACTGTCGAGCGCCAGGATTTCGGCAGCAGGCGGTTGAAGAGGCGTTTCACGAAAGCTTGTCTCCGGAAGAGGTGCAAAGAGCAAGGTGAGACCTCATCCTTGCTCCCGGCATGTAGGAATTCGCGGCTGAACGGCAATGCCGCAACGCCGGCCTCTGATCAATCGCCAAACAGCGATGCCAGTCCATTGTTGATCATCTCGGTCCGCTCGGTCGGCTCGTTGCCCGACATGCCGTGCAGGATCAACGGCGGTTGGATCGAGAGCTTGCCGCGCGCGCCGAGCACCGCTCTGATGACGATGCGGATCGCCGCCCCCTCGGGTCGCGGATGAACGCAAAGCATTTCGGCGTCGCCGAAGCGGCCTTCCATGGCATCGAGGATGGTGACGAGTTGCTCGGGCCGGGCGATCACGGCCAGTCCGCCGCGCGGCTTGACGACGGCTGCAGCGCTCCTGATCCAGCGCTCGAACAGCCCGTCCTCCATGACATGCGCCTCTTTGCGCATCGTATCGGGCGTGGCGCGATCCTCCGCGCCGTTGAAGGGCGGGTTCATGATGGCGAAGTCGAAGCTGTTGTCGGCAAGCCCGGCTTGCGCCCGCGCCCGGCCGGCGAGCGTGACGTCGGCCGTAAGCACTGAGGCGCGGTCGCCGAGATGCGCGTTGCCGGGATGCGCAAGCGTGGCGGCGGCAAACGAAGCCATCTTGGCCGAGCGCTCGACCAGCACCGCACGCGCTTGCGGGCAGCGCGACAGGACGGCCAGCGCGGCAGCACCGGCGCCGGCGCCGAAATCGGCGAGCCTTCCGGAAAAGCCGGAAGGCACCGCCGCCGCCAGCATCATGGCGTCCATGCCGGCGCGATGGCCCTGCCTCGGCTGCACCAGCCAGAAGCGCCCGCGATGGAAGGCGTCGACCGTATGGGCCGGCGTGTCCGGGGAAAGGGCGCTCGATGCTGCCATTATTTCTGGCGGATTTCGTTCTCGATGCCGGCATCCTTCAGGATGCGCCGCGCTGCGTCGGCCCTATCGGCGTCGACCATGATGCGCCGCGGCAGGATGCCGATCGAGCCGTCGAGCACGCTCATGTTCTGGTCGGCGACGAAGCAGGCGATGCCGGCGTCCCGCATCAGCGATTCGATGAAGGAGATGAGGAAGGCATCGTTGGTTCGGACAAGTTCAATCATCGAATGAAAATCGCAGGTTGCGGCGTCCATGTAAACGTGCGGGCAGACCGGTGCCACAGCAATTCGAGGAAAAGCGGGCAACGATTCTCCGTCGGCAATTGTGCGAAATCAAACAGTTGGAGCAGTTCGCCTGTCTATCAACCGCTGCACTGCTCCGGCCAGCCGCGCCAATTCGCCTCTTGCCGTATCCGTGGCTGCCGCCCTAGAGTCACAATGGGACAAGTGGCGACGTGCGCGTGAATTGCCGGGAGTGATCGTGGTGGGTGTCGTTCTCAACATCGAAGGCAAGCGGGAACCCGCTTCCATCAAGGATCTCATCGATCTCACGGCAGCCGACATGGGGCGCGTCAACGAGCTGATCCTGTCGAAGGCCGGCTCCGACGTCGAGATGATTCCGGAAGTCGCGAACCACCTGATTTCTTCCGGAGGCAAGCGGCTGCGGCCGATGCTGACGCTCGCGGCTGCCCAGATGTTCGGTTATTCCGGCGAGGGCCACGTCAAGCTCGCCACCTCGGTCGAATTCATGCACACCGCGACGCTGCTCCACGACGACGTCGTCGACGAGAGCGCGCTGCGCCGCGGCAAGAAGACGGCGCGCATGATCTGGGGCAATCAGGCGAGCGTGCTGGTCGGCGATTTCCTGCTCGGCCAGGCCTTCCGCATGATGGTCGAGGTCGGCTCGCTCGAAGCCCTCGACATTTTGTCGAGCGCGGCCTCCATCATCGCCGAAGGCGAGGTGATGCAACTGGCCGCCGCCAAGAACCTGGAAACCACCGAGGACGAGCATTTTGCGGTCATCAAGGCCAAGACCGCCGCCCTGTTCTCGGCGGCTGCCGAGGTGGGCCCGGTGATCGCGCTGGCCTCCCGCAACGACCGCGCAGCGCTGCGCTCCTACGGGATGAATCTCGGCCTTGCCTTCCAACTCATCGACGATGCGCTGGACTATGGCGGCTCCAGCAAGGAGCTCGGCAAGAATGTCGGCGACGACTTCCGCGAGGGCAAGGTGACGCTGCCGGTGATCCTTGCCTATCGGCGCGGCACCAAGGCCGAGCGCACCTTCTGGAAGCGCGCCATCGAGGACAATGTCACCGACGATGCCGGGCTCGAAAAGGCAATCGGCCTGATGACCCGTCACGGCGCCATCGCCGACACGATCGGCCGCGCCCGCCACTTCGGCGAGATCGCCCGCGACGCGCTGGCGCCGCTGGAGGCAACGCCGCAGAAGGCGGCACTGATCGACGTTATCGATTTCTGCATCAGCCGGGTCAATTGAGCCTCCATTAAAGCGCTGAACCGATTGTGAAATTGCGCCGGCATTGAAGCCCGACCGCAAAAAGGCCATGCTTTGTCCGGAAAAACTCGAGTCTGTCGGCGGTCCGCCAAGGGGCAGGACTGCGTGTGGCTGAAAGGGATACGATGCGGCAAGGACGTGCGCGCTGGCTGACGAGGCTGGCATTTTTGACGGGTGTGGCGCTTTCGGTGCTGCCGGCCCAGGCCAAGCAGACCGCCCAACCGGTCCAGATCACGTCTTTCTCAGGCGCGTATCTCGCCGCCCACATCGCCGAAAGCGACAACGATCTCGACAACGCCATCGCCTATTACAAGCAGGCGCTGGCTTTTGCTCCCAGTGACACGGAACTGCAGCAGAGCCTGATGTTGGCGCTGATCGCGCAAGGCCGCTTCGAGGAATCCCTGGTCTATGCCGACAAGCTCAAGGAGGTGCCCGATGTCGAGCGCTTCTCGCGCATGGCGCTCGCCGTCGATTCCTTTCACAAGAAGGATTTTGCCAAGGCCCAATACTGGCTGAAGCTGGCGGTCGAATCCGACCTCGACCGGCTGCTCTCCGGCGTCATGGACGGCTGGGCCAAGCAAGGTGCGGGCGACGCCTCGGAGGCGATGGCATCCATCGACAAGCTCAAAGGGCCGGACTGGTTCGGCCTGTTCAAGTCCTTCCATCGCGCCCTGATCGCCGACATTTCGGGCCAATCCGCGAAGGCCGACGAGATCTATGCCGCGACCCTGGCCGACACCGCCGCCGGCGGTTCCGCGCCCGAAACCTGGATGCGCAATGCCCAGGCCTATGCCTCCTTCCTCGCCCGCAAGGGCGACAAGGCAAAGGCGCTTTCGGTGCTCGACCAGGCCGAAGCCTTTGCACCCGGCAAGCTTGAGATCACGGTGCTGCGCGACCGGATCAACAAGGGCGACAAGATCGAGCCGCTGGTCGCCGGTCCGTCGGATGGCGCATCGGAGATCCTGCTTGACCTTGCCACCGCGCTGAACCGGGGCGGCGGCGAGCCTTTCGTGCGGCTCTACCTGCAATTCGCGCTGGCGCTCAAGCCCGACAGCGATGCCGCCCTGGTGCAGCTCGCCGCCGTCGCCGAGCAGCTGAAGGACGGCGAGAGTGCAATCGCGCTCTACAGCCGCATTCCCGCGTCCTCTCCGCTTAAGGAGGTGTCGGACCTGCAGCTCGGCCTCAACCTCGCCGATCTCGACCGGCATGAAGAGGCGATCGCCCATCTCAAGGCGTTCCTTGACAAGCATCCGCAGGACATGCGCGCCTATCTGGCGCTCGGCGGCGTCTATGCCTCGAAGGAGGATTACCGCTCGGCCGCCAATCTCTATGACAAGGCCGCCGAGGCACTGAAGACGCCGACCGCCGCCAATTGGAATATCTTCTACCAGCGCGGCATCGCCTATGAGCGGCTGAAGGAATGGCCGAAGGCGGAGCCGAATTTCCGCAAAGCGCTGGAACTGCAGCCCGACCAGCCCCAGGTGCTGAACTATCTCGGCTATTCCTGGGTCGACATGAACATGAACCTCAAGGAAGGGCTGGCGATGATCCAGAAGGCCGCGGATCTGCGGCCGAGTGACGGCTACATCGTCGATTCGCTGGGTTGGGCTTATTTCCGCCTCGGCCGCTTCGACGATGCCGTGCGCGAGATGGAACGGGCCGTGTCGCTGAAGCCGGAAGATCCCGTCCTCAACGACCATCTCGGCGATGCCTACTGGCGTGTCGGCCGCAAGCTGGAGGCCACTTATCAGTGGGCCCAGGCGCGCGATCTCAAGCCCGATCCGGATGTGCTCGCGACTTTGCAGCAGAAGCTGCTCAACGGCCTGCCCCCGATCGAGTCCAACACCGCGCAGGAAACACCGAAGGTCAAGCCGGTGCCGCCTCCGGCGCCAAAAGGCTGAGGCCTTTTCAATTAAGTTTTTGCGGGGCCTTCTGGCCCCGCAGTTTCTTCAGCGGCTCCTTCAGAACAGCTTTCGGTAGACGATGAAGCCCGAGCGTTCCCCGATCCTGTCATAGAGTTGCATCGCGGTCTGGTTGGTTTCGTGCGTCTGCCAGTACACGCGGTTTGCGCCAGCGGCTCGGGCGCGCTCGTACACGCTTTCGATCAGTGCCCTGCCGACGCCTTGGCCCCGCGCCGTCCGCGATGTGAAAAGATCCTGCAGGTAGCAGCTCGGCGCGATCGCAGTGGTCGAGCGATGGTAGAGATAGTGGACGAGGCCGAGAAGCACGCCGTCGCGCTCGGCCACGAGCGCGTGGACGGGCTCATAGGCATCGAAGAAGCGTGACCAGGTCATTTGCGTGATTTCGCCGGCAAGCGCCGTCTCGCCCGTGCGGCCGTAGAAGGCGTTGTAGCCATTCCATAGCGGCAGCCACTGTTCATAGTCCTGCCGGACAACGGGGCGGACGGTAAGTTGGCTGGACATGGCGAAACCTCTATCGTGCGGCTCGCGCGAGCAAACGGCCAGCGTGGGCGCCCGGCAATGGGCCAGCCGCCGGCAAAGCGTTCTCCGCGATGCGACGCAGGGCGCTGCCTTGACGCTCGCCGGCCCGGCAACTAGGGAAAGGCCCAATCCTGCGCTTTCCGAGGCCGCCGTGACCGTCGACATTCCAGCCCACATGCATCCCAGCCGCTCCTTCCAGGGGCTGATCCTGACCTTGCACAATTACTGGGCGGCCTATGGCTGCGTCATCCTGCAGCCTTACGACATGGAAGTCGGCGCCGGCACCTTCCATCCGGCTACCACCTTGCGCGCGCTCGGTCCGCGACGCTGGAACGCGGCCTATGTGCAGCCCTCGCGCCGGCCGAAGGACGGCCGCTATGGCGAGAACCCGAACCGCCTCCAGCACTACTATCAATATCAGGTGATCCTGAAACCGAACCCGCCCAACCTGCAGGAACTCTATCTCGGCTCGCTCGCGGCGATCGGCGTCGATCCGCTGCTGCACGACATCCGCTTCGTCGAGGACGACTGGGAGAGCCCCACGCTGGGTGCCTGGGGGCTTGGATGGGAGTGCTGGTGCGACGGCATGGAAGTCTCGCAGTTCACCTATTTCCAGCAGGTCTGCGGCATCGAATGCGCGCCGGTCGCGGGGGAACTCACCTACGGGCTCGAGCGGCTCGCCATGTATGTGCAGGGCGTAGACAATGTCTACGACTTGAACTTCAACGGCCGCGAGGGCGATGAGAAGGTCACCTATG
The DNA here is from genome assembly GCF_004791945.1 of Mesorhizobium sp. M3A.F.Ca.ET.175.01.1.1. Taxonomy (NCBI): domain Bacteria; kingdom Pseudomonadati; phylum Pseudomonadota; class Alphaproteobacteria; order Hyphomicrobiales; family Phyllobacteriaceae; genus Mesorhizobium; species Mesorhizobium sp. M3A.F.Ca.ET.175.01.1.1. Next base: position 14,360 of record NZ_SRTP01000024.1, on the reverse strand, counting down.
GCGATGTCTTCCTGCAGGCCGAGCAGGAATATTCGCGCCACAATTTCGAATTCGCCAACACGGCGATGCTGCTTCGGCATTTCGAAGATGCCGAGGCCGAGTGCAAGGCGCTGCTTGCCGCCGGCGCGCCAATCTCCCCCTCTGAGGGGGAGATGTCGGCGAAGCCGACAGAGGGAGGCCTCGCGGAAGCCACTGCCGGCAGGGCGTCGAGCGCGGCGCGGGTGACCCCTCCTGGCCAGACTTCGTCCGGCCATCCTCCCCTCAGGGGAGAAGGGCATCGGATGGTCTTTCCCGCCTACGACCAGTGCATCAAGGCAAGCCATGTCTTCAACCTGCTGGACGCGCGTGGCGTGATCTCCGTCACCGAGCGCCAGAGCTACATCCTGCGCGTTCGCAACCTGGCCAAGGCCTGCGGTGAGGCGTTCCTGAAGACGCAGGCGGGTGGGCTGGCGGCTTGGAACGGTTGAGCTTTTAACGGAATCGCTGACCCGACCTAAGTATCGACACCGCTCTTGCGATTTCAACGGTGGTCGCGATTGCGCTTTGGCTGACCGCGCCGTCCATCGTCCGCATGGCCTGCCTGATCCCCGGCATCGTGATTGCGCCATGCATCTGCGCGGCAAAGCAGGCGCTGAGCGCCAGGATCTGCAGGGTTCTCGATGCCTTCGTCATCGTCGTTCAGCCAATAGGTCTCCGCCTGAGCGTTGGTCGCTTCAGCGCCGCGTTCGGTTCATGGGATTTCTGCTTCTTAGGACGGGTGGGTCGGCTCGGTCCCGACAAAGACCTGATAATTTCCTGAAATAGCTCCGATTTGCGATCGGCAGGCAGGGTGACAGCGGCCAGCCGAGTTGCTATTTCCCGCGCATTCACGATCCACCGGCGCCGCGCGCCGACCCTCCCCATCGAGGGGAGGGTAGGGAGCCAACCAATGCCCGACTTGCTTCTCGAACTTCGCTCCGAGGAAATACCCGCCCGCATGCAGCGCAAGGCGGCTGGCGATCTTCGCAAGCTGCTGACCGACGGGCTGGTCGAGGCCGGTCTGACCTATGAGGCGGCGCGCGAATACTGGACGCCGCGGCGCCTGGCGCTCGACATCCGCGGACTGACCGCGCGCTCGAAAGACATCCGCGAGGAGATCAAGGGCCCCTCGACGACGGCGCCGGAGCAGGCGGTGCAAGGCTTCCTGCGCAAGGCCGGCCTTGCCTCGCTCGCCGAGGCGCACGTCCACTCCGATCCCAAGAAGGGCGATTTCTACGTCGCCCACATCTCGAAACCGGGCAGGGCGGCCGATGAAATCATCGCCGAGCTGGTGCCGGGCATCATCAAGAACTTCCCCTGGCCGAAATCAATGCGCTGGGGGCCAGCCTCGGCCAAGCCCGGCTCGCTGCGCTGGGTGCGGCCGCTGCAGTCGATCGTCTGCACCTTCGGCCCCGAGACCGAGGAGCCGGTGGTGGTCGACTTCGAGGTCGACGGCATTCGTTCCGGCAACGTCACCTACGGCCACCGCTTCCATGCGCCCGGCGCAATCACCGTGCGCCGTTTCGACGACTATGTGATGAAGCTCGAGGCCGCCAAGGTCGTGCTCGATGCCGATCGCCGCAAGGAGATCATCCTGGCGGACGCCCGCAACATCGCCTTCGCCAATGGCCTCGATCTCGTCGAGGACGAAGGCCTGCTGGAAGAGGTCTCCGGCCTGGTCGAATGGCCGGTCGTGCTGATGGGAGAATTCGAACAGGACTTTCTCACCATCCCGGCCGAGGTCATCCGCCTCACCATCCGCGCCAACCAGAAATGCTTCGTCACCCGGCCGCAAGGCGAGGTGGAAGACCTTTCAAGCCGCTTCATCCTGACCGCCAACATCGAGGCGGCGGACGGCGGCCGGGAGATCGCGCGCGGCAATGGCAAGGTGGTGCGCGCGCGCCTCTCCGACGCGCTTTATTTCTGGAAGACCGACCAGGGCGACCTGCCGGACCTTGCCGCACTCGAGGCATCCGCAAAGAAGTTCGGGCTGGATCTGGAGAAGCCGCTCGACCAGCGCATGGCGCGCCTCGATCATCTCAACGTCACCTTCCATGCCAAGCTCGGCACGCAGGGCGCGCGCGTGGAGCGCATCAAGTGGCTTGCCGAGGAACTCGCGCCGGTCGTGGCGAAGTCGATCTCCCCCCTTGAGGGGGAGATGGCCGGCAGGCCAGAGGGGGTCGCTTCGGCTGGCTCGACCTATTCTGGCCCTTTGAAAAAGGAGGAAGCTGGCGCTCCACGCGAGGCGACCCCCTCTGTCGCCTTCGGCGACATCTCCCCCTCGAGGGGGGAGATTACTGCGCTCGTCGCCCGCGCCGCGGTGCTGGCCAAGGCCGACCTGCAGACCGAGGTGGTCGGCGAATTTCCGGAACTGCAGGGCGCCATGGGTCGCAAATATGCACTGCTGCAGGGGGAGCATCCGTCCGTCGCCGCAGCGGCGGAAGAGCACTATAAGCCGCAAGGCCCGTCCGATCGGGTGCCGACCGATCCGGTGTCGGTTGCCGTCGCGCTGGCCGACAAGCTCGACACGTTGTCTGGCTTCTGGGCCATCGACGAGAAGCCGACCGGCAGCAAGGATCCGTTCGCCTTGCGCAGAGCGGCGCTTGGTGTGGTCAGGATTCTCATCGAGAACCGCATTCGCGTATCTCTGACTTCCATCTTCGGGAGGGCTTTTGCAAACTTCCCCGCCGGCGACGCGCAAGTTTCGGACCTGCTCGGCTTCTTCCATGACCGCCTGAAAGTCTATCTCCGCGAGCAGGGTGCACGATATGATCTGATTGATGCGGTGTTGTCGGCGGGCTCGCGCCCAATCTCCCCCGTAGTGGGGGAGATTAGCCAATCGCCGAACGACGACCTCCTGCAGATCGTGCGCCGCGTCGAGGCGCTCGGCTCCTTTCTCGACACCGAGGATGGCAGGAACCTGCTCGCCGGCACCAAGCGCGCGGCCAACATCCTGGCTGCCGAGGAGAAGAAGAAGACGCTGGTCGCCGAGGCTGTTGAGCCGGCTCTGTTCCGGGAAGACGCCGAAAAATCCCTGTTTGCAGCGGTGAATCAAGCCGAGAAGGAAGCCGGCCAAGCGATTCAAAACGAAGATTTTTCCGCCGCCATGCTGGCGCTTAGCGCGCTGCGTGAGCCCGTTGATTCATTCTTTGAACGCGTTCTCGTGAATGATGAGGATCAGACCGTGCGCGCCAACCGCCTGGCGCTGCTCGCCCGCATCCGCGCCGCCACCGACCAGGTCGCCGACTTCTCGAAAATCGTCGGCTGACGCTGCTCGCAGAGTAACAAGCGCCGGTTCGATGGACGTCTGGCCGTTGGCCGGCGTCGCCGGACAGCCTACATCGCCTTGCCGTTGGCCGGCAGTTTCGGAGGTTTCTGCGGTGTCGCCTGCGGCTGCTGCTGCGCGCCGTCGCTCGCGGTCTTGTCGGCCGCCGTCGCCCTGCTGTCGCTGTTGGGTGCCGCGGCCGCGGTTCCGTTGGAAGGCGTTGCCGGCGTGCTGCCGTCGGCAGGTTCGGTTGCGGGCGCATCGGTTTTTGCCGACGTGGCGGGCGCGGGCGTGGCAAAGGCGCCGCCGATGACGCCGCCGCGAATGATCATCGGGGCCGGCGTGCCGTGCCTCGGCTTTGCGGGGATCGCCGCGACCTTCTCGTTGCTCACCGCCTGCGCGGCATCGCCGAGCGCCACGACGGACGGCGTCACCGCGGACGATAGCTTGCCCGGCTCGAGCGCTTCCAACCGAATGATGGAGGGCGTCGAAGTCGAGGCTTCGAGCCGGATGATGGACGAGGCTTGCGCCCCGCCCATCATGGTCACCAGGCCGGCACCAACCACCCCCAGGATACGCGCTGACACCATGACCAACCCAGCCCGCAACGACGGAAACCCAATCCAACAACAGCAAACCAACTGTAACGCCGGTGCGTTGATGCCGGCTTGCACGGAAAGATAGCATTTTAGGAATTGATAATTCGCCAACGCCCGCCCTTGCCCCATATTCCTCGCCGTATTACGGGACCGGCATGTTCACGATTGGTGGCGAATTGGCTGAGATAGTTGACGTTGGCCAGGCGATGGAGCAAGCGCTGGCGCTGCTGGAAGGCGGCGACGTCGTCGCCATCCCGACCGAGACCGTCTATGGGCTGGCGGGCGACGCCACCAGTGGCGTTGGCGTGGCGCGCATTTTCGAAGCCAAGGGCCGTCCGCGCTTCAATCCGCTGATCGCCCATGTCGCCGATCTCGCCATGGCAACCCGCATCGCGGTCTTCGACCCGCTGTCGACGAGGCTGGCTGAGGCATTCTGGCCCGGACCGCTGACGCTGGTGCTGCCGCAACGCTCGGAAAACGGGATCCATCCGCTGGCCACGGCGGGGCTGGACACGATTGCCCTGCGCAGGCCGAGGGGCTTTGGCGGCGAGCTGATCGCGAGGCTCGGCCGGCCGCTCGCTGCCCCCAGCGCCAATTCCTCCGGCCGGATCAGCGCCACCACGGCGCAAGCCGTCGCTGCCGATCTGGGCGAGAAGATCAAGCTGGTGGTCGATGGCGGCGCCACGCCGGTGGGGCTGGAATCGACGATCGTCAAAGTGGAGGACGGCACGGTGCGGCTGTTGCGGCCCGGCGGCATTGCCGCCGAGGAGATCGAAGCCATTGCCGGCGCGAAACTGCTACGCGGCGCCGTCGGCATCGAGGCGCCGGGCATGCTCGCCTCGCACTACGCGCCGGGTGCATCGGTGCGGCTCAACGTGCAGCAGATCGCCGGCGGCGAAGCGCTGCTCGCCTTCGGCGCCACCCGCGCCGAAGGCTGGCAGCAGGCCGTGGCGGTGCGCAATCTTTCCGAGGCTGGCGACCTGCGCGAGGCGGCGACCAATCTGTTCGCCCATATGCAGGCGCTCGACAGCAGTGGCGCCGCGGCCATCGCCGTCGAGCCGATCCCGTTCGAGGGGCTAGGCGAGGCGATCAACGACCGATTGTCGCGCGCCGCCGCCCCGCGTGACAAGACAGGCTGAGCCTATCTCTTTGATTTGACGCAATTACGGACGGAAACCGCTTCACACTTTTCCTGGAATTGCTCTAGGTTCATGCCTCATGAACGACCAGCCTTCCGATCTCGACCCCAGCCTTGTCGCTCGCTTCGCCGCCATTGTCGGCGACCAATACGCCTTGCGCGACCAGGCCGACATCGCGCCCTACATCACGGAACGCCGCGGCCTCTGGCATGGCAGGACGTCGCTGGTGCTGAGGCCCGGCAGCGTCGATGAAGTGAGCCGCATCATGCGCCTGGCGAGCGAGACCAGAACACCGGTCGTGCCGCAGAGCGGCAACACCGGGCTGGTGGGCGCCCAGGTGCCGGACAAGTCCGGCCGCGAGATCGTCCTGTCGCTGTCGAGGCTGAACCGCATCCGCGAGATCGATGTTCTGTCGAACACCATCACCGCCGAGGCCGGCGTCATCCTGCAGACGCTGCAGGAGGCGGCCGATGCCGCCGGGCGGCTGTTTCCGCTCTCGCTTGCCGCGCAGGGCTCCTGCCAGGTGGGCGGCAATCTTTCTTCCAATGCCGGCGGCACCGGCGTGCTTGCCTATGGCAATGCGCGCGAGCTCTGCCTCGGCGTCGAGGTGGTGCTGCCGACCGGCGAGGTGTTCGACGATCTGCGCAAGCTGAAGAAGGACAACACCGGCTACGATTTGAAGAATCTGTTCGTCGGCGCCGAAGGCACGCTCGGCGTCATCACCGCCGCGGTGCTGAAACTCTTCCCCAAGCCGAAGGGCAGGGAGGTGGCCTTTGCCGGCCTGGCCTCGCCGCGCGCGGCGCTCTCGCTCTTTACCCTGGCGTCGGATCGTGCCGGCGCCTCGCTCACCGCCTTCGAGCTGATCGGCAAGCGGCCCTACGATTACACGCTGCGGCACGCGCCGGCCGTGACCCGTCTGCTGGCCGATGACTGGCCATGGTATGTGCTGATGCAGGTCTCTTCAGGCCGCTCGGAAGAGGATGGCAGGGCGCTGATCGAGGAGGTGCTGTCGGCAGGCCTGGAGCAAGGCATCGTCGGCGACGCGGTGATCGCGGCAAGCCTCGCCCAGGGCGATGCCTTGTGGAATTTCCGCGAGGTGCTGCCCGAGTGCCAGAAGCCGGAAGGCGCCTCGATCAAGCATGATATTTCGGTGCCGATCGCCTCGATTCCCGACTTCATCGAAAAGGCGGCGGGCGCCGTCGCCTCGGTCAGTCCCGATGCGCGCGTCGTCTGCTTCGGTCACATGGGGGACGGCAATCTTCATTATAACATCTCTCGTCCCGAGGGCGGCGATGATGAAGCCTTCCTCGGCCTCTACCACACCATGAACCAGGCGGTGCATGACGTGGTGCGCTCCTTCCACGGCTCGATCTCGGCCGAGCATGGCATTGGCCAGCTGAAGCGCGACGAACTGATCGCCACGGCCCCGCCGATGGCGATCGACCTGATGCGCCGGGTGAAGGCGGCCTTCGATCCGGCCGGCATCATGAATCCCGGTAAGGTTATCTGATCCTTCCAACAGTTGGTGGTTGGTCGCATTCCGATAACCATCCCTTAGATCAGCAAAATTTAACCGACTTTCTTAAGCGCGCCGGTAAGGAGCCAGCGCTAATGTTTCTCCTCAGAACGAAGGCCGGAAAAACCGGCCCGGAGAGAACCGGAAAACGGCCCTCAGGAGAAACAGGAAGGCATTCGATGAACACCGGGCTGAAGCCAGTCTGGGCCGGGCGCAACATGCGTCTCGACCCGTTTCGCCTGCCGCAGATGGTGAGCTATGCCACGCGCGACGACTATGGTGATGTTACCTTCACCATCGACCAGCGTGGCGCCATCATCCGCCGTACGCTGGAGATGAGCGGCGTGCCGGCGATCATCGCGCTGCCCGCCAAGGCGTTCCGCGGCGTCGCCGCCCGCGCCATGGAAGATCCGGACGGCAATGTCACCGTGACGCTGGAACTCCTGCACAACGATCCGATGCTGTCGGTGCCGCTGCTGGTCGCCGACGATCTCGATGACGTCGCCGCCGACTGGCGCGCCTGGGCCGAGGCCTATCGTCTGCCGATGCTCCTGATCGAGGCCGACGGCATTGCCCGCACACTGGAAGAATCGCTTGGCGCCGCCATCAAGACGCTGCCCCCGCAGGAACGCCGCAAGGGCCGCATCTCCACCACGCGCCGCCCGCGTTTCCTCGCCCGCCGCAAGGCCGGCAGTCTCGGCCTGAGGCTTGTCGTCGATGGCCAGGAGATCATCGCGCGCCAGTAGTGCGATTCCCCTTTCTCCCCTTGTTCGTGGGAGAAGGTGTCGCCGAAAGCGACGGATGAGAGGTGATCAGCTTGGCAAGGACGGCGATCCGTCCAACACCTCTCAATCGTCTCCGCGCTGCGCGCCGATCCACCTTCTCCCACAAAGGGAGAAGGAAAGTCCCGCTACACCAGCGGCTTCAGCGCCACCCACAGCGCCCCGCCGATCAGGCCCAGAAAGATCAGCCAGCCGACCTGGTTGTTAGACTTGAACAGCCTGAGGCACTGATCCGGATTGTTGATGTCGAGCCGGATGATCTGGCGCGCCATATGCGCGCCGGCGGCGATCAGTCCGGCCAGCGCCGGCATCGGAACCTGCGCCGAAGCGAAGGCGATGGCGAAGCAGGCGAGCGCGCCGCCATAGAGCCCGACCAGCCAGGCCTTGGTGTTGTCGCCGAACAGGCGGGCCGTCGAGCGCACGCCGACGATGGCGTCGTCCTCCTTGTCCTGATGCGCGTAGATCGTGTCGTAGCCGATCACCCACAGGATCGACCCGATATAGAGCATGATGGCGGGGCCATCGAGATCGCCGAACTCGACCGCCCAGCCCATCAGCGCGCCCCACGAGAAGGCCAGCCCGAGCACGAATTGCGGCCAGTTGGTGATTCGCTTCATGAATGGATAGACGGCGACGATGGCGAGCGAGGCGATGCCGAGCGGGATGGCGAAGCTGTTGAACTGCAGCAGCACCACGAGCCCGACCAGCGCCTGGACGACCAGGAAGATCCACGCCTGGCGGCGCGTCACCTTGCCGGCGGGCAGCGGCCGCGAGCGGGTGCGCTCCACCTGGTTGTCGATGTCCTCGTCGGCCAGGTCGTTATAGGTGCAGCCGGCGCCGCGCATGGCGATCGCGCCGACCAGGAACAGCAGCAGGTACCAGGGCGCCGGCAGCAGCGTCAGCAGCGGATCGGACGGGCGCGGATAAGCGCTTGCCGCAAGCGCTGCCGACCACCAGCAGGGCCACAACAGCAGTTGCCAGCCGATCGGCCTGTCCCAGCGCGCGAGCTGTGCATAGGGCCAGAGCCGGCGCGGCAGCGCCCGGTACACCCAATGGCCGCTCGGAGCGTCAGCAACGCGGCCCTGGGATGCTTTGGACTGGATGGTTTCCATCGTGCTGGAGTGGCAGCAGTGCCGAACGCCGTCAAGCAGGCGCGTTGTCGCTCGCGCAGTGAAAACATCGTGAGGCGGCGAGGCCTGCGCTGTCTGGACGCCAGCCGGCGCGCTATTGTTGTCGTGTGCAACCGCGGCCAAATTGCCAACACGCCTTGACCCGTCGCGCTTGGACCAATAGCGGGTTCAGGGTGACGATCAGCAAGAGGTGGCCATGAACGTTCTTCTTCTCGGCTCCGGCGGCCGCGAACACGCGCTTGCCTGGAAGATCGCCGCCTCGCCGCTCTTGACCAGGCTCTATGCCTCGCCGGGCAACCCCGGCATCGCCCGCCTTGCCGAACTGGTGAAGCTCGACGTCGCCGACCATTCCGCTGTCGCCGCCTTCTGCCGGGAGAAGCAGATCGACCTCGTCGTGGTCGGTCCGGAAGGCCCGCTGGTGGCCGGCATCGCCGATGACCTGCGCGCCTGGGGCATCCGCGTCTTCGGACCGTCCAAGGCCGCGGCGCGGCTCGAAGGCTCGAAGGGCTTCACCAAGGACCTTTGCGCGAAGTTCAACATTCCCACCGCCGCATATGGTCGCTTCGGCGACCTCGCTTCGGCCAAGGCCTATGTGGAGAATACGGGCGCACCGATCGTCATCAAGGCCGACGGCCTCGCCGCCGGCAAGGGCGTCACGGTGGCCATGACGCTGCCCGAAGCGATTGCTGCGCTCGAGGCCTGTTTCGACGGCTCGTTTGGCGCCGCCGGGGCCGAGGTCGTGGTCGAGGAATATCTGCGCGGCGAGGAGGCGAGCTTCTTCTGCTTGTGCGACGGCGCCACCGCGCTGCCCTTCGGCACCGCGCAGGATCACAAGCGCGTCGGCGACGGCGATGTCGGCCCGAACACCGGCGGCATGGGCGCCTATTCCCCGGCGCCGGTGATGGCGCCCGAAATGACCGAGCGCACCATGCGCGAGATCATCGAGCCGACCATGCGCGGCATGGCCAATCTCGGCTCGCCTTTCGCCGGCATCCTCTTTGCCGGGCTGATGATCACCGACCAGGGGCCGAAGCTGATTGAATACAACACGCGCTTCGGCGATCCCGAATGCCAGGTGCTGATGATGCGGCTGAAGGACGACCTGCTGGTGCTGCTCAACGCCGCCGTCGACGGCCAGCTCTCGCATATGTCGGTCCGCTGGAGCGACGACGCGGCCCTGACCGTGGTGATGGCGGCGAGGGGCTATCCCGGCACGCCGGAAAAGGGCTCGGTCATCCGCGGTCTCGACGTGGCCGCCAGCGAGGGCACCGAGATCTTCCATGCCGGCACGGCCATCAATGGCGGCGCGCTGGTCGCCAATGGCGGCCGCGTGCTCAACGTCGCCGCGACCGGCGCGACGGTTGGTGAGGCGCAGAAAAAGGCCTACGCGGCTGTTGATCTTATCGACTGGCCGCAGGGCTTCTGCCGCCGCGACATCGGCTGGCGCGCCGTCGAGCGCGAACAGGCTGGCGCCTGATCCTGCCAACCCGTTCCGGTCAAGCGGCCCGGGTCTTGCGACTGTCGCCGTTGCGCACCCACTCCGGCAGCCAGTCGCCATGAGCGACGATGAGGTCGTCGATCAGTGACCAGATCTGGTCGAGGTCGAGCTCGGCCGCCGTGTGCGGGTCCATCATCGCCGCGTGGTAGATGTGTTCGCGGTTCTCGCTCATCAGCGCCCGCACCGTAAGCTCCTGCACGTTGATGTTGGTGCGGATCAGCGCGGTGAGCTGCGGCGGCAGGTTGCCGATATAGGTCGGCTGGATACCCGAGGCATCGACCAGGCAGGGGACTTCCGCGGCGCAGTCGAAGGGCAGCGAGGTGATGCAGCCATTGTTGCGGACATTGCCGTAGATCACCGACGGCTCGCCGGTCCAGACCGAGTTCATGATCGAGGAGGCATATTCCTTCGACTGCGTCACCGCGATCCGGTCGGCCGAACGATAGGCTTCCGCCTGGCCTTTCCAGCGCTCGATCTGCTCGACGCAGCGTTTCGGATATTCGTCGAGCGGGATGCCATATTTCTCGATCAGGTCGGGGCGCCCGTCCTTGATGAAATAGGGCGTATATTCGGCGAAATGCTCCGAGCTTTCGGTGACGAAATAGCCGAGCCGGGTCAGCATCTCGTAGCGCACCTTGTTCGGGCAGCGCGGGTTCCAGCCGGGCTTCGGCGCGCGGCCTTCGCGATAGGCGCGGACCAGATCGGGATAGAGGTCGCGGTAGGAGCCATCGGGCTGGCGATGCTCGAACTCGAGATAGAAAGCCATGTGGTTGATGCCGGCCGAGCGGTAGCGGATTTCCTCGTAGGGCAGGTCCAGGTCGTGCGCCAGTTCCATTGCCGTGCCCTGCACGGAATGGCAGAGGCCGACCTGTTTTATGGCAGGGTATTTCTCTGATATCGCCCAGGTGTTGATCGCCATCGGGTTGACATATTGCAGCATGATCGCGCCGGGGCAGACGGCGAGCATGTCCTCGCAGATCTTCCACAGATGCGGCACCGTCCTTAAGCCGCGCATGATGCCGCCGACGCCCAGCGTGTCGGCGATCGTCTGCCGCAGGCCGTATTTCTTCGGCACTTCGAAGTCGGTGACGGTGCACGGCTCGTAGCCGCCGATCTGGAAGGCGACGACGACGAAGTCGGCGCCGGCCAGCGCCTTGCGCTGATCGCAATAGGTCTCGGCCTTGGCCTCCACCCCGAGCGTCGCGATCAGCTTGCTGACGACGGTGGCGCTCTCTTCCAGCCGCTGCGGATCGATGTCCATCAGCGCGATGGTCGCGCCTGACAGCGCCGGCCGCTGCAGCACGTCGCCGACGATGTTCTTCATGAACACCGTCGAGCCGGCGCCGATGAAGGTGATCCTGGGATTTCTTGCCACGCTAGCCTCCGGCACATGCCAATTGAGCTTGCCCTCAGCGCTTGGCGCTGTCGAGCGCCGTCGAAGCGGTGCTCACTGGATCGGCTGCGGCAAAGGCGGCATCGAGTTGTTCGGGGGAACGCTGCTCGGTTCGCTTCCAGGCGACATACTGAGGAATTCCGAAGTAGCTGCGCTGCGGCACGGTCTTGACCACGGGCATGCGGAAGCCGTCGCGGAATTTGTCCCATCGCGCGCCGAGCACCGCGACCATCTCTTCAAAGGTCGGTGGCGTCGCAACATCGGCATAGGTGATGGTGACCTTGCCGGCGAGTGCCGCTGCGCGCGAGATCGGCACCGGGATCGAGGCGAGATAGTCGGACGGAACGTCGATCAGCCCGCCGAAGGCCCATTGCTGGCGCAGCTGCTCGGCGCTCATCGGCGCGACGTTGACGTCGATATCGTTGGGCGTGCCCGGCACGCGATAGGGGCAGTGGAGGCGGCCGCAATTGGCTTGGGCCGAGAATTGCCAGAGCGCATAGCCCTGCCAGTTGCCCATCGGGAAATGCACGTCGATATCCGGCTTGTAGCGCGCATACCAGAGCGGCAGTCGCGACAGCAGCCGATAGGTATAGCGATTGTCTGCGATATACCGCGCAGTCTTGCCGTTGGTGTAGAGCACCGGGAAACGTCCCAAGCGCCTGTGCACCTGCCGCACGAATTCCTCCGCGTCTTCAAGCGACATCCACTGCGATGGATCGTTGCCTTCGAGGTCGAGGGCGATCAGGTCCTCCGGTGCGGGCTCGGCGAAGTCGACGAAGTTGTTGGCCTGCTCGACCGGGTTGCCGGGGCGGGCGAGATGATAGGCGCCCCATTTGAGGCCAAGCGCCTTGGCCACCACCTTGCGCGTCTGAAAGAGTTCGCGCGTCACCGCATGGCGCTTCCATAGCGCCTTGCAGAGCTTGAATTCAGTCTCATCGCCCGAACAGAAATACGGCGGAGGCAGCCCGTCGGAGGCCTTGTTGATGAAACCGACGATACGCTTGTCGGTGGCAAGCTGCGCCCAGTCGATGGAATTGTACTCGTAGGCGTCGATGACCAGCGCGCGGTCGTCATTCTTCCATGGCTCGGAGAAATCCGAGGCCCTTGCCGCCGTGCCCAGCACCATCGCAGCAGCGAAAAGCGCCAGGCGGCGAAGATGACGCGCCGGCTTTTTCAATCAGGGTTGTCCCCACTGACCAGAGGGTATCCTGAACCGCTATGGTTAAGGAAGTGCTTTTAGGATCCGAAGAGCTTCAGCGCCGGAGCCGCCTAGCGGCTACCGAGATTCAACGATAAGCCAGTTGTAGAATTTGGCGGCTTTGGCCGAGGCCTTCGCGTTCGTCATCCACGGGCGAGCAAGGAGCGCAGCGACGCAGTGCAGACCCGAGGATCCCTGCCGGAACTTCAAAGCGACTCTAGGGTTCAGGCTTCTGCTCCGCTGGAGCCCTCCGCGCGAGGTCACGGAATGGATGCTCGGGTCTACGCGTCCGCTTCGCTACCGCTCCGCCCGTGGATGACGAAGTCCGCTCCTGCAAAATCCGCGTGACAAAGTTTGACGTTTACGTAAAAAGAAGGAGCGGACGACCCCACAGGCGGATGGTTTCGCTGCGGCTTAGGTTCTACGATCGCCGGCTGGACGAGGAGGAGCAGCAGACATGTATCGCGCGCCGGTCGAAGACATCGCCTTCACGCTGAAGCACGTGGCGGGGCTGAAGCCTGCATTGGAGGCCGGCACCTTCGGCGATCTCGGCGAGGACCTGGTCGACGCGATCCTGGCTGAAGCCGGGCGTTTCGCCAGCGAGGAAGTCGCCCCGCTCTACAAGATTGGCGACGAGCATGGCGCGGTGCTGAAGGATGCAGCCGTCACCATGCCGCCCGGCTGGAAGGAACTCTACCGGCGCTGGATCGACGGCGGCTGGAATGCACTGTCGGGTCCGGAGGAATTCGGCGGGCAGGGCCTGCCGACCATGCTTGGCGTCGCAGCACTGGAGATGTGGAACTCGGCTGCCATGGCTTTCGGCATCGGCCCGACGCTGACCATGGGCGCGGTCGAGGCGCTCGAAAAGCACGCTTCCGAAGCGCTGAAGCAGAAATACCTCGCCAAGCTTGTCTCCGGCGAGTGGATGGGCACCATGAACCTGACCGAGCCGCAGGCCGGTTCAGATCTCGCCGCTCTGCGCAGCCGCGCCGAGCCGGCCGGCGACGGCACCTACCGCATTTTCGGCCAGAAGATATTCATCACCTATGGCGAGCACGACTTCACCGACAACATCGTGCATATGGTGCTGGCGAGGCTGCCCGAGGCACCGGCCGGCACGCGCGGCATCTCGCTGTTTTTGGTGCCGAAATTCCTGGTCAATGACGACGGCTCGCTCGGTGCCCGCAACGACGTCTTCTGTTCCGGCCTCGAACACAAGCTCGGCATCCATGCCTCGCCGACCTGCACCATGATCTATGGCGACGGCTTTCAGGGCATGACGCCCGGCGCCATCGGCTGGCTCGTCGGCGAGGAGAACAAGGGTCTCGCCTGCATGTTCACGATGATGAACAACGCGCGCCTCGCCGTCGGCATGCAGGGCGTGGCGGTGGCCGAGACGGCGACCCAGAAGGCGATCGCCTACGCCAACGAGCGGCGCCAAGGCAAGGCCGCGGATTATGCCGGTGCGGGCATGGCGCCGATCGTCCATCACGCGGACGTCCAGCGCAATCTCCTGACCATGCGGGCCCTGACCCAGATTGCGCGCGCCATCAGCTACTCCTGCGCGCACGCCATCGACCGCGCGCGCGTCGGCGAGGGCGAGGCCGGCGCCAACTGGCGCGACCGCGCCAACCTGCTGACGCCCCTGGCCAAGGCTTTTTCGACCGATGTCGGCGTTGAGGTCGCCTCGCTAGGTGTGGAGCCTCAACAGGTTGTCCTCGGTTAGAGCGAGGCGACTGATAGGTGTTTTGGACTTTAGGCTCCCGTGGGGACGGTGCCAATTGTATCTGTGCAGCCAGACCGGCAACTCTGCGGCGCGGTG
>NZ_SRTP01000247.1:0-322 GCF_004791945.1 Mesorhizobium sp. M3A.F.Ca.ET.175.01.1.1 | reverse complement strand
GTGACCAGCACGCGCGCGGCGAGCGCCTCCGGCGTCGCGGCGATCGCCTGGCCGCGGCCGTCGCGCCGGCGGGAGAACAGCTCGGCGCCGAGGCGGGCGGCGGCGGGGTCCCAATTGGCCTGCTTGCCGAGCACATGGGCGGCGTCCGACGGCGTGAAGCCGCAGATATGCACGAGGCCACGCGCCACCAGCCGGTTCAGCGTGGCGTTCTGGGCATTGGAGGTGAGCAGCCGGTCGAGCGCAAACGGCACCGCGCCGATCGCCTCGTAGAGCTTCGCTTCCGGCGCGGTCAGCCCCGCGGCGAGGCGGTCCGGCACGCCGG
>NZ_SRTP01000246.1:0-323 GCF_004791945.1 Mesorhizobium sp. M3A.F.Ca.ET.175.01.1.1 | reverse complement strand
ATGCCGCCGTCCATGTCGAACCGGTGCACCACTGGTCGGCCCGCGGCACCCGCGACCGGCGCATGGCCCTCTGGGCGGGGTTCGTGGTCGAGACGCCAAGCGCAAAAATGTATTTCGCCGGCGATACCGGCTTCCATGACGGCATCAACTACCGGCTGATGGCGCAAAGGCATGGCGGCTTTCGCCTCGCAATCCTGCCGATCGGCGCCTATGAGCCGCGCTGGTTCATGGCGCCGCAGCACCAGAACCCGGACGAGGCCGTGCAGGGCAGGAAGCTCTGCAACGCCGCCTTCGCCGCCGGTTGCCATTGGGGCACCTTCCAC
>NZ_SRTP01000245.1:0-323 GCF_004791945.1 Mesorhizobium sp. M3A.F.Ca.ET.175.01.1.1 | reverse complement strand
GGGAGGCGCTGGCATTGGCCAAGGCCAAGCCATTGGTTATCGACTATGACGATCCCGACTATGCCGCCGACGCGCCCTATCCGAAAGGCGAGCGGATCGGCACGCTCGACTATGAGGATTTCGTCGCCGGCGGCGACGTGGCCTTCGCCTGGTCGATGCCGGATGGCGAGTGGAACGCCATCTCGCTCAACTATACCTCCGGCACCACAGGCAATCCGAAGGGCGTCGTCTACCATCATCGCGGCGCGGCGCTGATGGCCTACACCAACACCATCCATGCCGGCATGGCCAAGCACGCGGTCTATCTTTGGACGCTGCCGATG
>NZ_SRTP01000244.1:0-323 GCF_004791945.1 Mesorhizobium sp. M3A.F.Ca.ET.175.01.1.1 | reverse complement strand
GGAAGCGTTGCGTCTCGATCCGCGCAGAAAGGTTGAAACCGATAGTTGAGATTTGGAGAACTTTGCCCCACAAATAAGGCATGATGTTTTCCGACGCCTTCGTGGCGATTGCCGATCCCAACCGGCGCTATATCCTGGAAGAGCTCCGGCGCGGTCCCAGGACGGTGAATGAATTGGCATCCGGGTTGCCCGTGTCGCGCCCGGCTGTTTCCCAGCATCTGAAAGTCCTGCTCGACGCGGGCCTGGTCAACGCCAAGGCGGAGGGCACCAGACGTGTCTATACCGTCAGCACCGCCGGGTTCCTCAGGCTCAACATCTGGCTC
>NZ_SRTP01000243.1:0-323 GCF_004791945.1 Mesorhizobium sp. M3A.F.Ca.ET.175.01.1.1 | reverse complement strand
TCCTCAAGCAGGGCGACAGCCACAGCGCTGCCGCGAAATACAATGCCGACGACATCGTCAGCTACGAAGCGATGGAAGGCCCGATGGCTGTTTGCAACGGCAAGGAAGCCGTCAAGCAGAAGGGCGAATGGTGGGAAGCGAACCACGAGGTTCATGGCGGCTCGGTCGAGGGCCCCTATGTCAATGGCGACCAGTTCGCCTTGCGCTTCAGCTTTGACGTGACGCCCAAATCTACCGGCGAACGCGTCAAAATGGACGAGGTTGGCCTCTACACGGTCAAGAACGGTAAGATCAGCGAAGAGCGCTTCTATTATTGAAGCCGG
>NZ_SRTP01000242.1:0-324 GCF_004791945.1 Mesorhizobium sp. M3A.F.Ca.ET.175.01.1.1 | reverse complement strand
ACGCTGCGTATGCCAATGACGTGCGCTGCGTATGAACTACCTCACATTCATACGCAACGTATGTAGTTGTGGTATACACCCTTGTCGAGGAGCAGGATCATGCGAAACCCCTATGCGGAAATCTTTCGGGCTCCCGGCACGAAGGGCTTCGCCGCGGCGGCGTTTATCGCCCGGCTGCCGATCGCCATGGCGCCGATCGGCATCGTGGCGATGCTGTCGCAGACGTATGGCGAATACTGGCTGGCCGGCGCTGTCTCGGCGACTTACGCGCTGGTCAACGCCTTCCTGTCGCCGCAGGTATCGCGGCTGGTAGACCGGCTTGGC
>NZ_SRTP01000241.1:0-324 GCF_004791945.1 Mesorhizobium sp. M3A.F.Ca.ET.175.01.1.1 | reverse complement strand
GGCAGAAGATGGCGGTCGGGCGGTCCTTCAGGGCAAGCAACTTGACGGTCGCGGCATAGCCGGCGCTGGCCGACCAGTCGCCCTCGACCACCAGCTCGGGATCGAAGGGGATGTCGGCGGTGGCCAAGGCGCGGCGATAGCCTTTCAGCCGGTCTTGCGCCGCCTGCATCCACGGCTCGCCGGTGATGGTGGCGATGCGGCGGTGGCCGTGGCTGATGAGATGCCGGGTGGAACTCTGGCCACCGGCGATCTCGGAAGGCACGACGGCCGGGAAGGCATAGTCGGCGGTGTAGCAGTTGAGCAGGATGACCGGGATATCGAGGC
>NZ_SRTP01000240.1:0-325 GCF_004791945.1 Mesorhizobium sp. M3A.F.Ca.ET.175.01.1.1 | reverse complement strand
GTATCCCTCCGGTCTGGGCCGCGGCGGGTGCGGTCTGTGTTAAGCTGCAGCGATGGAGATCGACACCGACAAGATTTGATGATGCAGTCCTGGCGCTGCTTTGGCTGACCCTGCACAATGAACGGTGTGCTTGGAAAGGCTTTGACTGGGACGTGACGGATCGACTTCACCGGAAGGGATTGATCGCCGACCCGGTCAACAAGGCAAAATCCTTGGTTCTGACGGATGAGGGTCTTCGGCGCTCGGAGGAGCTGTTCCGCGCGCTGTTTACGCGGTCGACGCCATGAGCGCCCGAGTGGGCCGCCAGTTCCACGGCAGCAGCTCA
>NZ_SRTP01000239.1:0-326 GCF_004791945.1 Mesorhizobium sp. M3A.F.Ca.ET.175.01.1.1 | reverse complement strand
CTAGACTTCGTGGTGGATGTTTCGCCACAATTTGAAAAGCACGCCAATTCGGCGATGCTTCGCCTTCAGGCGCTGTACCCAACGTGCCAGTTCACATGGCGCGACGGTGGGATATCAATACGCGGTTCGATCGACCTCACGGAAGAGCGGTTTCGCAAAGATGTTTTGCACGCTGTCTATCGCGAGAAAATCTACGCCGAAACTCTGACCATGCGCCAAGCGCTCGTCGCCGCGGTCACAAGCCGATGAACGTCTGGCCGCTGAAGTTCCGCGAGATGTCGGACGGTTCGGTGTTGTTCTGCGATGATATAGGCGGGTTCTTCAAG
>NZ_SRTP01000238.1:0-326 GCF_004791945.1 Mesorhizobium sp. M3A.F.Ca.ET.175.01.1.1 | reverse complement strand
GCGAAAACAGCAGCGACTCGATCAAAGGCCGGTCGAACATCATATTGGCGAAGAACACCATGATAACGATCGCAAACATGATCTCCGTCATCAGATAGCCAAAAAGCCTGATCCCGCGGGCAAAGTCCGTCTCCGGGACACGTCGTTCGAGGGCCGCTGCGATTGACGCGAACTCGGTGCGCTGGCCGGTTGCCACCGCAAGCACAGTCGCGGTGCCACTGCGGACCGACGTCCCTGCGAAGACGGCGTTGGCGCGCTGTGCGACGGAAGCGCCCGGCGCCGACCGGCCCGGCGCTTTTACAACTGGAAACGTCTCGCCGGTCAGG
>NZ_SRTP01000023.1:38660-40426 GCF_004791945.1 Mesorhizobium sp. M3A.F.Ca.ET.175.01.1.1 | reverse complement strand
GCTTACGGTCGTGCCGAGCATTTTGTCTCTCCTATGTGTCTGGGAACAAGCGTTGGCTGCCCTTTCCGCTCCGGTCGGCAGCTCCTGCCGGCCTACGAAGACAGAGTTTCAAAACTCGTGCCAACTGCGACGCGAACTTTAAAGGCGAATGGGCATTACATGCGAGCGCTTCGCGTCGTCGTGGGACATGATCACGGGACTTACCGGGATCATGCAGCATTCGCTCTGGAACTGTGCGGTCTCGCGATTTTCTCTTCAGCGGCTGGGTTGAGGCGAAGGCTCGCCCCAAGCGTTTGTCGAACCACATCAGATCGGTGCCGCGCCTTGTAAACGGCGGCAATAGGGATTGGCCGGAGGGCGCGAAATGACCAAGCGTCGGAAGCTCGTCGCGTTGCTGCCAGGGCATGGACTTTGACGATAAGGATGGGAGCGGAAAGAATGCTGAACGATCGACCGCGCATGGGCTTTGGGAGCGGACAGCTCCGGCGACGGAGAAGCTGGCAGGCGACCTCGTCGCCGATGTCGCGATTGTCGCGCCGGCTGGACCGGATTGTCCGCCGCGCTGCACCTAGCCGAGCGTGGCCTGGACGCTGTCGTTATCGAGGCAGCCGAATTGATTTGGCGCCGCCGGGCGGAGCACCGGATTGGTGAATGCCAGCCTCTGGGTGATGCCGTCGGCGCTCATGGAGACGCTCGGTCCCCTCAATGGCGGTCGTCTGCTTAATTTGGCTGCGCGATTCGCCACACACTGTCTTCGAGATCGTCGACAAGCACGGCTTGCAGTGGGAGGTGAAACGGGTCGGCACGATCCACTGCAGAGCCGCTAAAAGCGCCGCCGAGATCGCGGAGCGAGCCCGCCAGTGGCAGGCGCTCGAAGCCCCGTGGCATATCCTCGATGCCCGGAGACCCGTGCAAAGACAGGCACCTCGGCCTACCCGCAGGCCTAATCGATCCGCGTGCAGGGACGATCCAGCCGCTCGCCTATTTGCGCGGCCTCGTTGGCGGCGATTGCTGCCGGCGTGACCGTCTTCACCGCAAGACCGGTCGAATATATCGCGCGTGAGGCGGGCGTCTGGCGGCCCGCCACGCAAGAAGGAAACATCCGGACCAAGTGGGCGGTTGTTTCAACCGAGACCTACACCTCGCGCATCCTCTCCGCACTGAGCGGCGAGCAAGTGGTGCTCCCATATTCCATGTCGCGACTGCGCCGCTGAGCCACAGCATCAGCCGCACGATTCTGCCCCAAGGGCACGGCGGCATGGACATATCCCCGATTTTCGCATCGTGAGACAATGCTGTGCCTATCCCTGTGTTATGAAGAAGTTTCGCCAGCGATCAAGCACTGCAAAGTCGTCCTGCGGAGCAGTCCTGATGCGCCAACTCGTGCTGAAGACCCTATCAAACATCCAGGCCGGTACCTCAGCCCGGTCCATTGACTGGGCCAGAAAGGCTGCAGTGAAAAACCGCCGCGTCACCTTCTCGATCACCCCATCGATATGGACCCGCCGCCCGGTCCAAGGATGCCATTATCAAGGATGCAATCTATAAAAAAGCCCGCGCTAAACATCGGTCCGGTGGCGTTCCGTCGTCGAGTTATATAATACCGCGAGGCCACATTCCTCGCTCGACGGCGCGATGCAGCTGCGCTTCGAATAGCGACGATATGGCGGATACTATCGGTAATGTGGCGCCAAATGTCAAATGGTTGTCGCGGCTCCCAAACTATTGTTCAGCCTCGAAATTCAACAGGACATTGCTCTATGGGA
>NZ_SRTP01000023.1:0-38564 GCF_004791945.1 Mesorhizobium sp. M3A.F.Ca.ET.175.01.1.1 | reverse complement strand
ATGCAGCTGCGCTTCGAATAGCGACGATATGGCGGATACTATCGGTAATGTGGCGCCAAATGTCAAATGGTTGTCGCGGCTCCCAAACTATTGTTCAGCCTCGAAATTCAACAGGACATTGCTCTATGGGACTTCCGAGTCACGTCAAATACGTCATCGTCGGCGCCGGCATCCACGGCCTGTCGGCCGCCTGGCATCTGGGCGAGAACCTACGCAAGAGCGGCAAGGGCAGCGGCAAGGACATCCTGATCGTCGACAAGACCGCCATCGCGGCGGGCGCCTCCGGCATTGCCTGCGGCGTGGTGCGCAACAACTACTTCCAGCCCGCCATGCGCCGCCTGATGGCGCACAGCGTCTCGGTCTGGGAGAGCGACCCGGAGGCCTTCTCCTACCACCCGGTCGGCTATATGCAGATCAGCCCCGAGGTGATGCACGCGGACGTCGCCAGCATCTACCAGCAGCAGAAGGAGATTGGCTATCCGTCGGTCTTCATCGAGGGCGAGAAGGACTGCATGAAGTACATGCAGGGCATCTTCTCCGACTGGCAGGCCAAGGGTATCACGTCGGTGCTGCACGAGGAAAAGGGGGGCTATGCCAACAACACGCGCTCGATCTACGGCCTCGCCGAGAAAGCGGAGAACGAGGACGTGCGGATCGCGACTGGCTTGAAGGTCATCGGCTTCGAGAAGGACGCCAAGGGCGCGGTTAAGGCCGTCGTCACCGACAAGGGCACGATTGGCTGCGACCAGGTCATCATCGGTGCCGGCCCGTGGGTCAAGCAGATTTGGGACATGCTCGAGCTGCCGAAGGCGATCTCGATCAAGGGGCGCGACGGCAAGACGCACCATGACGTGCCAATGTGGACCTTCTGGTCGCTGCAGGAAGGCACGCTCGGCGTCGACCCGAAGCTGCAGCGCACCAATGACGGCAAGATGCCGCCAGTGATCCATGTGGACACCGATGCGCCGCTCCATTCCGATGTCGACGGCACGGTGATCACGGACAAGCTGTGGGGCATCTACTACAAGCCTGATTTCCACTTCGGCGGCGTGCAGGGCGGCGCCATGCCGTTCAAGGTGCCGACTGCGCCAGAGCAGGTGAAGATCGATCCCTACGGCCCGGAGAGCCCGGACTTCATCGTCGGCGACGACTTTGCCCACATGTGGGTATCGGCGCTGGCTTTCTGCCAGAAGCGCTTCGAGGGCACCATGCCGAAATACAAGAAGGAGCCGTCCGGCGGCATCGGCAGCTTCACGGCGGATTCCTTTCCGGTGTTCGACCGGTTCTGCGAGAACGTGATCGCCGACAGCAATCACGGCTACAAGATGATCGGCGTCGGCAAGCTGGTGGCCGACGACATCTGCGGTAACGAGAGCGACCTGCTACGGCCGTTCCGCTTCTCGCGCTTCGCCGAAGGCAAGCTGCATCCGACCTCGCATTCGCCATTCCCCTGGAGCTGACATTTGCCCGCTCGAAACCAGAGTGTGACGATGAGGGCAAGACCCAATAAGTGTGCTCCGATCCCTGAAAACTGGATCGGTCGGAACTGGAGTTTTCCTCTGTAGGTTCCCCTGGCTCGGGAGGAGCGGAACACAATGAATGCATCTAAGTTTTCCGCCACGCAGAAGGCGTTCATTTTGAAGCAAGGGGCTGATGAGATATGTCGCCGGGCCGGTATCAGCCAAGCGACCTACTTAACTCTGGGTCTTGGTTTGTCCTGCCCCGATAATGTCTTTTTCTCTCCACGAGCGGCTCCAACCTTGTTGGCAGTTCTTCATATCCCCGCGGAGACCAGTGTATTTCGAACCGCTTGACGCACGTCAAAATCTCAAACGCTAAGTTGTTAAGATCAAATCAATCACCTTGAACTTGTGCGAGTTACAGCCAAAGGTAAGCGAGTTGGGGGGGTATCGTGGCAGAGTACAGCTTAATAATCACGGATGTAACGCGCTATGGAAGTCTTTACTGCGTGGCCGGATGGGACGTTGGTCGACAGCGGATGATACGACCCGAGCCGCCGGGGGCCAATGCTGCAGTCGAGGCTTCTCGATTTTGGGATGGCGATTTTGCTGGAGATGGACAGGTTTTCGCGTTTGGGAATAAGGTGCTTATTGCCGCCACAAAACCACCTGACCACTTTCCTTTCCCCCACGCGACCGAAGACCGGATTGTAGTCGCAGGTAGCAACATCGCGGTTCTCGAGCGTCTCAACACCACGCAGATTGTTCAATCCATTGCAGAAAGCGTTTCTGCGTCACCGTTGAAGGCGTTCGGAGGCCATTTGGTGCGTGCTCAAAGTGGAAAGGCACAAGTGCCCGCCGGAACGAATACCGCATCGCTCGGCGCCATTGAAATCGAGCCTGACGAAATTAGCTTTTACAGTGATGTAGCGGCAAACGGAAGGCGACGCCTCAGGGCCGTTGTCGAGTACGAGGGTCTCGACTACGATTTTTCTGTGCCAGCCGATGCAGCCTATAGGCGCTTCATTGACGGTGAGATAGCGGCATTGAAGGCTGATGCCCACGCCAGCGAATTGATCCATGTCCGTCTCGGGTTGTGCCGTCCCTTCGCTGCAATGCCGCACTCCTGCTACGCTCAGGTTAACGGTCTCTTGTTCCTATGAGGTGCAGGCGTTAGAAAGGCGCAGCGGGATCGGCGGTCAAAATGCTACGCCCATTGTCCGGAAACTCCGTTTGGAGAAGGCTCAGTTGGCGAAGAAAGAGATAGGAAGCTCGACGTTGCAAGTGTTCACAATTGGCCACTCAATGCTTTCCTATGAAAGCTTTTTCGCGCTTTTAAAGCTGCATGGCGTTAATGCCATAGCGGACGTCAGAACATCACCGTTCTCGCGGCATTTTCCGCACTTCAATAAAGAAAACTTGCAGCGCGAGCTTGGAGGGGACCGCGTCAAATACGTGTTTCTTGGACAGGAACTCGGCGGGCGTCCCAAAAGCAAGCAGTTTTTCTGCGAAGGTGTAGCAGATTACGAGAGAATGGCAAGAACGGAGGAGTTTGCCTGCGGCATTGATCGGGTAGTCGAAGGAGCCAAGTCTTATCGGATAGCGTTAATGTGCTCTGAGCAGAACCCGCTAGACTGTCACCGATGCCTACTCGTTGGTCGGGCATTGCACGAAAAAGGGGTGAAGGTTCAGCACATTCTCGGCAACGGCCACCTGTTGGATCAAGATCGAATAGAGGCACGATTACTCGACATGGCAGGAAAGGCAGATGTAGATTTATTTGAGGTGCCCTCAAAGCGACTGGCCGCAGCCTACCGTAATCGGGCACAAAAGGTCGCGTTCTCAGGTAGTCAATTCGCCCCTAAAAACGTAGATGTCAGGAGCCTGAGAAGTTGGTTGAGCTTGCAACGATAGGCTTTACAAAAACAACAGCTGCTAATTTCTTTGATAGACTTAAGAAAGCGAGCGTCAAAAAAATAATCGACGTCAGACTTCACAATACCTCTCAGCTTGCAGGCTTCGCGAAAGCGGATGACTTGGCGTATTTTCTGAAAGAAATTTGTGGCGTTCAGTACGTCCATCAACCAATCCTCGCGCCTACGGATGACCTTCTAAAGGCTTACAAACGCGACAAAGGTGACTGGGGGATTTACGAACGATCGTTCTTATGCTTGATGGAAGAAAGACGGATTGAGATCCGGTTGAAACCGGAGCTGTTTTCGAGCGGCTGCTTACTTTGCTCCGAGGATAAACCCCACCATTGCCACCGCAGATTGGTGTGTGAGTATTTAAACTCGAAGTGGGACGGTGCCCTAAAGGTCCGCCATCTTTGAAAGCTCTTGTGGGCAAGCTAACCAATTCTAGTCGCTGCAATCACTCAGCGTGTTGAACCTTTTTGCCACAGCTGAGAGCCGCAGGCGCTAACGTGGTCCAGTTTGGCGGCGGGCATACCGACGCGCACCCGAGGGCAGCGGCTGCGGCATCGGTGGCCGTCACGATCCGTCTGCTCCCGTCCCGGACGTCGACCACCAACGGCGCGTCAGCGCGCGCCGCCGCTGCGCCGGTCATCCGCCGCAGACGGTCGGTGGACCAGCTCGGCAGGTACAGCGAGACGACCCCTTTCATCACAGGCTTCCAATTCGAAATCAGCGCTTTCGCCAGCCCGGGCGCGGATCAACTCGACCAGCCAGCTGGCTCGGCTAATACCGGGAACCTGCATTGGCGTGGAGGGCAGCACCGACACCCGCCAGCGTGGCGGTGGCGGTGGGCTGCCCGAAATCGGTCGCGTCCGTCTGGCGCCGCCAAAGCCGTAGCGCGAGACCGATGGTTCCGGTCACCTCCGCGGTGAGCATGAGGCGACGCGAGGCCTTCATTGAGAGCTGGGCGACTTCCCCGACAACGGCCCTTAAGCCGCCATGCCGCAGGCGCTCCTCCATGCAGGCAAGACACTGGCCTGGTCGCCGGCCTCCAGGTAACCCGATCGGGCGGCAGGCCGCCTGCGCGACGGCGGGCGCAAAATATCCGGCTGGGTGATGCACCAGAGCACGCGGCCTTTCGTGCGCGCGGCGATGCCGGCGGTGAACAGGGCACTGGCGGCACCATCGATGATGCCGTTGCCGCCCCGGCGATCTCATGCAATGCAGTGCCGCGCGCCCACGCCCGGGCAGGCGTGAAACCACGGCGGCCACCCGAAGGGCAGCACCGATTGGGCGCGTCTCCGAGGGCCTTCGATCTTTTTCGACCTGCGCGCGCAAGGCGTCGATGGCCGGGGGCCGCATGGTATCTATTGACCTCCGCTTGTGAGCGTGCCGAGCGGGTTATCGTGACGCTCTTCGTCAACCCGACACAGTTCAACAATGCAGCCGGTCTCGCGGCCTGGCACGGAGCACGAGGACGGCGCCAAGCTCGCGCCGCTCGGCGCTCATCTGCTCAACTCCCTCTCAGACGGGCGCCGATCTTGCTTTCTTCGGGGAGAAGGATTTCCAGCAGTTGCACGAGGGGCGTCGGTGGCGTGGGATCTGGATATCCCCATCGAGATAGTCGCCTGCCCGACGGTCCGCGAGGAGGACGGCCTGGCAATGTAGTCGCGCAACGTGCACCTGTCGGTGGCGGAGCGGCAGGTCGCGCCGAGACTTGCCGCGCGGCCGCACGCGTCGCCGGAGGCGCGTCGGTCGACGCGACGCTCGTCGAGGCGCGGTCAGCAATTGTCCCGGTAGGCTACGCCCGGATCGAGTATCTCGAACTCCGGGCCAAGGAGGACCTCGCTACGATGCAGGCGCTTGACAGGCCCGGACGCTTGCTCGTGGCTGCCTGGCTTGGCGAGACGCGGCTGATCGACAATGTAGAGGTGCCGTCCCGGCCAGGAGCCATCACGCGCACGGCGGCTTGAGGCGGTGCATGCCCTTCGATTACTTCGAACCGAGTGGTACGCGGGACGAATTCCATCCCCGGCAGACAGTCTGAATCATCAATCGCTGATCTGGAATCGCCAACGACTTCAATCAGCTCCGGTGCCGCTCTTGCGAAAACCGCGAGATGAACCGGCACGTGGGGTTCATCATCGTCAAGTGGGGAATATGGCGGCAGATGTCAAAAGAATGGCCGCAAATGTCAATGCGATTCTAGTTTGCGCGATCTAATTATCACCCGATAATCTCGCGTGAATCGGCGTCGCGAGCGCCGCCATTTGGAGACCGCGAGCGGTTAGTCGACTTTCGAGAAAACATGGTGCGGTGCTATGGGAGGTTATCCCTCTACTGGCATTTGCTTGCCAATGGCGGCATGCGATTTGCAAGAGCAACGAGCCGCTCAGCTTGGCAATGCGATAAATCCCAGAAAGAGTTCGAGCATCCGCTCTGCCCGAACTGAGGCGGCCTGATCTACTGGAACGCTGCGGAACGACCTTGGATCGGGACGCCCGCGATTTGGGTCGAGGCGGGGCTTCGAGGGCTGTTTTGGAGGTATCCGACCTTCAGATTGTTCTGCTCTAGCGGAACCAGAATCCACGCAGCTAAATGTTTCTATGATGCCTCGGCTCACACCCGCGACTCCAACAGTCGACAAGGCATCACGTTGATCAACGGCGCTAGCTGCATATGGTCGTTCATGGATGACATTACCTGCCAATGTCCGAGGCTACTTTGAGCTGCTTTCTGGTCTCGCCATCGGGGGAAACGGCGCCGCAACGATGATCACTTCACATGAGGAAAGTCGAGGCCGGAAAAGGTCGCGGCGACAGCCGTTGTGGCCGCTCTACCTTGTTCTTTTCATGCTGCTGCTTTCGGCGGTGGTGTTGGCCTTCGTCACTGGGCGCTATCCCGTGCCGCCGCTGATAGCGCTACGGATCTTCCTATACCCCGTCACCGGCGGTGAGGCCGACTGGACTGCGACCGCGGAGACAGTCGTATGGGAAATCAGGCTGCCGCGCATTGCCGGCGCGCTGCTGGTCGGCGCCAGTCTGGCCGCGGCCGGGACGACCTATCAGTGCATTTTCCGCAATCCCCTGGTTTCGCCCGCGATCCTCGGCGCCTCACAGGGCGCGGCCTTCGGCGCCTCGCTGGCCCTGCTGTTGCGCCTGTCTTGGTCGGGCGTCATGGGCATGGCTATGGCATCCGGTATCCTCGCCACATCGGCCACTGCGCTGATCGGCCGTCATCTCGGCAGTGGCTCGATGATCACCTTGGTATTGGCGGGCCTGGTGGTCGCCGCCGTTTTCAACGCGCTGGTTGCGGTGGTGCAATACATAGCCGACCCGCTCGACGTGCTGCCGTCGATCACCTTCTGGCTGATGGGCAGTCTAAATCGCATCGGTAATGATGATCTCGGCATCATCGGCGTTCCTATCGCACTTATGCTCGCCCAGCTTTACGCCTTCCGCTGGCACATAAACGTGCTCGGCGCCGACAACGACGCGGCACGGGCGCTCGGGGTCAATGCGGCGCTGGTGAGCGGCGTTGCCATCGCCGGAGCCACCGTACTGACCGCGCTCGCTGTCAGCGTAAGCGGCATCGTTGGCTGGGTCGGGCTGGTCGTCCCCCACATCGCCCGCTTTCTGGTCGGTCCCAATTTCGACCGCCTCTTGCCGATCAGCGCCCTGACGGGCGGCCTGTTCCTGCTTGCCATGGACACACTGGCGCGCAGCGTGGCGACACAGGAGCTGCCGCTCGGCGTCGTAACCTCGCTTGTCGGTGCGCCATTCTTCGCCATCGTGCTCGGCCGTGCCCGGAGGCATTGGTTCTGATGGCCGCTTTAGTCGCCAGCGATGTCTCCTTCACTCACGCCGGCAACGTCGCTCCGACCCTGCGCGGGATTTCGATCCGGGCCGAAGCGGGCGGGGTGCTGTGCCTTCTCGGGCCGAACGGGTCGGGTAAGACGACGCTGCTGCGTTGTCTCGTCGGGCTCCAGGGCGGCGGCGCCGGCATCGAGATCGACGGCCGGCCGCTGTCGAGCTTCAGCGAAGGCGAACGGGCGCGCCGCATCGCTTATGTGCCGCAGCACGGCGCGGCCGTATTTCCCTACACGCTGGCCGACATCGCGGTACTCGGCCGCACGCCGCATCTCGGCTCCTTCACCGTGCCGTCGCCCGATGACTGGCGCATCGCCCTCGACAGCCTAGGCCGACTTGGCATCGGCCACCTGGCGAACCATCCGTTCAACCTGTCGAGCGGCGGCGAGCGCCAGCTTGCGCTGATCGCCCGCGCAATCGCGCAGGACGCGGCGACGATCGTGCTCGACGAACCGACGGCCAGCCTCGATTTCGCCAACCAGACGCGCATCCTCGACATCATCGCGGGCTTGGCGACGCAGGGGCGCACGCTGGTATTTTCCACGCACGATCCCGACCACGCCCTGGCGGCGGCGACGCAAGCGGTTCTGCTGAAGCACGGGCTCGTGCTTGCGCAGGGAGACGTAGCCCATGTGGTCAACGATCTCACGCTGAGCGCGCTGTACGATGTGCCGGTGCGGCTGGTGTCCCTCGGTGCAGGCGACGATGGCTTCGGTCCCATGACCGTATGTTTTCCTGTCCGCCGAAGCTCCCGATTGGGCAAGTCCCATAATCTGAGGGAAAATTGATATGACGTGTCGACCCATCCTGAAAATTTCAGCCTTTTTACTGCTCCTGTTAGGCATCGCCTCGCCGGCGGCGGGTGCGACCGCGGTCCGCACCATCACCGACATGGCAGGCCGCAGGGTCGTCGTGCCGGCCGAAGTCGAGCGGGTCGCCACCATGGGCTCCGTGCCGCCACTAAACAGCCTGCTGTTCGCCGTCGGCGCGTCGGATCGACTCGTCAGCGGTTTGCCGCCGCGGTTCGGAGAGAACCCGCGCTGGACCTTTCAAAAAGTCTTCGCGCCGCAACTGGCTGACGCGCCCTTGATCGAGACGCAGAGCCGGGAACCAGACCTGGAGGCGATCATCGCGCTCCAGCCGGATGTCATCCTGACGACCTATCCGGCCATGGCGGATGCGGTGGCGCGCGTCGGCGTGCCTGCGGTCGTCATTGAATGGCAGGAGCCCGATGACGTGAAGACGGCGATGGAACTCATCGGCGGTCTTCTCGGCAAGGAGAAGGAAGCAGCCGCCTATGTCGACTACTTCGACCGAACTCTGGCGCGGGTCTCGGCGATTTCGCAATCCCTTGCGGACACTGAGAAGCCGCGCGTGCTTTATTTCGAGCCGGAGACGATCAGCCAGCCGCATCTCATTGCGGAGTGGTGGATCCGGCAGGCCGGCGGCGTCAGCGTCTCCGACGACGGGCGCAGCCAAGAAGTGCTATCCTTCAACATCGAGCAGGTGCTGACCTGGAACCCCGGCATCGTCCTGGTCCCCCAGCTGAAAGATGTCGAAAAGGTCCTCGGCAACCCGCTGCTAAAGGACGTACGTGCGGTGGCGACCCGGCGCGTTTTTCCGCTTCCTGTAGTCGCGCATACATGGGGCAATCGCACGGCTGAGCAGCCGCTGACCGTGCTGTGGGCGGCAAGGACGATCAACCCGGAGGTTTTTGGTGAGATCGATCTAAAGGCCGAAGTGAAGCGTTTCTACGCCACTACCTTCGCCCACCCGCTCGACGATGAGATCGTCGCGGCCATTTTGGATCCCACGACCGAGCCACCCTACTGAGCGATCCGGCCGCGGACTTTCCGCAGCAAATCCAGCCTTATTGTGCCGCTTACCACGAGTGCAACAAAGTCGAGCACCTGGTTAACCGCCTCCAGCATCCATGTGAGCCAGCTTTTTCGGTGGCGCAAGCAGCTTTGCCGAAACCCCGCGCCGTGCGCCCAATTCATTCCCATGGAGATCGCGAGGCGCTGCCGGCACCGCCGACATCGGCGGAGTCGCCAAACCAAGCGTTCGATATGGCGGCAGATGCCAAAAATGTGGCAGGACGCGTCAACGCGGTCCTGATTACGCGGTCTAATCTCACCCGATGGAGCTCGCGTGAATTTGGCTTCGCGAGCGCCGCCACCGGTACGGATTGAAGCTCGGGCGTCCAAAAAAGCCCAGCTGAGAAGAGCCGTCACGATATGAAGATTGCAAGCAATCGTCCCTAGGTTCCTTGAGAGGCCGGCTGGGAAACTGGCCATGAATTGGGTCGTAGGAGCCCTGTCGACTTCGCTTGAACAAACATCACAAGAACAAATCGTTAGTAGCTTACAGATGCCCAACAATCGAGCTGTTACATGCAAGCAAAAGCCGATCTTGCAACTTAGTTTGCCGAATGTCTGACGAGGAGGCTGAAATGTCTGATTGGTTCCGGCTGGAGCGAAGCGCAGTACTAGCCGTTGATCTGCAAGGCGAGAACCTCCCCGAGGGTGCTTGCACGGTGGAGAATTATCCAGACGTTCTGAGCAAGTCCCAGAAGGTGCTGGCCGCTTGTCGACGAACTGGTTTTCCGATCATTTACACGCGCCATTGGCTCGACCCGAAGGGTATAGACACGCCACGATACGAGTCTCTGGATGACCGCGGGCGGCCGCTGCACAGCGTCGCCGGTTCAACGCGGGGGGAGATCTGTCCGGAGGTCACGCCGCAGGATGGGGACATCGTCATCGACAAGCAGCGCTTCACGGCCTTTTACGGCACGAAGCTCGATCTTGTTCTTAACCGCATGGATATCGAGCACCTGATCATCTTCGGGGTCTGGACGGAGGCCTGCCTGGAGACGACGGTATGGGATGCCCTGTGGCGCGATTTTCGGATCACGCTGGTGAAAGATGCGTGCGGGAGCGCGACCGAAACAATTCACAAGACCGCCATGCTTGACATGGCCAATTGGCTGAGGGGCGGGATGATCATCGGGGCGGAGGAACTGGTTAAGGCGCTGGATGGGAACGACTATCGCGCATGGCGCTTCGAAAAGCCGTTCTCGATGCCGTACCGGACTGAAACAATCGATTCGTTGTACGAGTCCCTGTGAGACAGAATGGCGGCCCGCGGCACCTCCGGGCGTCCACCGACGGGAGACCGAAAAAGGCAAATACGGTTCAGAACAGCGAAGGGGAGGCGTCCAGCAATGCGAGTAAAGAAGATAATACGGCGCGAGTTTCTGAAAACCAGCGCACTTCTAGGCCTCGGCGCCGCTAGTCTGCATCTTCCAGACCGCGCGATTGCGGCCGGCGAGATTCGGCTTCTCACGTGGGAGGGCTATGCCGAGGACGCCTGGATAAAGGATTTCGAGCAGTCCAATGGTGTTACGGTCACGAAAACATACGTGGGCTCGAACGATGAATACATGGCCAAGCTGGCCGCGGGTGGAGGCGACTATGATGTCGCCGTGATCGTGAGCTCGTTGGCGGAGAGGGCCATCGACGCCGGCTTCGTGGAAAATCTCGATCTGTCCTTGATTCCCAATTTTGAGCAGCTTTATCCACGGCTCAAGACCGTCGCTTTCATTTCGAAGGAAAAGCAGGTCTATGGAGTGCCGACGTTCCTTGGAATCACTCTCGTCACTGTGAACGCCGATGTAATTCCCGATGGGAGCGACTTCGGAATCCTTTTTGACAATCGGTACGCTTGCAAAATCGGTATGGGACGATGTTGCAACGTTGGGAGACGTGGCGAACTGGATGGGAATTGAAGACCTTTGGAACATGACGGACGAACAGCTCGAAGCGGTGAAGCAGAAGCTGATCGAGCAGAAGCCCCTCGTGCGCACCTATTGGTCCCAGGCGGGCGAGGCGATCGACCTGTTCATGATCAAGGAAATCGTCGCATCCAATTCTTGGAGCTACATCACCGCGACCCTGAAATCACAGGGACTGCCGGTGCGCGAATTTGCCGGCTCCCCGCCTATCGGCTGGATCGACTCGCACTTCATTGTGAAGGGGGACACCGAACCAGGAAGTCGCCCACAAGTTTATCAATCACATCATCTCCCCGGAATCGCAGGGCGAGATCCCCAATGTTACTGGCTACATGCCGACCAGCCCGGCGTCGAAGGGTCACATGAAGGCGGAGACCTGGGAAGCGTTGCGCTTGGAGCAGGTTGGCGAGATGATGGACCAGATGCAATTTTGGGAGAACATCCCGCGCCGGAACCGCTATCTGGAGGTACTGAATGAGGTGAAGGCTGCTTGATTATGCCAGTTGAACCCGCGAAAGAGGGATCGTGCTGCAATCAGGCGCTCGTCCGGCTTGACCGGGCTTGACCGGGTGTCGAAGGCCTTCGGAAATACAGTGGCCCTCAAGGATCTGTCGCTGGAGATCCTTGAGGGCGAGTTCCTGACGCTTCTTGGTCCGAGCGGGTGCGGTAAGACCACGACATTGCGCCTCATCAGCGGTTTCGAGGTGCCGGACCGTGGGTCCGTGTCGATTAAAGGGCGAGACGTTACCCACGTTCCGCCCTTTCGCCGTGACGTGAACACCGTCTTCCAGAACTACGCCTTGTTCCCCCATCTTACGGTGTTCGAAAACGTCGCTTATGCGCTAAGGGTGAAACGGATTTCCACAGCGGACGTCAAGGCTCGGGTCTTGGCAATGCTCGATCGTGTGGGACTCAGCGACAAGGCCAGCCGGTTGCCCCGCGAACTCAGCGGCGGCCAGATGCAGCGGGTGGCCCTGGGTCGAGCCCTGATCAACGAACCGTCAGTTCTCCTGCTTGACGAGCCCCTCAGCGCCCTGGGCGCCAAGCTGCTCGTGCGATGCAACTTGAGTTGCGGCGGATGCATGCCGAGTTGGGTCTCACCTTCGTCTGCGTGACCCACGACCAGGAAGAAGCGCTGGTGATGAGCGACCGCATTGCGGTGCTCGATTCTGGAGAAATCGCCGAAATCGGCACGCCGCGGGAGATCTTCGAGCGCCCGTCAAACCGCTTTGTCGCGGACTTCATCGGTGGATGCAATTTCATACCGATCTCGATCGACCAGAGTAGCGGCTTTAGATTACGAAACGGCAAGCCGCATGCTCTGGCGCGTGGAACTGAAGGGCTTCTGGCCATTCGTCCGCAGAACTTGAAGCTCGGCGTGCCAGAAGAGGACGCAGCGTTCGAAGCGGACGTCCACGTCTCGGACGTCGTCTGTCTAGGGACAGCAGTCAGACTGGCCCTGAGACTGGGAAGTGACGTTGAGCTGACCGCAGAGCTGGATCGCCAGGCAATTGGAACTACCAACCTGGAGCCCTCGACCGCGCTTCGCGTTTGGGCGCGGCAAGGCGACGTGATCGTCTTCGACAGTTCTGGCTGGAGCGGGCATGGGCGCTGGCTGAAGCATCTATGCGCACGCACCGCGTTGATTGGAGTCGGTACTTGCGGCTCACGGTCTTTCTCGGGCCGGCGGCGCTTTACGCGATTCTATTTATCATGGTGCCTTACACCAATCCTCGCCTACAGCTTCTGGAAAGTCGAGAACTATGTCACTCTTCCTGACTTCGGCCTGCAGAACTTTGCCCGCATTGTCGAGAGCGCGGTATATCTATCGATGACCGGCAACTCCTTGCTGGTCGCAGGTATCGTCACGATCTGTGCGGTACTCCTTGGATACGCCCTCGCCTTTTATGTTGCCTTGTGCGCCGGCCCGCGGCGGCAGATCCTCTATTTCCTGATGGTGATCCCGCTTTGGACGAGTTTCCTTTTGCGTGCCTTTATTTGGCGCATCATACTGGGGCGTGAAGGCGTCATCAATTCTGGACTCGGCTGGCTAAGGATTGCCGGTGAGCCAATCTCGCTGTTGTTGTTCAATCGCTTCAGTGTATGTGTCGCGCTCACATACGTATTTATACCCTTTGTCGCCATCCCGGTTTACACCGCGCTCGAAAAAATTCCGCGAGAGACCCTCGAGGCAAGTATGGATTTGGGGGCCTCGCCCGCCTACACCTTGTGGCGCGTCATTCTGCCGCTCAGCGTACCTGGCATCATCGCGGGAACGATGTTCACCTTCTGCCTAAGTTTCGGGGATTTTGTCGCGCCGGCACTGCTTGGCGGGCCGAGCGGCATGATGATCTCGAGCATCATAATAAGCCAGTTTGGGGCGGCCTTCGACTGGCCGTTCGGCAGTGCGTTGGCGATTGTGATCATCGTGGTGATCGCCTCAGCCGTTGCCCTGGCGAGATGGATGGAGCGGCGATATGAATGAAGTGTTGCCCAGATGGTCGCGGGGCTGCGCACGTCAAGCACACTTCTTGGGATAGCAGTATTCGTCTTTCTCTATGCGCCTCTCGCGCTTCTGGTGGCCTATTCCTTTAGCGCCAGTCGCACGCTCACGTTTCCCATCCGGGGATTTACCTTTGAGTGGTATGCAGCGCTAGCAAACAATGAAGAACTCCTGCGCGCCGTCGCCAATAGCCTGAAGGTCGCTGCCGGGGTGGTATTCCTGACACTGCTGCTTGGCATTCCGGCCGCGTATGCTCTGAGCCGCTTCGCGTTTCGGGGCAGTGCCCTGGTTGACCACATGCTGACGCTGCCATTGATGATTCCCGGGATCATCACGGGCTTATCGATTCTGCTCCTACTCAAGAGCTTTGGTTTCGGCCTGTCCCTAGGGGCGGTCGCGCTAGGCCACAGTGTGGCTTGGCTGCCCATCGTAGTAGAGCAGGTGGCGGCGCGCCTGCGCAGGCTAGACCGAAGCATCGAGGAGGCTAGTCTTGATCTTGGCGCGGGATATGCGCAGACGTTCGTGCGCGCTGTGCTCCCCAACCTGAAAGGGGCGATCACCGGGAGCGCTCTGCTCGTGTTCACTTTGAGCTTTGACGAGGTGTCCATCACGTTTCTGTTGACGGCGACTGAAAACACCTTATCCATGCAGATTTGGGCCATGTTACGGCAAGGCGTGACGCCAGAGATCTGCGCGATCGCAACGATAACCGTGGCTTTCTCGGGCGCGCTCATAGGTTTGGGAGTGGGTTTGGCGCGGAGTTGAGTGCCGCCGTTTGAGACGCGAATCTCTGATCCGACGGCACGGGTAATCCTCCTGATAGAATAAATCGGCGGCAAGCCGGAGGTCGAGCGGCGGAGTTCCTGAAGCGCTTCAACTGCAAGAAGCGGTGGTTCCGCGCGGCGTTCTTGTGCCGCTTGTGTTCCGGCCGAACGCAAGGCCGACACCTACAGATCGTTGCAGGACGCAATCGCCAAAGCGGAGGAGGAGGGCGGCGACGCCAGCCTCGCTGATGAGAAAACCCGGGCACACGGCGGTGGCCCAGGAGCATGTTTTCGCAAATCCGGTCGTCAAGCTCGCCGACACACGTGTCGCGCCGCTCATCTGCTATGAACAACTTCTCATTTTGCGGTTCTGCATTCCATGCGGTTCGAACCGCGATGATCGTCGTCACGGGCAATGGCTGGGACCGTTAGTGACCGGCCTCGTCGCCATCCAGAAAAGCGAGTGCAATTGCATCGATTCGCTGTTTCGCGTTGCTTTGCTCAATGCCTTTAGCTGGTAGGGATCACCGGAAGCGATGCGGAGTGTTGAGACGCAGGAGCATCCGGCTGCATTCAAAGAGCCCGGGCGATAGACGAATTTCCGGAGACATTACGCACGCCGCATCAGGAGCAGGATCGCGGGCTGACGCGATCCACATCGGTGCTAACCAGCCCGAACAATCAGCACAAGCCTACCAGCATCGGATAAGCTGCGCTTCGAATAGCGACGATATGGCGGATACTATCGGTAATGTGGCGCCAAATGTCAAATGGTTGTCGCGGCTCCCAAACTATTGTTCAGCCTCGAAATTCAACAGGACATTGCTCTATGGGACTTCCGAGTCACGTCAAATACGTCATCGTCGGCGCCGGCATCCACGGCCTGTCGGCCGCCTGGCATCTGGGCGAGAACCTACGCAAGAGCGGCAAGGGCAGCGGCAAGGACATCCTGATCGTCGACAAGACCGCCATCGCGGCGGGCGCCTCCGGCATTGCCTGCGGCGTGGTGCGCAACAACTACTTCCAGCCCGCCATGCGCCGCCTGATGGCGCACAGCGTCTCGGTCTGGGAGAGCGACCCGGAGGCCTTCTCCTACCACCCGGTCGGCTATATGCAGATCAGCCCCGAGGTGATGCACGCGGACGTCGCCAGCATCTACCAGCAGCAGAAGGAGATTGGCTATCCGTCGGTCTTCATCGAGGGCGAGAAGGACTGCATGAAGTACATGCAGGGCATCTTCTCCGACTGGCAGGCCAAGGGTATCACGTCGGTGCTGCACGAGGAAAAGGGGGGCTATGCCAACAACACGCGCTCGATCTACGGCCTCGCCGAGAAAGCGGAGAACGAGGACGTGCGGATCGCGACTGGCTTGAAGGTCATCGGCTTCGAGAAGGACGCCAAGGGCGCGGTTAAGGCCGTCGTCACCGACAAGGGCACGATTGGCTGCGACCAGGTCATCATCGGTGCCGGCCCGTGGGTCAAGCAGATTTGGGACATGCTCGAGCTGCCGAAGGCGATCTCGATCAAGGGGCGCGACGGCAAGACGCACCATGACGTGCCAATGTGGACCTTCTGGTCGCTGCAGGAAGGCACGCTCGGCGTCGACCCGAAGCTGCAGCGCACCAATGACGGCAAGATGCCGCCAGTGATCCATGTGGACACCGATGCGCCGCTCCATTCCGATGTCGACGGCACGGTGATCACGGACAAGCTGTGGGGCATCTACTACAAGCCTGATTTCCACTTCGGCGGCGTGCAGGGCGGCGCCATGCCGTTCAAGGTGCCGACTGCGCCAGAGCAGGTGAAGATCGATCCCTACGGCCCGGAGAGCCCGGACTTCATCGTCGGCGACGACTTTGCCCACATGTGGGTATCGGCGCTGGCTTTCTGCCAGAAGCGCTTCGAGGGCACCATGCCGAAATACAAGAAGGAGCCGTCCGGCGGCATCGGCAGCTTCACGGCGGATTCCTTTCCGGTGTTCGACCGGTTCTGCGAGAACGTCTACGTGATCGCCGACAGCAATCACGGCTACAAGATGATCGGCGTCGGCAAGCTGGTGGCCGACGACATCTGCGGTAACGAGAGCGACCTGCTACGGCCGTTCCGCTTCTCGCGCTTCGCCGAAGGCAAGCTGCATCCGACCTCGCATTCGCCATTCCCCTGGAGCTGACCTGGCAGTCGCAGTCAGAGTTGGGACGAGATCGGGTGAACCCAATGAAGGCATTGCGCCTGAACTCTGTTGCTTGACCGGAGGAACTGACTCGTGAAAGGACCGAACGAACCTCGTGAAACTCAGTTCGAGAGATGCTCGAGAACGGGCCTCGCTCTTGAGCAGACCCAAGACTCGATTTTCCACCTTGATCTCCATAGGACTGCCGCGGGGCGAGAAAAGCCCGGTCCACTGGAATCGGCGTATGTGACCATTCCGCGCGACGGCGTGAGGCTTGCTCTGGATATCGTCCGTCCCATGGGCGACGATGCCAACACCAAGCGGGACACCGTTCTGGTGATGACGCGCTACTGGCGTGGCCAGAAGGCAGACCTCCCTCCCGGTGATGTCGACCAGCTCCTGCTGCACAAGAACTTTTCGAGCCTCTTTGTGCCGCATGGTTATGCCGTGGTCGTCGGAGACGTTCGCGGCACCGGTGCATCTTTCGGGGTTTCGCTGTATTCCCGCTCGCGCGACGAGACACTGGACTTCTCGGACGTGCTCGACTGGATCGTTGCACAGCCTTGGTCCACGGGCCGTGTCGTCGGCTATGGCTTGTCTTATACCGCCAACACAGCGGAATGGATGGCGGAACGCAACCATCCGGCGCTGAAGGGCATCATACCGATGGCTGCGTCCTACGATCCCTATGAAGAAGTTTACTTTCCCGGTGGAGTGTCCACCGCCTACGGAACGGCATGGGCTGACATGGTCAGAAACTTGGACCGCAATTTGCCCTCGCCGGGCGTTCGTCCCGTCGGGCCTAGCGGCGAGGCCGACCTCGCCGCGGCCCTACGAGATCACCAGCCGGGACGATCCCTATCGGAGGGCCTTCGGCAAGTGACGTTCAAGGATGATCGCCTCGCGATTTGGGGCGGAGCGTCCATGCTTGATTGGAGCAACAGGGAAGCCGCGGATCGGGTCTCTCGCTCGGGCACCCCATACCAAAACTGGGCGAGCTGGTTCGACCTTGGGATGGCGCAAGGAGCCGTTTGCCGCTTCCTGCTCCAGTCAAATCCAATGAACGTGATCATCGGTCCGTGGAACCACAGCGGCAGCGGCGCCTACGATCCGCTCCAGGCAGATGGCGAGCCGATCCTGCCCACGCTCTCAACGCAACACGCGAATAACCTCCGCTTTGCGGACTTGTGTTTTTCTGGCCGGGCTGCCCGCGAGCAAGGGAAGGTCCTCCACTACTACACCCTAGGAGAGGGTTGGAAATCGACCGCTGTTTGGCCAATCCCGGCCACCCGCCAACGCTGGTACATTTCAAGTGGCTCCCGACTTACAGCATCGCCTGGTGATAGCGGCTTAGACTCGCTTCAGGTCAACCCCGCGGCGCAGGAGGACGACAACTCGATGCGGTGGGACACCGATCGCCTGGGATTTGGAGATCGGCGAAAGTTCCTCGATGGTCGCCTCGCCTATACGAGCGAGCCGTTGACGCGCGACCTCGAGATCACCGGACATCCCGTGGTCTACCTGAACGTCACCTCGACCCGCGAGGACTGCGCCTTTTTTGTCTATCTCGAAGCCGTAAAGCCGGACGGGGAATCCCATCTCCTCACGGAAGGTCAGTTGCGGGCGCTGCACCGGAAGGTGTGGACCGACTCGCCGCTCAGCGGGCTTGGACCCCAGCATAGCTATTCGAAACGCGACGCCGAACCGCTCATTCCGGGCGAGCCCGCCATTCTGACCTTCACCATGTTCCCGATCTCCGCCCGTCTCCCGTCGGGTTACCGCCTGAGGGTGTGCCTTGCTGGCAGCGACAAGCCGAATTTTGCCAATGTGCCCGCCGACGGCGCGCCCCCGTTGCTCAAATTTCATCGGGGCGCGGCCGGTTGTTACATCGACCTGCCGATCATCAAGAGGTGAGGGAAAAGCCAATCAGCCCGTTACGAACAACTAACGGGGGCCGATAACAGCCAATCAGGCCTTGGTGCATGGGAGAAGGTCTTCCCGGATTCCTACGCTCACGGCCACTATGGTCGCCAGGACGTGAGCACCCAGACCGAGGAGAGCTGTGGGTCTCAGACTTACAAAACGATTCTGCAATTTGGCATCGGGACCACTGACATTTGGCCGCCGAGCCAGAATATTTACGGGTAAAATCCCAATGAGGGCATTGTGCCATTCGCGCTCGACCGGAGCAAATTGATGAGTGAATCGAAGGAATGTGCCGCAACTCAGCTCGATAGCTGCTCGGAAACGGGCATCGATTGTGGGCAGACGCAAGACTCCATCTTTCGCCTAGATCTCTATGGCACCGCTGCGGGGCGATCCAAGCTCGGTCCGCTGGAATCGTTGTACGTGACCATGCGTGACGGCGTAAGGCTTGCGTTGGATATCGTCCGCCCCATGGGCGACGAAGCCAACACAAAGCGCGACACCATTTTGGTGATGACGCGCTACTGGCGCGGCATCAAGGGAGACCCGCCCCACCGCGAGGCCGGCCGGTTTGTGCCGCATGGCTATGCCGTGGTCGTAGGTGATGTTCGCGGCACTGGTGCATCTTTCGGCGTGTGGCCTTATCCCTGCTGGCGTGAGGAGACACTGGACTTCACGGAGGTGCTTGACTGGATCGTTGCACAGCCCTGGTCCACGGGTCGTGTCGTCGGCTATGGCTCGTCTTATACCGCCAACACCGCGGAATGGATGGCGGAGCGGAACCATCCGGCGATGAAAGGCATCATACCGCGGTTTGCTTCCTACGATCCCTATGAATATGTCTGGCTTCCAAGTGGAATCCCCGCCGTCTCCGGCGCGCGACTCTGGGGCAGCCTCAGCAAGAACCTGGACCTAAATATGCTCGTCAGCGGGGATGGCGAGCGCCGACCGTCGCCCGGCGTTCGTCCCGTCGGGCCGGGCGGCGACGCGGACCTTGCGGCGGCCCTGCGCGATCATGAGTCCGTGCCACCCGTCTGGGAGGGTCTCGAGCAGGTGACGTTCAAGGACGATCGCCTCGCGGCCTGGGGCGAAGCGTCCATGCTCGACTGGAGCGTCATGGAAGCAGCGGATCGGGTCTCTCGCTCAGGCGCCCCAATCCAAAACTGGGCGAGCTGGTTCGACGCTGGCACAGCGCAGGGAGCCGTTCGCCGTTTCGTGGGGCAGTCAAATCCGATGAACGTGATCATCGGTCCGTGGAACCACGGCGGCGATTCTCCTTGGGATCCCCTCCGCGCTGATCGGGAAGCGATCCCTCCAACGCCGCCGACCCAGGACGCAAATGACGTCCGCTTCGCGGATTTGTGCTTCAACGGTCATGCCGCCCGCGAGCAAGGGAAGATCCTCCATTACTACACTCTTGGGGAGGGTTGGAAATCGACCCGCGTGTGGCCGCTCCCGGCTACCCGCCAACGGTGGTACATGGCAAGTGGTTCCCGGCTGAGTTCGTCGCCCGACGAATCGGGGTTCGACTCGTTCCAGGTCGATCCTGCGCTGGGAGAGGTTCCCTCAAACCGGTGGGCCACCAGTACTGGCGGCGCGGGAAAGGTCGATTACGGAGATCGGCGGCAGCTTGACGGGGTGCGCCTCGGCTACACCAGCGATCCGTTGAACAGCGAACTCGAGATCACCGGACATCCTGTCGTGCACCTGAACATCACCTCGACCCGCGAGGACGGCGCCTTTTTCGTCTATCTCGAAGCCGTCAAGCCGGATGGCGTATCCTGTTATCTCACGGAGGGCCAGTTGCGCGCCCTGCACCGGAAGGTGTGGACCGACTCACCGTTCAGCGCGCTTGGACCCCAGCATAGCTATTTGAAACGCGACGCCGAACCGCTCATTCCGGGCGAGCCCGCCATCCTGACCTTCTCGTTGCATCCCATCTCCGCCCGCCTCCCGGCGGGATACCGTCTGAGGGTGTGTCTTGCTGGCAGCGACAAGACCACATTTGCCAATGTTCCCGCCGACGGCGCGCCGCCGTTGCTCAAATTTCATCGTGGCGCGGTCGGTTGTTACATCGACTTGCCGATCATCGCGAG
The DNA here is from genome assembly GCF_004791945.1 of Mesorhizobium sp. M3A.F.Ca.ET.175.01.1.1. Taxonomy (NCBI): domain Bacteria; kingdom Pseudomonadati; phylum Pseudomonadota; class Alphaproteobacteria; order Hyphomicrobiales; family Phyllobacteriaceae; genus Mesorhizobium; species Mesorhizobium sp. M3A.F.Ca.ET.175.01.1.1. Next base: position 18,064 of record NZ_SRTP01000023.1, on the reverse strand, counting down.
TTGAGTAATCTTCAGGCTCTTGGCGCCGAGCGGGATGAGCTATCTTGCCGCGAAGCCGCTGACAGACAGACGATGTCCGCGAAACCGCCCAACTAGGATCGTCTTGCCTCCCGATGACGTGCTATCGCGTTCGGCGTTCTCTCCACGACTCCCGTATTGTCGAGGGCGCGCTACACGCATGTTGGCGACCCACGTCATCCGGGCGACGGCGCCCGCTCGATCGCCTGACCCTGGACGTCACGCCGCCCGGCTGAGGTCGGTCGCGGGTCGTGCGCGAGCCCGCTCCCCACACAGCTCGCTCCCGCCAAGACTCGCAGATGTCCTGCGCCACCACGCCGAGGGTTACATCCCGCAGCATGACCGCCGTCTGGGTCTCTGGGCCAGGCTGAGCGTCGTGTTATGAGCGCGATCATGGCGTGGCGGACGGCCGCTATCGGCGGCCGTGTCGAGACTTGCACGGCGTATCGGGCCTCGCATCGGCTACAACGCTACAACTCCTTGTATGGGGATTTTTCTGTCAAGTTCTTGGTGTGGCTCTCAGCAATCTTTTCCTTGAGTTTCTCGACAGCCGGCGCCTGGGCCAAAAGCGGGGCGGTCGACCGCGAGAGCGAGGCGGGCGTGAACCCGGATCGGGAACAGGTGAGCAATTCGAGGGGAGCCTGCCTTGGGGCGCAAAGCATCGCGCCGCGACCTTGTATTCGGTCGGATCCGCAGGGGATCCCGACCATGAAGCAGTAAATGGCTTCGGCAGCAAGGCTCCGAGGCGGCGGGCCCATTCTGCCGACGGCATTGGAGCCATGGAGTTGTTCGGGTCACCGCCACCTCGAATCGCTACGCTTCGACTCGTCGCGACAGTCGATCCGCCGCGCGACGACCATGTCGCGTATTCAGATTGTCTGCCGCAGCGCGACGCCCGCCGGGATTTCGCCGATGGTGACCATGCGCCAAAGCGCGATGAGCAGCTTGCGGGCGAGTGCGACGATCATTGTTGTCTTGCGCGCACCCTTCGGGCCACCAGTCCGCGATCGGTACCATTGCGCAAGCGCGCTGTCGCTCTGGAATCGCAAGAACCGCCAGGCAAGTTGGATCAGCCCGCGACGCGCGCGGGCATTGCCAGCCTTGGCCAATCCTCTCTCTCGTCGTCTCTTGCCACTCTCGTCGGGCGAACCCGTGAGGCCAACGTAACGGGCCACGGCTCGCCGGTCTCGAAGGTTTCGGGACAACACCTCCTGAACCAACATGTCTGCCTGAACCAACATGTCTGCAGTTTCCATTCCCACGCCGACGACGCGGGCCAACAGGCGCACCATAGCGTGTGGCCCTGCCGCAGGCGCTTTTTCCAGCCGCTCGATGCGGGCCATTTCGATCGCATTGATCTGTTCGCGCACCACAGCGAGCCGATCCATGTCACGTCGGATCTCGTCCAGCGTGTTAGGTGGAATCGGCACACCCTCCGGTGTGCGTAACGCGGCGAGCCGTTGCGGCGCCTTGCGCAACGCCGGTTTGAACCCGCGGATGCCGAGCCGGGCCAAGTTCGCCTTCATTCGGTTGATGATCCGTGTGCGCTCGCCGACCAGACCTTCCCGTTCACGGCTCGGACGCTTGGCGTCCTCTTGCTCGAGCGTTGGGATAGCGACCATCCGGCAGTGTCCGCGCTCGCCACGCAGCCATCCCACCAACACCGCATAAGCATCGCCGTATCCAGTCGATCGGTCTTCGCTCGACGATGCTCGCGTGACACGGCGACACTCGTCGAATGGACGACATGCACTGCGATGTCGCGAGCCTGCAGCCACCGCGCCAGCCAAAAGCCGTCCCGTCCCGCCTCAAAGGCGAGGGCAATCTTTCCAATCGTCTTGCCTGCCTTCATTGCCTCCAACCGCCAGCGCTCCAGCAGCCGCAGCAGCGCGACCGGATCCGGCTCCTGCTTCTTTACGGGTTGGCGCTCAATTCCGGGAATCAACCCAGCTACCAGCCAGCTGGCCTCGCTCAGTTCAACGACTACCGTCAGAGTGGTATTTTGATCAAAGGGAGCAAGGGAACGGCTCAGGTCACTTACTTGGCTCATGGGGCATATCCATCCGTTTCATTGAACAACGGAGGCACCATTTCACGCCCACGCCGCTCTCCCCATAGCTTCTGCCGCCATCGTAGCCGCGTAAGACCGTATGTCCGCCTCTGCCGGTGAGGTGGCTCGCCCTACACTGCGCGTCCGAGGGTTGCTCGGGCGGGCCGAGCCGATCCTCATCACAGGAGGACGAGCCGTGGCAGATTATAGGGAAGCATTTGTCGAAATTGATGTTGCCAAGCTGAGGAACGCCATCGCGATTGCGGATGCGGGCCGGGTGGGAGAAGTTCGCTTCTTTGGCGAAGTCGAGGCGTCGGCCGCGAGCATGCGCGTGGTCATTCATCGGATCGCCGGGCAGGTTTGATTGTGTGCTCTGCTACGAGGCCGGCCCGACCGGCTATGGTATCGCCTGATCCGATCGCTCGGGCACGGATGCGATCGGGTGAAGACGAACCGTCGAGACGCCGTTTCTCTCGCCCGACTGCTACGCGGGGGCGAATTGACTGGAGGAGTGTGGGTGTCCGACGAAAGCCACGAGGCCCTGCGAGATCTTGTTCGCGCTCGGGCTGCAGCGGTCGAGACGCTTCGTGCTCACCGCCAGCAAGTGAGCGCCTTCATGTTCAAGCATGGTCGGCTCTATCCCCGCAATACGAGTGGGATGATGCGCTACCTGCGCTGGCTGCAAGAGCAGCGTTTCGATCATCCCGCACATCAGATTGCGCTCCAGGAGATGGTCGAAGCGGTGGGCGTCTCGAAAGAACGGGTCGAGCTCCTGGAGCGCACGATCGGGGAATTCATTCCCGCCTGGTCTCTGGCGCCTCTTGTGCAGGCGCTGCAAGCATTGCGTGGAGTAAATCCGATTATCGCCGTGACGTTCGCCAGCGAGGTCGGCGACGTGGGCCGCTTCGAGAGCCCTCGTCAGCTCATGGGCTATGTCGGCCTCGTGCCGAGCGAGCGATCGACCGGAGAGACGATCAGGCGCGGCGGCATCAACAAGGGGGGAAAGGGCCGCGTCCGGCACATGCTGGTCGAGAGTGCCTGGACCTATCGGCATCCACCGAAGGTCGGAAAGATGAAGCTATACCAGTTGGAGCGGCACCGCCACGCGTGCGTGAGATAGCATGGAAGGCCCAGGTCCGACCGACGACCCGCTACCGAAAGCTGGCCGCGCGCGGCAGACGGACGACGGTGATCTGCACCGCGATTGCCCGTGAACTGGCCGGCTTGATGTGGGCTGTCACGGCGGAGGCGCGCGCGGCCTGATCCCGTCGCCGTAGCGGCGGTACATCCTCGCCCATGGGCGGAGCCGGGACCACGGCAGGGGAATGTCCGTCAGACAGTTTGTAACCGGCAAAGGCCGACGCCCGAATTAAGATAGGAACAGCCCCAGACGCATAATCGAGAATGCGGTAACCAACCCGCGCATCAGAGCTTGATCACCGACGTCTTTCAGTTCCGCCTCCATCCATGCGCGACCATCAGAATGAACAGCCGATCTCGCGACCGGCCGCACTTCTACGGTCTAAACCCTTGACTGCGGACATCAGGAGCTCGGGAGCCGGGATGTAGGCCCACGGCAGGAGATCGTCGATCTGGCTGTTTGGGTGACCGTTGACGATCCTGGTCAGCACGTCGGCGAGGTAGCCGAGCGGCTCGACGTCGTTCAGCTTGCAGGATTCGATCAGAGAGGCGATGACGGCCCAATGCTCGGCTCCGCCGTAGGAGCCGCGAAGAGCGCGTTCTTTCGGTTAAGCGCAATCGGGCGGATCGATCGCTCGACGACATTGCTGTCGATCTCGATGCGACCATCGTCAAGGAAGCGCGTGAGCCTTTCCCAACGGGGAAGCGTGAGCGGATGGCGTCGGCGAGCTTAATCTTCTGGCTGATCGGACCGAGCTTCTCGCGCAGCCACGGCTCGAGAGTTCGGCGACGATCGGCGGGCTCTCATCCTGGCGCATGGCACGGCGCTGCTCGGCCGATCGTCCACAGATGTCGTCCTGATTCTGTAGAGTTCCGCGATCCGTTGGAGCGCCTCGCTGGCGATCGACGCTGGACCGGCCCCAGCGAGGTCGTAGAAGCGCCGGCGCACATCCGCCCAGCAGAAGGCGAGCACGACGCCGCTCTTGTCGGCCCGCACACGATAGCCGCCATAGCCGTAGACCGGCAGGATTCCGCTGAAACCGGCAAAATGGGCTATCGGGTCGCTCGCTGTTGACACCGGGCTGTCCGCCAGAACTTGTCCTGCCCGCTGGTGGACGAGTTCTTCACTTGGCTGACAGCTCACGCCCCGCGCGTCTCGCGCAAGTCCGACCTCGGCGAGGCTATGGCCTGTATGCTGAACAGCCAGGCCGCCTTTCGGCTGTTCCTGGACGACGGTCGCCTCTACATCGACCCAACCTCGTCAAAAACGCGATCACAAGTCCAGCCATGAACCGCCGCAATGCTCTCTTTGCCGGCCGTGACGAAGGCGGCCTCAAGGAAATGCTGGTTGTCGAGAGCGGTTGATCAGGGCGGATATATGCTCGACGAGATCGTCCAGACGCGCCCAATTCATTGGAACATTTCGTGTCGATCTTCTCCGCAGTCCGAAACCTCTCGTCTCATCGCAGACCAGCCGCTTTGCAGCACAAATTCGAACCCATCGACGCCAGGCGATGGACACGTGGGAAGCCGTGAGTGCACGACCTACCTGAAAAGCGCGGTGTGGGTCTTACGCGGCCGCATTTCAAACAACGTGACAACGCCGTCGAATGCTGCTTCACTCTCGGCTGTCCAGTCGGGCATGGCGGGGCGCTTCCATGATCACCAGGCAGCACCCTAACAAATCCGCGACCAGCGCGAATCCCACGCAGCCGCGACTTTCTGACTCAGTAAGACAATAGAGGACAATGGAAACATCAAAGCTGATGTTCAGGCCGCGACAGATAGTGCGTTATCTCATTTTTTCGTGAGCCCACAGTTGCAGGGGCTGTTGCATTCGGCAAATGTGGCAGGGTGGCGACGCATTGCCGCGGCATCCTCTGCCGGCACATAGCCAGCACTGTGGAAGGAACGTTCAGGTAGGTTAGAGTAAGTGATATGAACAAGCTAGACCGCATGGATTACCGGATTCTTGATGTGCTCCAAGAAAACGGCCGGCTTCCAATTAAGATCCTGGCCGACAGGGTCGGCATTTCCGTGTCGCCGTGTTGGCAGAGGGTCAAAAAGCTCGAAAAAGACGGAATCATACGTCGTTACATCGCAGAGATAGCGATTGAAAAGTTGCAAAGTATCCAGATTGTTTTAGCTAAGGTGGTCCTATCGAGGCAAAATCGCGATGCATTAAATTTCTTTGAACGCCATATGTGTGTTATTCCCGAAGTTATGGAATGTTACGAAGTAATGGGTCAATTTGACTACCACATCAAATTTATTGTTTCCTCCATTGACCACTATACTGAGATCGCAGAGAGATTTCTAACTCCTGAATTTGGTGTTGAAAGGTATTTCAGCGACGTAGTGAGTCGGGTTGCCAAAGAGGATCGGGCTGTCCATTTTCACAGTGGGGTATAATCAATGTGCTGTAGTTTCGACCAATTAGTCTTTGATGGGAACGATAGAGGTAAACCTGCAGAAGCCAAGAGTGTTGGAATGGTCGATGGATCCGGAGATCATTAACGGGCGTTGTCACGTTGTTTGAAATGCGGCCGCGAGAGGCCGATACCGCGCTTCTCAGGCAGGCCGTGCACTCATGGCTTCCCACGTGGTCATCGCCTGGCGTCGATGACCGGCCGCATCCAAACATGTCGGACACACGGAAGCACCTGAACCTGCGCACCACGCCTTTAGAAAAAAACTTCAAGCATCCGACAGGGCGTCCACACACGGGATATTGTGCAGCCGTACTGAACAGCGACCGCATGTGAGGTTGATCGTGCTCGAAGACGGTTGGATGCAACCGGACCCAGACATTGGATGCCGATAGAGTCCTGGAGTTCTGCTCATACGTTGCTGAATTTGATCCTTGACCACAAGAAGCCATGTGAGGCCAAGTACCAGCGCAAGCAAAGCAGATCAGGCGTTGCTTGAACATAGCGCCCTCCGAAAATGGTCGGAGGTTTCTGCCACAACGCCGGTAATCAAAACGTTGCAACACATCCCTAAACTTCCATATGGTCGCGGCTGTGTCCGAACGACTTGAAGGTGCACTGCGGCAATTTCGGCGACGCTGTTCTGACGAGAAGGCGCGGGCGGTGGCTGAGACGTTGCAACCGGGCGTTTCGGCGATTCGAGATGTCCAAGCGCGGCACGCGTCACCAGCGATCTGCTCGCCTCTGACCGGCTAGTAGCCGTCGTGTGGGGCTCGAAAGTATGGAGCGTTTTTAGCCATCAGCCACGGCTAACAGCGCGCTGAGCCGCTTGGCTCTCATAAAATTATTTTTCGACTCTTTGTTTCTCTTCAGTAAGAGTTTTCTCAAACTGGGCATAAATCAGCAACACTTCCATAACCTGCGATGTTAACGTCAGCCTTAAGGAGTTTTGGCGGGCGACGAGCTATGATGGAGACGGGGGTAGCTCTTGAGGAACCAGGGTATTCGCAAGGTGCATCCTGGAAGCGATCAGCGTTTTCAAATGGCAACGAGGTGCTGCCGAGAAAAGGCATGAGCCGTACTGACGTCGAAAATGCGCTCCTCCAAAGGCGTGCGGTAGATAACGATTCACGTGCAACCTTGTGGGATCGGTGGGCGGCCGAAATGAGACTGAGCGAACACGTAGAGTGCGATGCCACGGTTTTGGCCTCGCTCGTGAGCGCGGGCGAAGTGACGCCCACGGAATTGACGCAGCTAGCCCGCGAGGGCACGACCAGGTCAATCCGCGTATGAACGTCGTGATCGAGTTCTATGAAGATGCTGACGCTGTCGCGGGCGCGGACACTGGCCTCTTTCTGCGGCCTACTTGGGCAACTTTGGCATCGTCATCAGCTTTGAGTATGCAATCGATCGAATTGGCCTTGGCGCACTTGTTGGTGAGCTTCGCACTGCGCACTCCTCCTAAGTCTTATTAACAACCCGAACTTGTAAAGGCCAACCGCATGACTGTCCCGTCGATCCCCAATCCTGACTTGATCACCCTGTTCGACAACACGGCGCGCTGGAATCTGCCCGACCACCGCCGCCACGGCTTCCATAATATCCACACAACGATGCTCTATTCGATGTCGCTGCGCGCCCCCCGCGTCCTGCCACTCAGGAAGGAGATCGACTGGACTATTGGCGAGCGTCCCGGCGTCGCACGTTTCCTCGGCATGCCGCATTTTTCGGCCTTCGTCGTGGTCCGCGACGATCGCGTCCTCTACGAAGCCTATGCGCCGGACTTCGGGCCCGAGAAGCCGCACGCCATCATGTCTATCACCAAGACGACGCTCAACCTCATGCTCGGTCGCGCGGTGGCCGACGGCCTCGTCGATCTCGACGAGCGAGTAGGCGCCTATCTGCCGGAGATCGGTACAGGCTACGCTGAGGCGACCGTCAAGGCGGTCGCAGACATGAACGTCGTCAACGACTTCAGCGAGGACTACAGCGACCCCTACACTTCGTCCTTCGACATGGACGTCGCCGGTGGCTGGCGCCTGCCGGCGGAGGGTCAAAAGGACGAGACGGCTCGCTCCTTCCTCTGCGGCGTTACCGGAGACGATCTCGTGAATCGCAGCGGCGAGGCGCTCTACAAGTCGGCCAACAGCGACGTCATTGGCTGGATCATTGAGCGGGCCAGTGGCCGGCCGCTGCGCGACTGGCTGATCGAGATCGTCGAGGCGGCTGGCATCGAGGGATGCTTCCATATGACCTGCGACCGAGAAGGTGTACCGGCTGTCTCCGGTGGCGCCTGTCTCACCGCCCGCGATCTCGCACGCTATGGACTGCTCTTTGCGCGTAAGGGCGAGGGTATCGACGGCCGCCGCGTCGGCGATGCCGCCTTCATCGAAGAGACCCGCCGCAATCCCGGCCCTTCCCTGGCAAAGCCGTTAGACTGGTTTCATTATAGCCGTCAAACGTACACCGACGGCACGTGGTTCGGACATAGTGGTTATGGTGGGCAGTATATGCTCGCGAACCCTGACACGGGCACCGTCGTTGTCTACCTCGGTGTCCTCGAGAACAAAGCCGCCAGCGACCCCGAATTTGGCGCTGCTTTGATGAAGATGACAGCGGATCTTGTTGCGGAAAAATGAGCTGGTCGCCGGCACCGGAAATTCGACGTTGCTCCGGTTGCGCTAGACGCCTTGCCGTCTTCACCGGGCTCGGTGAAGGCTGCTCACGGCTATTCCGCCAAGGCGGCCTGAGCAGGGCTGGCGTCGGAGCGCTGCTCGTCACGGTGTCAGAACGTGCGACTGCCCATAGTGATGGGCGACGTTCTCATCACTAAAACACGATCATGAGCGTTACCCCGGTTCCCCACCCTCCCAGGGCAGGTTGGCTGTCGTCGAACGAGCTTCCGCGACAGCCTCTTTTTTGGCGAAGTTGCAATTCGCGCAGTCACGATCTCGTGCCCGCACATTGCAAAGTGTCGATCTTCTCCGCAGTCCGAAACCTCTCTGGAGTGCACAGAGAATACGGTAATCGATGCTACCAAACTTGCTCATCTCGTCATCTTTAGTTGACGGTCGCGCCTTAGGCAACTCGATGGTGGTGCCGACGCATTAACCTAATCGTAGACACCGCACGTCTTGCAAATAACGTCGAGGGTCAACTCATAGGGCCGGAGGGCCGGGTCCTGGAGGTAGCCCCGTTTGACCGGACAGGCAGCGAGTTCCATTAAGCACCAGTGGCTTTCGCCCTGAACTCGCATGGCGAGAGGAAGCGCAAGCCGGAGTGCGGATGGATTTCGAAATGGTCGAGAATCCGTGGGTGTTGGAGCGCACGCGATGACGACCCCGTCATGTCGTTGTCTGCGTATGGCTCACGCGCTCTGCTATCCTGCAGGAATGGGCAAAGTCGAGCTCAGAAAATCTTTTCGTTTTGGAGGCAAACTTCAGCAACCCCTACTTTGCCCCTGATGCTAAAGTCCAAAAAAGTCGGAGGGTGATGCTGTCAATGCGGTCGCAGCTTTATTCAAGCATCGGATTTCCGGCTCGGGGCAAATTACAGTCTTTCTCGTGGTTAGCCCTTCCGCCGCCCAGCAACAGACAGACCGGGTGAGACCGTGTGCTAGCACTCCGGTCGACAGCTCTCGTTGACGGCCGGGTGAGGGAGAATCGTACGAATCTCGTCGATCATTCGCCAGCAAAAGAAAATAGGGGAAGGGGTAACCCATGAATAAGAACTATCGCATTCTCGATCTCATCCGGCGCAATCGTTCGCCGCATGAAAATCACCTCATCGATGGCCTGGTCGACGGCCGGGTCAGCCGTCGCGACTTCATCCGCCATGGCAGCCTGCTCGGTGTTTCGCTGCCGCTACTAGGCCGCATAACTGCCGTCGCGGGTTTCGGCGGCTTGCCTTCGCTCGCTCGCGCCCAAGGTACGCCCGGCGCCACCATTCGCGTCGCCTGCATCGCACCGACGGCGACAATCGATCCGGTGACCACTAGTGACTTTACTGGTTTTGTTTTGTTGCAGCAGGCCGGAGAATACCTCTGCGTTGGCGGTCCAGACCTTGTACTGCAACCGGTTTTAGCTGAAAGTTGGAAGTCCAACGACCTAGGCACGGTGTGGACGTTCAAGCTGCGCAAAGGCGTCAAGTTCCACAGTGGAGGCGAGATGAAGGCCGACGACGTGGCCGCAAGCATCGACCGCCTCGCGGATCCGGCGAGTTCTTCCAATGCGCTGTCGGTGTTCAAGGGAATCCTGCAGAAGGGTGCCACCAGGAAAGTCGACGATTACACGGTCGAATTTCACCTCGACACGCCGAACGGCAACTTCCCCTACATGCTGTCGTCGGACAACTACAATGCCATCATTCTGCCTGCCAGCTACAAGGGCGACTACGAGAAGAGCTTCGACGGCACTGGACCATTCAAGTTGGAGAAATACACACCAAAGGTCGGCGCATCCTTCGTCCGAAACGAAAACTATTGGGGGTTGATGGCGCTGCCCGAGCGCACCGAATTCACCTTCTTCAATGATGAGCAGTCGCAGATCCTGGCATTACAGGGCGGTCAGGTCGATATGATGAACGCGGTATCGCCTCTAGCCGGCATTGTCCTGCTTAACGATCCGAACTTTAATATCATAAGTGCGAAGACGTCCGCGCATAACCAGTTTCACATGCGCTGTGATTCCGACGCGTTCAAGGATCCGCGCGTACGTCGCGCCATTGCGCTCTGCCTCGATCGCGACAAGCTGGTCGCCGGCCTACATAAGGGCCGAGCTTCACTAGGCAACGACAGCCCATTTGCTCCAATCTACCCCTCGACTGATGCAAGCGTGCCGCAACGCAAGCAGGACATCGCACAGGCAAAGCAGCTCATGGAAGCGGCGGGCGCCGGCAAAGGCTTCAAGGTGACGCTGACCACCGAGCGTTATATTGATATCCCCGAATACGCGCAGCTCATCCAGAACTGGGTCAAGGAGATCGGCATCGATCTCGATCTGAACCTCCTCGACCAGGGTCGCTATTATGGTGATGCGGTGTTTGGCAAGTCGAACTGGCTGGATTCGGTGATGGGCATCACGGACTACGCTCACCGCGGCGTGCCGAACGTCTTGCTTGCCGCGCCGCTGAAAAGCGACGGCACCTGGAACGCCGCGCATTTCAAGAACAGGGATTACGACGCGCTCGTGTCCAGCTACATTGCGGCTCTCGATCTCGAGGCGCAGAAGGCCTCGGCCGGCAAGATTCAGAACCTGCTGCTCGAGGAAACACCGGTCATCTTCGGCTATTTCTCCGACCTACTGGTGCCAACCGCGAAAGGTGTGACAGGCGTGCAGCCGACGGCCATGGGGCAACTTTTCCTCGATAAAGCGTCGAAAGCCTGAACCGAAAGCGAAGCCAATCGTGTAACAGCTAGCTCCTCACCGGGGCTGGCCCCACCCGGAGTATAAGGCCATTCTCTCCTTCCTTGTCCGGCGCCTGGCTCTATCACTCGTCACACTGTTCCTTCTCAGCGTCATGGTGTTCCTAGGCGGCCAGGTGCTGCCCGGCAATGTCGGGCGCGCCATATTGGGACCTTTCGCCGACCAGCGCGCGGTCGATACGCTAAATCACACGCTCGGTGTCGATCGCCCGCTGCTCACCCAATATGCGACCTGGGTCTGGAATTTCGTTCAGGGCGACATGGGCACGTCCTATATCTTCCGCTCGCCGGTGGCGCCCTTCGTCATCGACGCGCTCGGCAATTCGATCAAGCTCGCGGCGGTCGCCTTCGTGCTGGTTGTGCCGATCGGCATTCTTAGTGGCGTCGTTGCAGCACTCAATCTCAATCGGCCACTCGATCGCATCATCAGTCTTGGCGGCCTGTCGGTGGCGGTGCTGCCCGAATTCGTCACCGGCATCATCCTAGTCCTGATCTTCGGCGTCTGGCTGCGCTGGCTGCCGATCTCGGCGGCATGGCCGCGCGACTCCGGCTTCTTCACCCAACTCTACTACCTGATCCTGCCTTCGCTGCCGCTGTTCCTGGTGCTGTTCGGCTACATCGCCCGCATGGCGCGCTCAGGCATGATCGAGGCGCTCGATTCCGACTATACGCGAACGGCCGTGCTGAAGGGCCTCCCCTGGCGCACCGTGATCTGGCGCCATGTGCTGCGCAATGCGCTGCTGCCGACCATTACCGTGATCGCCACCCAGACCGGCTATCTCATCGGTGGTCTCGTCGTCATCGAGACGCTGTTCCGCTACCAGGGTATCGGATCGCTGATCGTCACCGCCGCGCGCGGCAAGGATTTCCCGATGCTGGAATCGGGAACCCTGACCATCGGCATTGTCTATGCCGTGGCGACGCTTTCCGTTGACTTTCTCTATTCCGTGCTCAATCCGCGCATCCGGCTGGGGTCAGATCAATGAGCGCCGTCCAGACCACTTCCCCCGCCCCCGACGATACCCGCGAGCGCGGTCCGCTTGCCGAAGTCCTTTTCTCGCTGCTGCGCTCGCGAACCTTCCTTGTCGGTCTTGCCATCGTGCTGTTCTGGATTCCCTGCGCGCTGTTCGGCGAACATTTTGTGCCTTATGATCCGCTCGCCGACGACATCATCAACGCCCTGGCGCCCCCTTCCACCGAACACTGGTTCGGCACCGACCAGATCGGCCGCGATGTCTTCTCGCGCGTCATCGTCGGCTCGCGCGATATCCTCACCGTCGCACCGTTGGCGACCTTGCTGGCGACGGTGACGGGTACCGCACTTGGCCTGCTCACCGGCTATTTCCGCGGCATCGTCGACGATGTCGTCAGCCGCATCCTCGAAGCCTTCATGGCCGTCCCGGGTGTCATCCTGGCGCTGCTCGCCATCGTCGCGCTCGGCACCTCCACGGCCACCGTTGTTGTCCTCATAGGGCTGAGCTTCGCGCCGATCATCGCCCGCACGGTGCGCTCGGCGGTGCTGACCGAGCGCCAACTCGACTATGTCGCCGCCGCCGAGCTTCGGCACGAGCGCGCGCTGTATACGATGTTCGTCGAGATCCTGCCCAATGTCATCCCACCGATCCTGGTGGAGACGACAGTGCGTCTCGGCTACGCCATCTTCGCGGTCGCTACGCTCTCCTTCCTGGGTTTTGGCATCCAGCCGCCCTCACCCGACTGGGGGCTGTCGATCTCCAGCAATTACGGCATGATCAGTGGTGGCTTTTGGTGGACGGTGCTGTTCGATGCCCTGGCCATCGCCTCGCTAGTGATCGGTGTCAACCTGGTGGCCGACGGCGTCCATGGAGCGCTCAATGACTAACTCCGCAAAGGCTGAAAACGCACTCGAACTGCACGATTTGTCCGTTGCCTACCGTGTTGCCGGGCGCAACCGCGCGGTGCTGCGCAATCTCAGCCTCAACATCGGCCAAGGCGAGGCCTACGGGCTGGTCGGCGAATCCGGCTGCGGCAAATCCACTGTGGCGCTCACCGTGGTGCGCTATCTGCCGAGGAACGGCTCGATCACCGGCGGCGCGATCTCGCTGGACGGCAAGGACGTCATGAAGCTGGACGCCGAGGCGCTCAGGCGGGCGCGGGCCGAAAGCGTCTCCATGGTCTACCAGGATCCGGGCAAGGCGCTGAACCCGTCGATCCGCGTTGGCCTGCAACTGACCGAGATTTTCGAGCTCGGCGGCATAACTGGACAGGCGGCGACCGATCGCGCCATCGCCATGCTGAACCGCGTGCGCATCTCCGATCCGCTTAGCGTGATGCAGCGCTATCCGCACCAGCTTTCCGGCGGCATGCAGCAGCGCGTGGCGATCGCCATGGCGCTGGCCAACGACCCGTCGATGCTGATCCTCGACGAGCCGACCACCGGCCTCGACGCGACCGTCGAAGCCGAGGTGCTGGACCTCATCGTACAGCTCAGGCAAGAGCTCTCGACCTCGATCCTGTTCATCAGCCACAACCTCGCGGTCGTCTCCAACATGTGCGACCGGGTCGGCGTGCTCTATGCGGGCATGCTGGTGGAAGAAGGACCGACGGATGTTGTCTTCAACGACCCGCGCCATCCCTATACCGTAGCACTCCTGCGCTGCCTGCCGAGCGGCGGCAAGCGCAAGGGCCAGGGCCGCCTCGATACTATTCCGGGCTTCCTTCCTGGCATTGGTGCCGACATCAAGGGCTGCGCCTTCGCCGACCGCTGTGCGCTCGCCGACGAGCGCTGCCGCACCGAATTGCCGTTGCTCTACGATCTGAGTGACGAGCGCGGAAAGCGCTTGTCGCGTTGCCACTATCACGACAAGGCGCAGGCCCTTCCGCGCGCCACACCCAGCGATGTGGCGCCTGCACCAAAGCCGGCGGCGGCACCTGTGCTGCGCGTCGCGGGATTGAACAAAACCTATGCCAGCCATGGCCATCCCTTGCGTGCTGTCAAGGACGTCTCGCTCGATCTGTGGCCCGGCGAGACGCTGGGGCTGGTCGGCGAGTCCGGCAGTGGCAAGACCACTTTCGCCAGGCTGCTGCTCGGCCTCGTGCCGCCCGATGACGGCGGCACCATCGAGCTCGAGGGCAAGGCGCTGGCGCCGAAGCTGGAGAACCGTGGCGACGATCAGGTCAAGGCGATGCAGATCGTCTTCCAGAACCCGGACTCAGCGCTCAACCGCTCGCATTCGATCCGACACATCCTCGGCCGCGCATTGAAACGGCTGGCCGGCCTCTCCGGCAAGGCGCTGGAGACGCGCCTCGAAGACCTCGTCCGCTCGGTGCGCCTCACCGAACGGCATCTGGCCGTTAAGCCGCGTCAATTGTCAGGTGGGCTGAAGCAGCGCGTTGCCATTGCGCGTGCCTTCGCCGGCGATCCACGCATCGTCGTCTGCGACGAGCCGACCTCGGCACTCGACGTGTCCGTACAGGCGGCGATCCTCAACCTGCTCGTCGACCTGCAATCGAAGGAAGACGTCAGCTACATCTTCATCTCGCATGATCTTGGCGTGGTGTGTTACCTCTCGGACAAGATCGCCGTGCTCTATCTAGGCCGCATCATGGAACTCGGACCGTCGGAAGACGTCTTTTCCGGCCCGCATCATCCCTATACCGAAGCGCTGCTGTCGGCCGTTCCAAAACTCGATCAGACCGAGAAGGCGCGCATTCGTCTCGACGGTGAAATCCCCAGCGCCGCCAACCCGCCATCAGGCTGCGTCTTCCACACACGCTGCCCGCGCAAAATCGGATCGATCTGCGAGGAACAGGTGCCGCCACTGGCCGAGGCCCAGCCCGGTCACACCATCCGCTGTCATATCCCGTATGCCGAACTTGCCAGGCTCCAAAGCTCGACGCCGCCGCAGGAGGTGCCGAGTAGCCAACTCATAGCGTGTCAAAACGGATTTGGATGAAGAAGGCCCAGGTGCCAGCCGCGGACAGCTAGTCTAATAAGCCCGGCCCGATTGTATCGGTTTTACAACGATCGGAGCCCTCTCCGAATTTAGTAGGTTAGATAACGACGCAAACAGGATCCCTCGATCCTGAAATGCCCATGTGAGCGCAACACTGACGCCGAGAAAGCCGACATCAAGGCGGGCAAGGTTCCGGACACATGGACGAAGCTGCGCCAGAAGGACCGCGATGCCCGCTGGACGGTGAAGTTCTCGAAAGCCAAGGCCAATTCCAAGAAGGACTTTTCCGATCGGTGGCAGAAAACAAAAACACTTATTGGACGCGGTTGGCTAGAATTCCTACCATGCAAACACTATTCGAAGAGAAGTTAAACATGCAAGCCGAACAATTTGAAACTTCTATTAGCAATTCGTTCCCAAAGAGTGGAATGACCCGGGACGAGATCGAACAAGAACTAAAGCAGCTGCGTTCACAAGACGCAGATCCGCGCTCGACGTTCCCAGATCGTTGGCTCAACGACCGCGGGCTCCTGCTTGATGATGGCACATTCGAAGTTGCCAAGGCCGCTCACCTTGCCTTTTTTACGAAGGGCAACAACTACCCGACCGTGGTAAAATTTGAACGCGATCTAATACAGATGGCGCTTAGTTTGTTCCACGCTGGAAAGGATGCAACTGGCGCCGTGACCAGCGGCGGTTCCGAGAGCCTCTTTCTCGCTACTGCTGCTGCCCTAGCGAACGCCAAAGAAAGACGGCCTCACATAGCTCGATCCGAAATAATCATTCCGCAGACGGGCTATCCCACATTCGAGAAATACGAGCGATATTTGGGATATACCATTCGTCGCGTTCCAGTGGATGCAAATTTCCGCGCAGACGTCTCGGCAATGTCCGAGGCAGTTAGCGAAAACACAGTCATGATGCTCGCGTCAATGCCATCTTGGTCGCATGGCGTTTGTGACCCAGTTCGAGAATTAGCGGAAATTGCCAGCAAACACGGGATTTGGTTGCATGTGGACGCTTGCGTTGGTGGGTTTTTGGCGCCTTTTGTGCGCGAGCTCGGACGAGACGTTCCCGAATTCGATTTTCGAGTCCCCGGCGTAAGTTCAATTTCGGCTGATTTCCACAAGTATGGCTATAGTGGTAAGGGAGTGTCGGGCGTTTTCTATAGAAATAAGGTAGCCCGCCATCAACCTTTCATCTTCGATACATGGGCAGCTGGACTTTATCGTTCACCGGTTCTTACTGGGACGCGTAACGGGGGTGCAATCGCCTCGGCTTGGGCGGTCATGCGCTATCTGGGCCGGGACGGATACCTCTCCCGCGCGGGTCAAATCCTCAAGCTGAGAGATGCCATATTGTCTTTCGTTGAACGATGCCCTGGCTTGAAAATAGTCGGCGGGGCTGAGCTCAACGTGGTCGGAATAGGGAGCGACTACTCAGACGTATATTCGATTGCGAGCAAGATGAAGGATTATGGCTGGAAGATAAACTTGCTGAAAGAGCCGGGGGCAATACAATTGGTGCTCGGTCCGCTGCGAGATGAGTATATCTCGTTGCTGGTGCATGACCTTGAGAAAGCCGTGGAAGCTGTGCAGTGCGAAGATTTCAGGGCTCCTTCTCCAGCCGTGGTCTATTCCGACGAACTAACGGACTGAAGCGGGGATTAAACTTTTGTTTATACTGATTTATTGTCGATATGGCAAAACCGAAATCACGGTACTTGGAAGGCCGGCCGCCGGTCGTTCGTGGCCGCATCCTCACCGCAGGGTCGGATGGGGAGGCGTCCTCTGAGAGGTGCGGAGAGGGGTCTATTCCGTGACGATCGTTCAGCGGTGCTGGAGATTACTCTTCGTTTCTGCAATCTGCCCATCCATAAAAAATCCAATGTCCAATAGAGCGCTAAGTTCTATCCTAGGTAGATATATACGGCGGCTCTTTGGCTCGCACCGAGACGGAGAAACCAATGTCAATTTCTGAAACAGTTCTAGCAAAGTTGAAAGACAAGTCGTTAGTTACGGATAAAGCTCTTGTAGGGACTCGGTGGGTAGCGGCAGGTTCAAGGCGCCTCACGTTCGAGGTCACCAATCCCTCAACCGGCAAAGTGCTCGCAACCCTTCCAGATCTTGGTGAAGAGGAGGTCAAGTCGGCGATTGAGGCTGCTCATCTTGCCCAAAAGAACTGGGCGAAGAGGACGGGCAAGGAACGCGCCGTAGTCCTGCGAAGGCTTTACGACCTCTTAGTCACGAATGTCGATGATCTTGCCACCATCCTCACTTTGGAAATGGGAAAACCATGGCCGGAGGCGAGGGGAGAGATCCTTTATGGTGCGTCCTACGTCGAGTGGTTCGGTGAGGAAGCAAAGCGAGTTTACGGGGACACCATTCCAGGTCATCAGCTGGACAAGCGCATCATCGTGATCAGGCAGCCCATTGGAGTTGTGGGGGCAATCACGCCGTGGAACTTCCCGAATGCGATGCTTGCCCGGAAGATGGCCCCCGCGATCGCTGCCGGCTGCAGTATAGTATCAAAACCTGCGGCTGAGACACCCCTATCCGCGCTCGCTCTGGCTCTCCTTGCAGAACGCGCCGGTCTGCCACCCGGTCTTTTTTCTGTGCTTACCACGACCGATGCGGTGATGGTCGGTCAGGAATTCTGCGGAAATGAGAAGATCCGAAAGCTCACGTTCACGGGCTCGACCAAGGTCGGAAAATTGCTGATGCGGCAAGGCGCAGAGCAGATCTTAAAGCTTGGCCTCGAACTCGGGGGGAACGCGCCTTTCATCGTCTTCGATGACGCGGATCTCAACGCTGCTGTCGACGGCGCAATGATTTCCAAATACCGTAATGCTGGGCAAACCTGCGTCTGCGCCAATCGCTTCTATATTCAGGAGGGTGTCTATGATTCCTTTGCTGCGAAACTAGCCGAGCGCGTTCGCGATCTGAAGGTCGGCGACGGCTTCACCGAAGGGGTCACTACAGGCCCCCTCATCGACCGGAACGCGTTGAAGAAAGTACTGGAGCACGTCGCCGACGCCGTGGCAAAGGGGGCGACGGTGGAAGCCGGTGGC
>NZ_SRTP01000237.1:0-326 GCF_004791945.1 Mesorhizobium sp. M3A.F.Ca.ET.175.01.1.1 | reverse complement strand
GTTGAGCGCCGGCATTGCCCTTACCTTCGTCTCCATCCATCTGACCTCATTTGTGGCCGAGAGCATCGGCTGGCGTTGGAGCTTTCTGGTCCTCACCCCCGGGACGCTGCTTGGCGTCGCGGCGATGTTGTTGCTGAGGCGAATGCCGACGGCAAGGCAGATAGCAAACGGGCTGAGGTAGCGCCGTCCGTTGTGTCAGGCACTGGACCTGCGAACGGCCTCCGGCTTGATCCGCGCCGCCAGGAATTCCTTGACCCGCCGCCCGGGCGCCGGACCGCGCATCGGCTTGAAGCCGTCGTCGAGTTCGCCCGAAAGATCGAGCGTCG
>NZ_SRTP01000236.1:0-323 GCF_004791945.1 Mesorhizobium sp. M3A.F.Ca.ET.175.01.1.1 | reverse complement strand
AGCCGCCCGCCGATTTTCAACGGCGGGACGCCCTCGATATGCCTTTTGGAAAATGGCACGGGCAGCAGGGCTCGAACCTACCTGCGGTTTTGGAGACCGAATAGCCTTCTTACATCATCTTGTTTACACAGTGATATTTGGCATATTGCCTTTTGATGTGCAAGGATTTGTGAAAGGAAAAATCGGGCGCCCTGCCTTGGCTGGTGTGCTCCGCGAAGCCGAATTGTCGGCAGGCAGACATCATTGGCAAGAGGCGTACCGACCGAGACGTTCTGTCGTGTTGATTGATCTCCTGCTCAGTCGCTCGGCCTTCCCGCGACCAG
>NZ_SRTP01000235.1:0-326 GCF_004791945.1 Mesorhizobium sp. M3A.F.Ca.ET.175.01.1.1 | reverse complement strand
ACCGGTGGTCCGCCGGCGAACAGGCAGCCGTTGTCCTTGGTCATTACGGAAAAATGCGACAGGTGCGCTCGGGCAGCAGAACTCCCTGCCGTCGGGCCAAGGACGGCGGTCAGAACCGGCACCCGTTCCATGATGTCGAACATTGGAAAAGTTGGCTTGGCCGCCTGCAGCTCCGGATAGCCTATGGCTTCCTGCAGGATGACGGAGCCGCCCACGCCATTGATGAGCAAAATCAGCGGGATACGATAGCCGAACGCGAATTCTTCAATGAAACCGGTCCAGCCACCTTTGTAGCGCGGCAGGTGCACGCCAACGCCGCCTCCCTC
>NZ_SRTP01000234.1:0-326 GCF_004791945.1 Mesorhizobium sp. M3A.F.Ca.ET.175.01.1.1 | reverse complement strand
CAACGGCAGCGCTCCTCGCGGATCCTTTGAGGGATACGGCGCGGTTTTCGGCAACATCGATAGCCACGGCGATGTCATTGAGCCAGGCGCCTTCGCGAAGTCACTCCTCGACCGCCAGCGCGAGGGCCGTCCGTTGCCGCCGATGTACAAGATGCACGGCGCCATGACCGGAAACCGCCAGGAGCCGGTCGGGGTCTGGGACGCGATGTCCGAAGATGCGAATGGCCTGCATGTGAAGGGCCGCCTCATCGGCTTGGATACCGAACAAGGCAAGTGGAATGAGGCCCAGGCGCGCGAAGGCGGCTTGAAAGGGCTCTCCATCGGCT
>NZ_SRTP01000233.1:0-327 GCF_004791945.1 Mesorhizobium sp. M3A.F.Ca.ET.175.01.1.1 | reverse complement strand
GTGAAGGAGAGCACGTCGACATCAGCCGAGATCAGCGAATTGTAGTCCATCACGCTGAGCGAGATGTTGCCGCCGAGAAGCCCGCCGAGCAATGCGTTGAGGATGCCGCCATTGACGCTGGCCAGCCGCGACCCGACCGAGAACGCCGCTTCGGGCTGGGCGCTGGCTGTGGCTGTCGTGCCGATCACCGGCGGCGCCATCATCGAGGCGGCGAAATAGAGCGTGCCCAGCTTCTTCAGCGACACCTGGACGGCGTTGTAGGGTAGCTTGCCTGGCTCGAAGCGGCTGCCGGACGCTATGGAACTGACCGCCGAGATCGGCAGAGCG
>NZ_SRTP01000232.1:0-328 GCF_004791945.1 Mesorhizobium sp. M3A.F.Ca.ET.175.01.1.1 | reverse complement strand
GTTTCACCAGCCCTTCGATGGTGACGCGGCCGAGCAGCCTGCCGTCGGTATCCTTCACCGGCAGCGCGGGGCGACCCGACCATAGTAGCTCGGCCAGCGCGTCGCGCTGCGTGGCGCCGCCGGGGATCGCCTCGCCTTCGGCATCGCCCGGCTCCACGGCGTCGCGCACAGGCCCAAGCGACAGCAGCCGGAACGGCCTTTCGCTGGCGCCGACCAATGTCTCGACAAAGCCGCTCGCGGGTCTCGCGAGAATCTCGGCCGGCTTGGCGTATTGCACCAGCTTGCCGGCGTCCATGACGGCTATTTTGTCGCCCAGATGGACGGCCTC
>NZ_SRTP01000231.1:0-307 GCF_004791945.1 Mesorhizobium sp. M3A.F.Ca.ET.175.01.1.1 | reverse complement strand
GGGTGCTCAGGCCGCATTACGCGGTGTTCTGGGCCGCCTTCTTCAATTTCATCGCTTTCCTGTTCTTCGGCCTGCATGTCGCCGAGACGGTGGGGAAAGGCATTGTCGACGCCAGCATCGTCACGCCGGCGGTGATCTTCTCGGCACTTGTCGGCGCCATTGTCTGGAACATCGTCACCTGGGTCGCCGGCATTCCGTCGAGCAGCTCGCACGCGCTGATCGGCGGGCTGGTCGGCGCCGGCGTCGCCAAGGCCGGAACCGGCGCCATTGTCTGGTCGGGACTCGGCAAGACGGTCGCGGCCATCGT
>NZ_SRTP01000230.1:0-328 GCF_004791945.1 Mesorhizobium sp. M3A.F.Ca.ET.175.01.1.1 | reverse complement strand
TTTCTAAGACGACTGGCCGAGCGTCCTCGCGGTGCTTATCAGCATGTCATGCTGGGATTTCGCGATCTCTTTCGTGATCTCCAGCCCAAAAATACGCTCCTGGTGCTTGATCATCTTGTCCAGGTTCTGTTCCGGCGACCCTGCAGAGCCGGACGTAATGGGAGGGGTGGCAGCCATCATTGTCTCCTTGAGGGGCTATTCAGTTTGCAAGCCTGGGCCCAGGCGGCCCGAGACTTTGCTATAACAACTTAGGGCAGGACGATCGGAAATGAAAGTCCACTTGGAATATTTGAGGCTAGTTTGTTCCAACTGTTGCGTTTCGGGCGTT
>NZ_SRTP01000229.1:0-328 GCF_004791945.1 Mesorhizobium sp. M3A.F.Ca.ET.175.01.1.1 | reverse complement strand
CTGGTCGTCCATGGTGCCCGGATATCACTCACGATCGCGCTGCTGGCGACTGTAATCAGCCTCATCGTCGGCACCACGGTCGGAATGACCTCGGGCTACTTTGGTGGCTGGGTGGATGTCTGGCTGATGCGCATCACAGATTTCTTTTTTGTTATGCCTTCATTCGTGCTCGCGCTGGTCATCACGCCTGTGGTCCTTGAGGTGATGGGGCGCGGTGGAGACATCCTTGGCTTCCGCCCTTCTCTTTTTGTGATCATTGTTGTCATCGGCATGACCAGCTGGGCGTTCGTTGCTCGTATCGTTCGCAGCCAGACACTCTCGCTTAAGG
>NZ_SRTP01000228.1:0-328 GCF_004791945.1 Mesorhizobium sp. M3A.F.Ca.ET.175.01.1.1 | reverse complement strand
CTGCAGACCAAGCTCGAGGCCAAGGGCTACGACGTCGGCACCGTAGACGGCATCCTGGGCACAAACACCCGCGAGGCGATCCGCAAGGAACAGATGCGGCTTGGCCTTCCGGTGGACGGATGGCCGACGCCTGACTTGCTGGCGAAATTGTGAATGGCGGCGAGATTCCTCTAACCTCGCCTCGACCGCACGAAATCGATGAATGCACGCAGCGCCGGAGGCACGAGCCGGCGGCTCGGATGGTATAGATAGAAACCCGGAAAGCGGGGCGACCACGGTTCGAGAAACCGGACCAGCCTGCCCTTCTCGATCCATGGCTGGACCTGAT
>NZ_SRTP01000022.1:0-54201 GCF_004791945.1 Mesorhizobium sp. M3A.F.Ca.ET.175.01.1.1 | reverse complement strand
TCTCGACGCAGCGGTGTGAGACGGGCATTCTTATGGATGTTCATTCGGATCCTCCGATGGATGCTGAAGCGTGGTAACTCCAGTCTCCTCGGTCCGGTCCGAATGGACAACCTCCCGAAAGCTCACAACTAGTCCTCCTTCGCCGGGGTCGGGACCGAGATGGGCGGCATACATCCCGAAGACAGCCAGGCCCCGAGCGAGGTCGATGCCGACCAGCCGATCTACTACCGACCCATTCCTAGCGTCGGCAACCGGTGCCTTCATTACCATGGTAGATTCCCTTGCTGGGTGTGTGGATCGCGGGAGCCGCGATAGGAGAGCCGGTCGGCTGCTGCCGTCGCCTCGTGAAAGGGTTCAAAACATCGCGCCATCTGGCGCATCGAGCCGGCGACAGAGCTGTTCAGCCATTAGCCTGGGGTAAGAACAACAGATCGGCTCACAAAGCCTGTGTCACGGACCTGAAAAGTGGTGTCGCGGAACCGTCGTTTTTTGCATGATGGCTAAGCCGAGAGATCCACTGCACCGACGAGAGACTCAGCGACGTTAGATATCCGATCAGTACGCCGCGGCTCCGCCGGTGACGATCACCCCGGGTGTCAAGGCCAGGGCGTAAACCTGCCATAATCTGTGGTAGTGCGCCCGCGACCAATCCGTTCGACAAAGCTCGGCGCATGGTCGAGCCAATCATATTCTTCCATGTGGCTGTTGCCTGAAAAACCGAAGACGCCGTTCGCTGGTCCAGCTGTTCCAGACCTCGGCCTGCGTCGGTCATTAGAACCGGCGCGCCTGTTTCCCAAATCAATTTGCTGATGCAGCCGCCGGGGGTCACATTGAGCAAAAGTGCCGAGGTCAGGACGGGTTTCATAGGGGCTCTTCGTTTGGCTTTGTTAACGACCCCTTTCTTGCAAGTTGTAGCTGACAGCAGCCTGAAAGCTCCCCAAATAATTCGCTGCCGCCGGTTCAGCCTATTGTCAGCTTCGACCAATAAGATGGGAGCCTTGCCCTCATACCGGAGCTCGGCAGCATGATGCGAATACTGCTCACTGAAGACGATAAGGACCTTGGAAGTGCTATGCACGATCATTTGGTGGCTGGTGGCCACGCGGTCGACTGGGCCAAGAACCTGTCCGAAGCGCGCGATTATGCAGCTGTGGTCGGCTACGACCTTATTTTGCTCGACGTTCACCTGCCGGACGGCAATGGGATCGACTATCTGCGGGAGCTGATCAAGGAACTTGAATCGGCACCGGTCATCATTCTGACAGCCTGCGATCGGATTTCGCATCGCATCGAGGGCTTCAACGCTGGAGCCGACGACTATTTGGTCAAGCCGTTCGATCTGGGGGAACTCTCAGCGCGTATCCATGCAGTGGCACGTCGCCATGGGCATTTTCCGGAGCCGCAATTTTCGGTTGGGACGCTTTCCATACAGGCAGCCGAGCGACGCCTCTTCCGCGACGGGCAGGAGGTCTACCTGACTTGACGCGGATGGGCGGTGCTCGACTACCGTCTGCCCCAGCCCTGCACGGTCGTTTCAAAAGGGAAGATCGTGGACGCGCTTTTCGGCAGACGGCGCTGATTCATACTCTAAAAGAAAATTCGGCTTCCAGTTGCCTTGGCCATGACTGCCCTTCCCGAAAGATGGGTGACAGTTCATTCCGGATAGATGGGTTACACTTTCGGCCCTTTGCAAGGAGAGCAAGGTGCCTTGGAAGGAGTGTAACGTCATGGAAGAGCGGCTGAAGTTCGTCGCCCGGCTGCTGGACGGCGAGAAGATGGCGGTGCTTTGCCGGGAGTTCGATATCTCGCGCAAGACCGGCTACAAGATCCTCACGCGCTACAACGACAGCGGCCTGGAGGGGCTGACGGACCGATCGCGGCGGCCCTATCGCCACGCCAATCAGCTTCCGTTTCAAATCGAGAAGCTGATTGTGCGCCTCAAGCAAGACAAGCCGACATGGGGTGCGCCGAAGATACGCGAGCGGCTGGCCCGGCTGTATCCGGATGTGCACCGGCCCGCGATCTCGACCGTGCATGCCGTGCTCGACCGCCGGCATGGTCGAGCGCCGCAAGCGCAGGCGCAACAGGGCGACGGGGACACCACTTTCAAACGGCTGTCGCCCTAACGATCTTTGGTGTGCCGACTACAAGGGCGAGTTCGGCAGAGAACACGGCCGGGACAGGGGATCACAAACACTTGACCGTTCCAGACCCTGGCAGTGGCGCATCGATTGACCGTTGGCTCTGTTCGTGGGCACCGAAAATAGGGCCTTCTTGGTCCTCGGCAGAGAATATGGCCCGGACGGGGGATAACAAACACTTGACCGTTCCAGACTCTGGCAGTGGCGCATCGATTGACCGTCGACTCTGTTCGCGAGCGCCGAAAATACGGACGACCCCTATGGTCAAAGTGCACTTCTGACCTGCTAGGCACTGTTCGATAACTGGAGGCACCCGCTACGGTGCCCTCGTATTTAAGACACCTGTCAGTTTCAAGCCTGGACATTGACGCGTGGCGCGGCTGCCATTCGTTGACCGCCACGTCGAATTGCCCGCCAACCAGTGTACAGCCGCCGGTGGTCACATTGAGCAAAAGTGCCGAGATCAGGAGGGGTTTCATAAGGCCTCTTCGTTTGGCTTTGTTAACGACCCCTTTCTTGCAATTGTAGCTGACAGCAGCCTGAAAGCCCCCAGATATTCGCTGGCGCCGGTTCAGCCTACTGTCAGCTTCGATCAATAAGGCAGGAGCCTTGCCCTCATACCGGAGCTCGGCAGCCTGATGCGAATACTGCTCATTGAAGACGACGACGACCTTAGAAGTGCTGTGCACGATCATTTGGTGGCTGGTGGCCACGCGGTCGACTGGGCCGAGGGCCTGTCCGGAGCGCGCGGTCATGCAGCTGTGGCCGGCTACGACGTTATTTTGCTCGACGTTCACCTGCCGGACGGCAATGGCATCGACTATCTGCGGGAGCTGATCAAGGGGCTTGATACAACGCCGGTCATCATTCTGACAGCCCGCGATCGGATTTCGCACCGCATCGAGGGGCTCAACGCTGGCGCCGACGACTATTTGGTCAAGCCGTTCGATCTGGGGGAACTCTCGGCACGCATCCGTGCAGTGGCACGTCGCCAAGGGCATTTTCCGGAGCCGCAATTTTCGGTTGGGACGCTTTCCATACAGGCAGCCGAGCGACGCCTCTTCCGCGACGGGCAGGAGGTCCACCTGTCTGGACGCGAATGGGCGGTGCTCGACTGCCTTCTACGCCGGCCCGGTTCGGTCGTTTCAAAGGGGAGGATCGAGCACGCGCTTTATTCATTCAATTCGGAGTTCGAGAGCAACACAGTGGAGGTTTATGTCAGCCGGCTCCGCAAGAAGATCGGCGGGGATAGAATAGCAACCGTGCGTGGCTCCGGATACAGGCTCGTGGTCACATGACGAACTCGAACAGCATGACGAGAAAGCTGATATCGTGGTTAGGCGGGGCAACGCTCCTGGTTTGGATCGCCGCCCCAACCATTGCTGCGTTCATTTTTTGCAATAATGTAAACGAAAGTTCGGATGACTTGCTCCAGGCGAGCGCAGAGTACAGAGAACCAGAGCTGATCAAGGTCTTGAATGGAAAACACGTTGATCAATACAATAACCACTTGCCAACTTATAAAAAGTACTGGACCTATCGTGAGCAGATTATTAATAAGTACGGGGTAGTGCTTATTTCCGAACCGGAAGAGGGTCAGCAGCCCTTCCCTGATGCTCCCCTGAGTAACGGCTTTTGGGGAAACGCTGATTACCGCGTCTACACAGAGGAGATCCAAGACGGCGTGTATCATCAGTTGGCCGAACCGCTTGATGGCCGCCGTACCACAATCGCGAAGGGCGCACTTTTTGTCTTCCTTCCGACACTCGTGCTCCTGCCCTTTAGCTTAGCTGTTTGGTGGATCGTGATCCGGCGCTCGCTGCGGCCAATCGAGGTACTGCGACAGCAGATCGGATCGCGCGACGGCGGCAATCTGTCACCAATGGACTTGGGCGATTTCCCGGCAGAGTTGGCTCCAATCGCGGCATCCGTCAATCGGCTTCTCGATCGTCTGCGGGCGGCTCTCGAGGCCGAACGCGAGTTCGCCGCAAACAGTGCGCATGAACTGCGCACGCCGATCGCAGGTTCAATCGCTCAGATGCAGAGATTAGTGGCCGAGCTTCCCAATGGGTCGGCCAAAATGCGTGCGCGCGGCATCGAGCAAGCGCTGTCGAGCCTTGGCCGCCTTGTCGAAAAAGTGCTTCAGCTCGCTCAAGCCGAATCGGGGGTTGGCATGGCGGATCACGCGATCGATCTTGTCCGATCGGTTCGGCTGGAAATCGACGACCTGAGGAAAAAGCCGCAATATGCCGGACGCCTGCATCTTAACGTCGACGGCTGCACCACTTTGATGCGCAAAGTGGATGTCGATGCGTTTGGGATCCTCCTTCGTAACCTGATCGAGAATGCGCTGATACATGGACTGCCCACTGTTCCGACAACAGTTTCCGTCCAAACTGATGGAACCATCGCTATTGCAAACGCCGGACCGGTGGTGCCCCTCCCCGACCTCGAAGGGCTTACAAAGCGATTTAGTCGTGGTGCTACTCCTGCTGCGGGCTCAGGCCTTGGTCTACATATCGCTAACATGGTTATCCAGCGGATCGGTGGCAGTCTAGAGCTTGCGTCGCCCGCCCGCGGTCGCAATGATGGTTTCGAGGCGATCATACGAATTCCTCAATGACACCGGTGAATTCGACGACAGTTGGACACAGGGCGGATTGCTGGCAAGGCTGCTGACAGGGCGAACTGTACGGCAGTATGTATACGGCGTAGAAATCGTACTTCACACAACGCATTTCGGCCGCGGCAATCAATGCCGCTATCATCGTCTGAGCAGTTCGATCGAAGCGACACGACATGATCGGCAAAATCGAAGGCTCCGCCTCACCGCTCGCTCGATTTCGCCCGGGGAGAAAAAAGGCCATCCGAGAAAGTGCAAGCCGCCGCGCAAAGGCGACGTGTCCAATTGTCTGGGTGCCCCTGTGCGCCGGCCCGATCGGGTTGGCGGGGTCCAGTAAGGACCCGGACCAACCATTCCATTTAGACGACCGGCAGGTTTTAATCGGCGTCCGGATCGCCGTCCCAAAATGCCCCAAGTATACGGCTAGAAAGGCTGCCAACGATCGAGCTTTGGTCGGAGGCGTGCTTGTCAGCGTCTTGGGTGCTTGACCGGCCTTTGCAATGGCCATCGCCATCGCAAGTATCGTGCGTGGCCAGTGAGACCGCAATTTCATCAGCCTGGAGCCGACCGTATCGGTGCTTTTTTATGATTTAGGGATTTTTCGTTTTCCTCTTGGATCATCACGGGTTTGGAGAGGATCTGGTGTTAAGTGCCATTCGGAGCGCCGGCGAACCGCCCGAAATTAATGTGGTCGAGTGATGAAGCCTCCCGAATGCGTTAAACGAGACCCTTTATGGCGGCCCTGGCTGACAACAGTCTGAAAGCTGCAAGCGGCATGCGAAAATGGGGCGATCCTGAATGACGACAGATGCTATCAACATGAAAGAGGCTCGCCCTGAAAGCTGAGCACGCTTTATGCTCAGGCTGCTGACAAGGCCAAAGCAGCGTAAGTGCGTAGTGAAATCCAAGGTCCACATGGGTCGTCGCGCGTCCCATGCGCCTGGGAAGGCGCCGGCCCGGCCAAGCTTTCCCAGCTCGTCCGCATGATGCTTCGCTGAGCGTCAATGGACGTTGGCGCGAGACCAAGGCGTCGTGCGTTGCAATCCGGACGGTCCAGGGTATCAGGAGTTTCACGGCCTCGGCCCGCTTGGCTGGCCACAGTTGAAGCTCCAACGTACCGGCTGGCACCGGGAAATTGGGCTCTGCGCTGCCTCAACGCTGATGGCACGGTCAATGCTTGCCTACCGATGGGGCCGCCCATGCCGTGATGCTGTCGGTCGACGTTCGCAAACCAGACCCTCGCGAGACCCAGCGAAGGGGCTCGCCGGTACGACGAGGGACCTTACCTCTTTATGCGCGGCATCATTAGCCTTACACGTCGTCCCTCGCGCTCGGGTCTTTGTGGGGCGGATGAAGTCCTGATCGCGGTGGCACTGCTGCATGTTTGCGTAAGACCCATCCAGTCACGATCGCGCTGTCCTTCGATGTCGCGGTGCTGATAGGCGGGCAGATCGGTGTGCGCGGCGCCCGCCAAAGGATCGTCGTCACGCCGGAGGAGGCGAGCGTCATAGCCGGCGCGCCGGCGAAAGGCGCTTTCTGTCGGATGCCCGACAATGTCGGATATCGCAAGTATCAAGGTTGGATCAAACCTTGCGAATCGGGGCTTTCTTACTTGGCACGGGGCATGCTCAGGTATCCGCAAACACCCAATGGATAACGAGCAGACTTCCCATGGCCTCACCATGCCGAAAGTTTCCCGGACGCATCCAAAGATGAGGCTCGCGTCAGGCCCAGCAACACGCTGACGGCTCATGTGGCTCGGCGTCGCGTGCCGATCCACTTTCTCCCAATAGGCGTTCGGGAGACATAGATCCTTCAAAATGAGGAACAGATCACTTTGCCAGGAACGCAGCCCATAACCCCACTCTCCCTACCAGAACTACCAAGCAAGCCCCGCACTCATGGGCTTCGCAGGACGTCCGTTGCGTCCGAGTTGGTCGGCGCGGGGCCGGCTCCGATCCCCGTCGCATGGGAGGACGGCAAGGCGAGGGATTTCGTGCTCGACAACGGCATGGAGGTGGTCGTCATTCCCAACCACCGGGCGCCGATCGTCACCCACATGGTGTGGTACAAGATCGGCAGCGCCGACGAGCCGCCGGGCAAATCCGGCATCGCCCATTTCTTCGAGCATCTGATGTTCAAGGCGACGACCAACCATGCGGGCGGCGAATTCGACCGCGCAGTGTTCGAGATCGGCGGCTCCAACAACGCCTTCACCTCCTCCGACTACACCGCCTTCTATCAGACAGTGGCGCCGTCGGCGCTCGAGCTGATGATGAGCTTCGAGGCCGACCGAATGCGAAACCTCATCCTGACCGACGATGTCGTCAAGACCGAGCGCGATGTGGTCATCGAGGAGCGCCGCTCAAGCACCGACACCAACCCGCAGGACGTTCTCCATGAGGAGATCGACGCGACGCTGTGGCAGAACCACCCCTATCGCATCCCGATCATCGGCTGGATGCAGGAGATCGAGCAGCTGAACCGCGTCGACGCCACCGTCTTCTATGAAAAGTACTACTGGCCCAACAACTCCGTGCTGATCGTGGCCGGCGATGTCGAACCGGACACGGTGCGGGCGCTGGCCGAAAAGACCTATGGCAAGGTGGCGCGCGGACCTGACCTGCCGCCGCGCATCCGGCCGGTTGAGCCCGAGCAGAACACCAGGCGCACCGTCACGCTCTCAGACGCCCGCGTCAGCGTGCCCAGTTTTTCGACGCAGTGGGTGGTGCCGTCCTACCACACCGCCAAGCCGGGCGAGGCCGAAGCGCTCGACCTGCTGGCCGAAATTCTCGGCGGCGGTAACCGCGGCCGGCTCTACCAGGCGCTCGCTGTCCAGCAAGGTATCGCTTCCAGCGCCCGCGTCTATTTCCAGGGCACTGTGCTCGACGACACCAAGTTCGCCATCTATGGCGCACCGCGCGGCGATGCCAAGCTGGCTGATCTCGAAGCGGCGGCCGCTGCCGAAGTTGCCCGCATTGCCGAGGATGGTGTCAGCAACGAGGAACTAGGCAAGGCCAAGGACCACTATTTGCTCAATATGATCTTTGCGGAAGACAACCTGGACTGGCTCGCCAGCATCTACGGCTCGACGCTGGCCACCGGCGGTACCGTGAAGGATGTCGAGGAACGGCCGAATCGCATCCGCAAGGTTACCCCCGAGCAAATCAAAGCAGTTGCCGCCCGCTATCTCGCGTTCGACCGTTCGACCACGGGCTATCTCTTGCCCAAGACGGAGAATCAAGAGATGACGCTCGGCGCTCGGCCCCATGCTGCGATGAACATCCAGGAGGTGAAGTCCGAAAAGGGCATCATCGCCTGGCTGGTGGAGGACCACACAGTGGAAATCGTCAACATCGGCTTTGCCTTCAAGGGCGGCACCAAGCAGGACCCGGTCGGGAAGGAGGGGATGGCCAAACTGATGGCCGGCCTGTTCATCGAAGGCGCTGGCCATTACGACAGCGGTGCCTTCCAGGTGAAGCTCGACCATGCCGGCGCCGAAATGAGTTTGGACGCGCAAAGCGACGACATCTACGGATCGATGTGCATGCTTTCCAAAAAGCAGGACGCGGCGTTCGGCCTGCTTCGGCTCGCGCTGAACGCGCCGCGCTTCGAGCAGGGGCCGATCGATCGCGTCCGCGCCGAGATTGTCTCCCGCATCGTCGGCAGCGAGCGAGACCCTAACGCCATCGCTCAGCGCAAATGGCTGCGCGCGATCTATGGCGCGCATCCTTGTTCAAGGCCGGGAGAAGGCACAAAAGAGAGCCTCCCCGGCATCACGCCGTCCGACCTCCGCGCCTTCCACCAGGCCATTTTCGCTCGCGACGGGCTCCATATTGCCGTGGTGGGTGACATTGACGCGAACACGTTGAGGGAAAGGCTTGACCAGCTGTTTGGTGATTTGCCTGAGCAACAAACCCTCGTCCCCGTCTACGATGTCGCGCCGAAACTCGGTCAACTGGTGGAGGAGAACTACGACCTGCCGCAGACTTCGCTGACGTTGGCCTGGCCTGGCGTGAAGCCTAGCGCGCCGGATTTCTACGCGGCCGTGCTGCTGAACGACATCCTTGGCGGCTCATACTTGACTTCCCGCCTTTACGAGGAGGTACGTCAAAAACGCGGCCTTGCCTATCACGTCAGCTCTGAACTAACCCTTGACTCGCTTCTGGTTACGACAGAGACACGCTCGGACTGCGCTGCCCAAACACTGAGCATCGTGCGAGATGTGGTAAAGCAGATGGCGCAGCAAGGACCGACCGGGGCCGAGCTCAAGGCGGCGAAGAAGCACCTGATCGGCGCCTATGCCATCGACCAACTGGGCTCGACCCGCTCGATTGCAGACCGGCTCCTGGATTTGCAGATTCACAAGGCCGACGTCGACTACAACCAGCGTCGCGCCCGCAGCATCGGTCGGGTGACGCTCAAACAGGTCAAGGCGGCGGCCAAAAAGCTGCTTTCGGCCGAGCCCGCCATTTTGGTGGTCGGCCCGCCGCTGGGCGGCGGGGATGAGTAAAGAAACTCATCACACCTTCCTTCTTCATCGGGGCTTCTCGTGGGAAGAGCGTTGGAGGCCCGTGGGCCAAGCAGATCATGCAGACGCGCGGAGTCGTTTTCGCCGACCTTGCGCGGCATTGGCGGTCCGGCGGCCTCTCGCCGAAATGGCGCTCCTCAGCATGTATGCCGCCTTTTTGCAGAATTCAGTCGCACGCCACCAGCAGGCATGGTGGATGAAGCAAACATCCGACTGCTTAATCCATCAATTGATGAACCGCGGGCACTCAAACTAACGAAACTGCTGTCTTTTCATCGGGCTAGCGTGGTCTACCAGCTGCTTTGCCGAGGCCCTACGACGAACCCACTGGTGCAGAATACACACTGACGGCCCGTCGACCTGGATGTTCGCTGCGTTGAGGAGGAATCCGGTATTGCCCCTGTGCCTGCCGATGATCCGTCGCCTGAAATCCCCGCACCTGTTTGGAGCCATCGACCGCCTGCCGGCACTCGGCAGACCAGTTGGCAATAAGACGTTCGAGGTCGTCAATCCGTCGACCGGCGAAGTTTTGGCAGAGCTTCCCGATATGGGCGTGGAGGAGACACGTGCTGCGGTAGACAAGGCCTATGTTGCGCAGTCGGGATGGGCCGCGTTGACGGCCCGAGAACGTAGCGACGTTCTTTGGCGATGGCATCAGCTGATCATCGACCATGCAGGCGATCTCGCCGCGATTCTGACTGCGGAAATGGGCAAGCCGCTTGCCGAAGCCATTTCAGAGGTATCGCATGCGGCGGCGTATCTGCAATGGTATGCCGAAGAGGCCAATCGCGTCTATGGGGAGACGATCTCGGCACCCTCGACAGACCGCCGAATGCTAGTGATCAAGCAGCCCATCGGCGTTGTTGGCACGATCACGCCATGGAATTTCCCGGCCTCCATGGTGGCGCGCAAAATCTCGCCGGCCTTGGCTGCGGGCTGCACAATCGTGCTCAAGCCCGCTGAACAGACGCCGCTTGTGGCTGGCGCAATGTTCGCCCTCGCCCATCAGGCCGGCTTTCCCGATGGCGTGGTCAACCTGATCTATGCGTCCGAAGGTGATCGCGTGGGCCGTGAACTCTGCACCAATTCCAAGATTCGAAAGATCAGCTTCACCGGTTCGACGGAGGTCGGACGGCTGCTGATGCGTCAGTGCTCTGACCAGATCAAGAAGGTCAGCCTTGAACTCGGCGGCAATGCACCTTTCATCATCTTCGATGATGCCGACATTGACGGTGCTGTTGACGGTGCGGTCCAGGCGAAGTTCCGCAATGCCGGCCAGACCTGCGTTTCCGCGAACCGCATTTACGTCCAATCGAGCGTTCACGATGAGTTCGTCAAGAAATTCGTGGAAAGAATCCGGCACTTGTCGGTTGGCGACGGATTCGATGCCGGAGTGGACATCGGACCGCTCATCGACAAGCATGCTCTGGCCAAGATCGAGTCTCACATCGCAGATGCCATTGCGAAAGGCGGCACAATACGATGCGGGGGCCAGCGTATCGGCAAGAATGGCACGTTTTTCGAACCCACGGTCCTCACCGAGATTTCCAGCGTCATGGCAGTCGCGCAAGAGGAGACATTCGGGCCGCTCGCGCCGATCATTCGCTTCAACGATGCGGATCAGGTCGTGCGCGAGGCCAATGACACGATCTACGGCCTCGCCGCATACTTCTATGCCTCAAACCTGAAGCGGGTCTGGCGTGTGGCAGAGGCTCTGGAATATGGCATGGTTGGCATCAACACGGGACGCATGTCCTCGGAGGCGGCACCGTTTGGCGGGATCAAACAATCCGGCATCGGGCGGGAGGGTTCCCGTCATGGCCTCGAGGACTATCTGGAAATGAAATATCTTTGCATGGGCGGGATTTGAAACCTGCTGCACTGTCTCTCCGCCCCACCGGGGGGCGGCCTGCGGTCAATGCCGCCACCTAATTGGAAGTTCCAAACGCCGTTGACCTGAAACACGGATGCCCGGCAGGAGACTGAGCTCGCTGCCGGGCCGGACATGCCTTGGGAGGGCATAAATCAGCGCTCCTAGGGCCGATGGGCCACTCAGTTCGTGCGCCTTTTGCCGATTGCGTTGCATGTGCCGTGCCAAGCCAAAAAGCATTGATAAACCGCCGATGGATCAGCTTTTGCCCTGTTGCGCATTCTACATTGTGGGATATGCGACAATGCCCAAGCGGTTGAATCGTCGTGTTGCAGAACCCCAGACGGGTCATGACTGCTATTCTTAGGACAGTGCGCAGCAAGCCGCTACTCGCTGCACTCCAGGCACACCATTTCCATAATCAAGCGGTGGGTGCTATGTCTGACCGAGCTGTCGACCAGGGAACGGTGTGAGGCCTCAAATCCCTCCATATTGTTGCACCCGCCGGTCCAACAGGACTGCAGGTCCGGACTCAAAGGATCTTGGCTGCTATGGCGACATTGCGGTGCACGCCGCTTTCCGACCAATGATGTGCGTCCAGGTCGAGGCCGGCCCTAATGAACCACCGCCTTGGCACCCTCGCCCATCTCATTTTCGGCATCGACAAGCTAGACCAGAGCGCACTTGCAAGGCGCCATGCAGTCCTGTCGGCGGGCGAACTGTTGGTGACGGGTACAGCTGCGAGCGAACGTTCATCCACCGACGCACAGCGCGGACTGTCGCTTTTCAAATTAGGAAATCTCTGTAGCCACCATTCATGAGCGCGCGGCCACGCGAGACGGCCCGACGGATGCGGTCGCGCAGATGATCGCGAGGATCCGCCCAGTCGGCATGGACGCGCCGTTGACCGATGAGAACTTCGGCGAGCTCGCGATGAGGTGCTCCGGCGAGCGAACCGTCGAGCGCACGAAGAACGAAGGACAAACGAACGCCGCGCTTTTCCGGCGCAAACAAGCGGGGGGGCAACTGTTGCCCTAGACTGAGAGCATTGAGGCACTCCAGTCCCCTCAGTCGATGCTTTAAAAGCACCGCGGGCCAGATGGCTTGCGTATGCAGGCAAACAGGGTGGAGGATATTCGCGCCCGAGACGGCGAGCTGCAGCGCGTGGTCCGCATTGCGAAGAAGAACATGCTGGCTCTTGTCGGGCGCCAGCAGGACGATTGCACGACAGGGCAATGCCGAGAGTTCGAACGGCGGTGTCGGCGACGAGGCAGGCAACCGTTCCGCAATGACCGGCAGCACATGGACGCACCAGAGCGGACACCAGAATACGACCGAAGCGCGGCCACAAGACTCCGCGAAACAGAACACCCCAGCGTGACAGGTCGCCGGCCGACGCGACCATATCGAGAAAGGATTGGAGAGACCAAGTCTTGCAATGCTGGCGCGCAGCGGTCAGATCGCGCTGGAACGCTGGATTGCGGCGTAAGAACTCCCAAGCCCACTCCCGCAGCGTCAGGCCAGCGGTGTAGTCGTATGATCTTTCATCCCGCCAATCGGCCTGATCCGCGCCAGTCAGGAGATTCATGACTGACATCCCCTGCCCGCGCCTGCGTGCGTCGAAACATTATGCCACTTCGCAAAGCATCGGCGTAGGCAGCAGACGTCGAAGACCCCGTTTCGTTGAAGCGTCAGCCATCGCCACTGTCGGCGACAGAAGATGTGCCCAAATTGCCACCAGACCGTCGAACTGGCACAGCGACGGCCAGCGCGACCTGGAATTGATCCCGTAACAGTCATCGGCTCCTGCGTCGCGATCCAGACGTCCCTTGAAGGCGCAGTAGCGCGGCAGTGGATCGCACGCTGCTTGTCGGCAAGTTGTCGTAGCGGCGGCGCCATAGGCACGGTCATCGGAGGGTCTCCTGCGGCAAGCTTTCGCCATTGGAGGCCAATCTCCCCGCTAGGGCAGCCTGTGCAGTTGCACAGGTGAAGCGGATCAATCAGGGGGAGCCATGGCGGAAACTGGATGATGGCGGCTTGAGGAGAGCGGCGTATCGAGGCGGGTGATGAAGCCTGCCAGTACCTCTCAAGGAGAGTGATACGCCATGAACGAGACTATCAACACATTGTTCGCCTTCGTCAGCCCGACGAAATCGATGATACCCTGACGGATGTACTTCGCAGCGGCGCGCGCAAATTGCTTGCGCATGCGATCGAGATGGAGGCCGAGGCGTATGCCAAGGCGGTCGACTGCCTGACGAAAGATCATATTGCGTCGCTGGCGCTCTACGATTTCCCCGCCCAACACTGGGATCATCTGCGAACGTCCAATCCCATCGAAAGCGTCTTTGCAACCGTTCGCTATCGCACGGTGCGTACCAAGGGCTCGCTATCCTCGAAAACCGCCCAGCTGATGGTCTTCAAGCTGTTGGCCGCGGCCAGGAAGTGGCGACGATTGAAAGGACAAAATCAGTTGCCGAAACTCATCGCAGGTGCCAGGTTCCTGGACGGAATCCAGGTCATCGAAACGAAGCCGCAGAGCGCCGCTTGATCAGCCTCGTCACCCAAATTCCAGCATAGCTCCATCGGAACTGCCAGCCTTCCTTGCCGATCAGGCGCATATCAGCGCTGACGATACCGAGGACGGCGATGGCGGTCACCTCCAGGCCGCCGAGTAACGACCCTCAAAACACCGCACTGGTCGAGGCCAGCCTGAACCGGTATCTTGTGCCTGCCCTCGGGAGTCGCTCTATCCACCATGTGATCGACACCGACATTGCTAACGTCACCAAGAAGATCGTCGCCGGGGGTCACCCGCAAGCGGCTAACACGGCCTTCTGGTGTATGCGGGCATTTTTCAACTGGTGTCGCAAACCGCCGCAACGGCTCATCCGCGGTTTCCCCGCGAGGGATTGGAAAATCCGGATCCGGCCCCGATCGTCAAGCGCAAGCGAGTGGTGAACGATGCCGAACTGGCGGCTATATGAACGGGCTGTGAGCCCGAACCGGGCGATATCGGCTATTCGTTCGGCTCCATCGTCAAGCTGCTCATTCTGACCGGACAGAGGCGTACGGAAGTTGCCGCGATGCGTTGGTCCTCAACCTTGAAGCCGGAACATGGAACTATCGGGTGACCGCACGAAGAACGAAGAGCCTACGCTTATTCCGCTGCCCACACTGGCGGTGTCGGTCCCCCAGACGGTACCGAAGACCAATGACACGTTTTTTTCCCTGCGAGGGGCAACGAAAGAAGCCACTTCTCAGGCTACGCGAAGGGCAAGAAGGCTCTAGACGGCAAGGTCAATACTGACGGGGTGGCTTTGGAGAACTGGACCCTTCACGATCTGCGCAGGACGCTCGCGACAAATCTCGGCAGGCGGCAGGTATTGCCACACGTCATCGAGCACATACTGAATCACAAGGCGGCGTCCTTGACAGACATTGGCGAAATCTACAATCTCTATAGCAAAGTCAAGGAGAAGCGCGAGGTGTTGCAGATGTGGTCAAATCACATCGAATGGCTGATCAAGCAGGCTGCGGATGACGCTCTGGCGGCGTAGCTGCTGGCATGGGCGGAAGATGCGGCGCAACAATCGTCAGAGCCTCATCGAATTGGAGATCATGCTTGACCAGCAAATGCGCGGCCAATGCTTCGATGGCCGACCAGTGATCGAGTACTAGCCGGGCCGTGCAATCTTCGATCCGCCCCCAATCGGGGCGGCGCGGCATCAGGAACCGCAACTCACCATAGATTCGCTTGGCATCCGCGTAGTCGCAGCTCCCCTCATTCCCATCGGACGCATTCATCGCCATATCGCGCGGGTCCAGATAGCCTTCGAATGCGGAGTCTGCAAAAGGACCTGCCAGACACGCAACTATCTCCCGGATCGCATCATCGCGTTCCAAACATCGATCCATATCGTCCTCGAAAATCGGCTTTCGCTTCGAGGTGAATCCTTGCGCTGAATAAAAACCCGCGCCTTCGACAACACCACCGCACTCTCCGTCACCGGCGTCGGGGTAAATACTAACACTTGAGAAAGCAGGGAGTTCACGGTCGTCGTCGAACGTCTGACGGTGCAAAACGATGGCGGCCACCGCGTGCCCGGCTTCGTGATGCGCCACAAGCGGCAGATATTGGGAGGCTACATTCATGCGGTGCGGCTCTCAGGTCTAGTTTGCTTTTGCGCATAGGACCGCAATTGTCGTGCCAACTGGGAAAATCGTTTCGGGCAATGCGATCGCTCCGATAGCGTTGCGTCTCCTGTCTGACATTGTTGGGAAGTCGACACGCGCCCGTCGCAATGCGGTCGACCTTCCGCGCGAGTTGGGTGACCCGTGAAGGCGGCCGACCAGGACGATGTTGCGCTGATCGGCGACGAAGGCGCGGCCGGGCGAGATCGCGCATCAGGGGGTGACCGGCGTGTCGGCGAAGTCGAAGTCGTCGATGTCCTTGGCCAGCGGCAACTTGGCGACAGCGAACTGGTATTTGATGGAGCGGGCCTGCTTCTCCGATATCTCGGCCTGCAAGAGATCACCGACAATCCTGGGCGGCTCGTGCCGTCGCTTGATGGCGACGCGCCCATGATCTCGTCATAGGCTCTGCGCATTCCGTAGAGCTTCAGCGCTCCCATCAGTTCCAGTACCTCGGTGCGTTCCATGGCTGTTTGTCCTCCTGAGACTGTCATAGCGGGTGCAGTCGGCGACACTCGTGAGCTAGCTTCAGCGCTTGGGGAATGGAAAGGATCGTGCCCGGCGCCGGATCGCGGCTGCGGGCCAGGATGTTGAGGATCACCGGCGCCGACGATGCACCGTGCTCGATGGCTTCCTGACAGGCGGCCTCGACCGCGCTCAATCCGTCGGTCAGCACCCAGGTGAGGATCAACACCATCTGCCGGTCGACGTCATCAACCGCCTTGAGCTGCGCCGCACCTTCTCCATTGCCGACCGCACGACCCAGCTAAGGAACGGCGCGCGCCGTGTGCCAGGGATCGTAGACGACCTCGTTGCGGCCAAAGGAGCGAACGTGTTCTCCCACGACCACGCCATCCTCTGGCGGATGCGATCCGATCGACATAAGCATGGATCTCGACGGGCCGACCGACGGCACTCGACAGCACCGAGTATTTGTTGTTGTCGAAGCGCACCGTGCAGGTCTTCGACACCGACGGGGGAATGCAGTGGAAGCCGTCGAAGCGACCGGCAGCCGCTCCCGCTGCGGCTTGGCCGCATTCGCCGACAGCAGCCGGTCCCGCGTCTCACGCCGAGCTCCCATGCGGGGATAGGGCTGGTGCTTGCGCTCGTAGCGGAACTCCGTCTGCTCAGAACGCAGGACCTTGCGCACCACCTTGCGCGAGATCTTCAGCTCACGGCAGATCGCCTTGATCGACTTCCCCTGGACCAGCGACAGCCGACGTATCTTTGCAATCGTCTCTAAAACCAACATCCAAAACACAAATGCCTCCGATCAAGCCGGAGGCATCTTGATGACCCCATCGTTAAAGGGTCCCGTTTGGACGAAAATCACCCTTTAAACAGGGTCCCCATTCCACGAAAAATCAATGCACTACCTTCCAAAGCTGCGAGAGATCGCCACCGACCGCTTTGAAGGGGCTTTCGGCGGTCTCGTCAGCGAGGTTGTGGCATGAAGAAACATCAATCCACAGCATTGGGCCGAAGCATGCCACGGGCTCATGCCGCGGGAGAGCGGGAAGATATTCTTGAAAGAAGCGGTCTCCGACATCAATACCGACAGGATGGGCAGCTTTCTCACATCACTTGAGGTCGAGCGTGGCAGTTGCGACCCGCAATGCAAGGCTGGCGGCGATGGATGCCTTTGCGCGGTTCCTGATTTCGGAGCACCCCGAATATTAGGATACGCTGCAACTGGTGGTGACACTTCCCTTCAAGAGGGCGCGTGGGTGGCACCTGTCGAATATCTCGATGAGCCCGGAAATCAAGAGCGTCCTGGCGCGTATCGTCCGCCGCACGCCTTCTGGACAGCGGGATTACGCTCTGTTTTCGCTGATGTTCAATACGGATGCACGAGTTCAGGGATCCTGAATCTTCGATTGTGACCTTCGTCTGGTATCGCCCTGTCCCGCCGAGCAAAGCAACGACCGCCCCACACTGCTCACCCGGTTCGGTGTTCCATACTTGCTGCGCACACATGGCTGCGGGCGAAGGAACCACCATGGCGGAAAAAAGCATCCATCATCGCCCTTTGCGGGACACGACGGCCATCCACCTCGTCAAGGCGGGTGTTGACATCGCCACCATCAGTCGATGGCCAGGCCACTCGGGCTGAACTAACGATGCGCTACGCCCAGGCCGGTATCGATATGAAGCGGCAAGCGCTCGAACAAGGCTTCCCCGACGTGATGTCATCGGCAAAAGATCAGACGATCATCGCTTTGATGGCTGGATGTTTGGCTGGCTGCACCGCTTGTAGACGCTCAGTTATGTGGAGTTGTATCGCGGGAAGTCGCGCGTCTTGGGCTTTTGCGGTGTCAGCTCCACATCTCTCCGCAGTGCACGTTGTCACTGTTGAAGAGCCGTTTGTTCAATCTTCGTCCTGGCACGGCAAGGGTTGTCGATATTGTGGGCGTCTTGCGCTTGCCGAGCTTGTCCGAAATCCAGCGCCGGATCAGGCGTGAACACTGTTGCGTAGTTCGTCAGCCAGAGCGCGGAGAACGTCGGCGCTTCCTTCCAGCGCCGTAAAAGCGTAGGGATTGAGGAACTGTCGGCCCCAGAACAGATTGCGATCTGTGCCGGATAGCGTAGCTTCCTCGCTGACACGCGGCCAATTCTCCGCAATGCATCGGAGCTGGCCTTCAACAATCGCAAGAGCTTCCGGCGCGCTGAGCAGGAAGTGATGCGCCGCTTCAAGGCAGGACGCTATCCGGCTCATGCGGTTATTGCCGCTGATGAGCATGGCCTGGCTGGCCTCCTGGCCACTGCGGGCCTGCGGACAAATATCGTACGCAGGCGTGAGGGTGAGCTTAGCGCCGTCCCAGAATGCCGCATGGTTGCGGGCATGATCGTCGGTGTTGCCGCAAAGTATGTTGAAGACAATGCGGCTGAACAACTCGCGCAGAGTTTCCGACGGCGCGGTGAATCGGTGGCGAATGATCTCCGCCAAATCCTGGTAGCTGGCGTAACGCGCCATCATCTCATCGAGCGCGAGCATCGTCAGCGCTGAGACCATGGATTTGCGTTGCCAGCCGCCCGTGACCTTGATCCGGTCGAATCGCTCGACGAGCAACACGTCGTTGCCTGCGGCGCGAACGAGCGAGACGGATGCCGCTCTGATGCCGCACAAGGCGGCAAGCCGCATGGCTATGAATTCTCCTTTGACGACGCTGTAAAGGTCGGCAGACGAGGAAAATTTCGCGACATGCTTGACGGCGTCACCCTCGATCAGCGCCTTTGGCCTTGCGCCGCCGATCGAGCTGCCGTGATGCAGCGCCTGATCTAATTCGGGGGTGAGCGGAATACCTTTCTCTACCCGCTCCGCCGATTGGACAAGCTCTTCGAGAGTGGCATTGGCCAGTGCGCGCGGCTCGTAATGCATTGGCGAAAACTGAAAATCGAGCGCGCCGATGCGGTCCGAGCCTGATTCCAGCAAGAACGTCAGTTCTGAAATATCGAGCCGCGCGATTTCATCGCCCTTCACACCGAATTTGCGGTTTAGGATAACCCGTCGTCCCCAGGCATCAGGGGCAGCATCGCGGATGCATCCCGGCATGGTTAGGCCAGGAAGCAAAGGCAATTCGCCTGCCTTCAGGGGCAGTTCCGGGAGATAAAGCGGGATCGCGCTTCCCAGTTCACGAAAGCTCCTGCCATAGTTGAAGCTGACGAGTCCGTCATGGGCATATAGCCGCCCGGCGACAACCGGCGCGGTCTCGCCCGGCAGCCAGACCCAGACATAGGCTTCGTCGTACTTGGGGACCTTAGAACTCATCGACGATCTGCTTGCCGGCCTTGTAGACGTGCTTCGGCAGCAGCGCGATGCGATCGTCCATGCGGCCTGTGAGGGCTGTGATGCCATTGCCGTCGGCATCGAACAGCTTCACACCGACAATGGCAGCAGCTTCGAACATCAGTCCGATTTCGACTTTGGGATCGCCCTTCTCGATGCGCTGCAGGGTGCTGCGTGAAACACCGATTCTCTCGGCTAACTCCTGTGCGGTTAACCGGTGCTGCATCCGGCCAAGCCGGATGGTCTTACCGAAAAGGCCAAGCGCTTCCATCGCGTAGCGCGAATAGGTGCGTTTATACGTTGCCTTCATTCGGGTCTCTGTGACCTATGCATGATCCATATCGCCTTCTTTCGAACTTTATATAGGTAATGTCACAGAGCGACTGCCAAAGTCAAGACTCCGTATCGCAAGCGTTACCCATCCGAACGAGGAAGGCGGATATTGCCGACGGCTCCTGCACAACCGGCCAGCTCTGCGCGTCTCGGGCGAGGCGGAGATCTGGCGCTGGATCGCGGACAGCCTTGAGACGCCTCGCATGAGTCATTCATGGGCGGTCCCTGGTGCGGGGCCGCGGCGCTCGACTGCTGGCCGACATTCTCGGCGGCGGGACCCGCATCCGGCTACACCAGCACTTTTCGACCGCATACGCGCCCAGCTTCTCTCCGAAATCATTGCCAATGAGCGCGAACCTCATGCGATCGCCGAGCTGGCCTGGCGGCGCGGAATCTACGCACGCATCCGTATTCGAGACCGCCCAAGGGAGGCTGACTAGCGTAACGCCCTCCGATCTAAGCGCCTTCCACAAAGCCGCTTTCGCACGCGACGGGCTGCATGTGGCGGTCGTAGGCGACATAGATGCCAAGCCCTGAGAGTAAGGCTCTACCAGCTGTTCGGCGATTTGCCTCAGAAACTGGCGCTTGCCGGCGCGAACCAGTGGTATCGCGAGGGCGAGCACGCCGAGCGCTTTTCCTCCGCCCTCCACTGACCACAGACCCGCACGCAACGAAGCCGCGCTCGATCTTATCGTGGCGTGGCTAGGTGCAATGTTTGCTCTCGCCATCAGGCCGGCTTTCCCGATGGCGTGGTCAACCTGATCTATGCGTCCGAAGGTGATCGCGTGGGCCGTGAACTCTGCACCAATTCCAAAGATCAGCTTTACCGGTTCGAACGAGGTCGGACGGCTGCTGATGCGTCAGTGCTCTGACCAGATCAAGAAGGTCAGCCTTGAAACCGGCGGCAATGCACCTTTCATCATCTTCGATGATGCCGACATTGACGGTGCTGTTGACGGTGCGGTCCAGGCGAAGTTCCGCAATGCCGGCCAGACCTGCGTTTCCGCGAACCGCATTTACGTCCAATCGAGCGTTCACGATGAGTCCGCCGAGAAATTGTGGAGAAGGTCCGGCACTTATCAGTGGTCCGACGTCTACTCCCGGAGCGAAGCCGTCGCCAACCCAAGATCGAGTCCCACATCGCAGATGATAATTCGATGCGGGGCCGAACGATAAATATGCATGCTTTGGCCACCCCGAGGCAGGGCTCATTGAGATGATCCGACCGCCTTGGAACAAAGATGGGGTAGAGCAGATGAAGCGTTGGCAGCGTGTCTCCATTCGACGCGAGCGCTTAGGATGGGATCACGATCATTCGCATCACGCGCAGCCGCAAGGGCGATGCCATGGCTACTTTGGAATCGTTGAAGTGGTTTGAGCCGGACAGTCACAAATACACCCGTTACGCCGCGGCTCAGGAAACGGGGCGGCGTCCGGCGGTGGAGGTGCTCGCTGACTTAAAAAGGGTGCGGGCAGTCGTTGCGCTTGAGAGCGACGACATTTGGGATCCGGCACGGGGTGACCTGCTGCCAATCGGCAGTTAACAGGGTCCGACAAAAGTGTGCACAACATGCTGCTGAAGTGGCCTCCGGAAGCGCTACCGGAAGTTACGCGTCTTGAACTTGATAGGGTCGATATGGTCATACTGCATCGACGATGTCGCGCCCCTTCGGCATGCCGCGCGGATCGATGCCCGATCCGCCGTGATGAGCCTCGTCCCTCGGCCGTGCGGCAACGGAAACGGCGTCTTGCGGTTTCCCACGCTGGCCAGCCCGGCCGACAGATCGGTCAGCTCGTGGGCGACGAGGTGCACCACCTCCTCTTCCGTCGGATGCGTCCGCGGACGCCGAGCATGGCCGAAGCAAGAAGCACGCGCCGGAATTTCTCGAGAGATCTTGACCCAGACGACGACGTTTGCCGCACCCGTCTCATCCTCCAGAGGAACATGAAGCCTTTGGCCGAGCCCGGCCGCTGCCGGACCAGCACCAGGCCGGCGGCCTCGAGCCAGCTTCTGCCTCGCGCCTGCATAGCATCCTGACAGGTCACGGTGCGGCGCCGGTTAGGCGGCACGCCGATTTTGGCAACGCTAGCCTGTGAACTGAAGAATGAAGGTCGGACTTGCGGCACATCGATTAGGTTCAAATGATAAGTTGCTGCCCGGCGAGGTCGTTTCAGCGCATCTCGACTGGTGGGTCGGCAAGACAATGCGGAACGGAAATGATCGCAGGCGTAAAGGACGGCTTTCGGGGCCGGAAGCTTCAGGCCTGGAACCGGACCCCAGTTTGGCGCAAGCATCGTGGCCTCCGCCCGGTCAGGCATTCACCGGCTCGCGAAATGCCAATTGATTCTGCTTAACCGGGCATACCTAAACGGCCACTTGCGTTCCGATCTCGACCACACGTCCGGTCGGGATCTGGAAATACTCCGTCGCGTCGGCGGCCGTGCGCGCCAAGCCGATGAACAGCTTGTCCTGCCACACCGGCATGCCGGAGTTGGGTGACGCCTTGAGCGAGCGACGCGACAGGAAGAAGGACGTCGTCATGATGTCGA
This sequence comes from Mesorhizobium sp. M3A.F.Ca.ET.175.01.1.1, assembly GCF_004791945.1. Classification (NCBI taxonomy): domain Bacteria; kingdom Pseudomonadati; phylum Pseudomonadota; class Alphaproteobacteria; order Hyphomicrobiales; family Phyllobacteriaceae; genus Mesorhizobium; species Mesorhizobium sp. M3A.F.Ca.ET.175.01.1.1. Next base: position 32,172 of record NZ_SRTP01000022.1, on the reverse strand, counting down.
ACTTCCAACCCTGCTTGCGGCAGATCGCCAGCGCACGCGGGATGTTAGGCTGTTCCATGTAGCCGAAGGTCAGTGTCACCCGCATGAACAGCTCATTGATCGTTTCCATCTTGATCCGCTCGCTGTCGGGCACCACGGGCTGCTGCGCCGTCACCACAGAGAGGATGACGTTCTGTTCGTGCAGCGCCTTGTAGTGCTTCAGGCTGTGCATCAACGCGGTCGGCGCACTGGCGGGATCGCTGGTCAGGAACACGGCCGTACCGGACACCAGCTGCGGTTTCTTCTTCAACAGATTGCCCGCAAGGAAATCGAGCGGAATCTGGTTCCTGCGCGTCTTGTCAAATAGATACCTGCTGCCTCTTATCCAAGTCCACATGGTCATCACGATCACTGCGGCAATGGCAAGCGAGGCCCAGCCGCCTTCGAATACCTTGACGATGTTAGCTGCAAAGAAGCCGGTATCGATGAAGACGAACACCGCCATTAAGGCTATCGCGACGCCGAGCGGCCATTTCCAGATGCGCGTCATCACAACAAAAAGCAGTATGTTCGTCACCAGCATATTGCCGGTCACCGAAATACCGTAGGCCGAGGCCAGCCGGCTGGATTCGCCGAAGCCGACCACCAGCAGCATCACCACCAGCGCCAGCATCAGGTTGATGCGCGGCAGATAGATCTGGCCCGACTGTTTTTCCGACGTGTGCTGGATGACGAAACGCGGCAGCATGTTGAGCTGTACCGCTTGCCTGGTCAGCGAAAAGGCGCCGGAGATCACCGCCTGGCAGGCGATCACGGTCGCCGCCGTGGCAAGCACGACCATCGGAATAAGCGTCCAGCCCTGGTTCATCTCGAAGAACGGATGACCGACAACGCCGCCATTTGCCAGCACGAAGGCGCCTTGCCCGACATAATTGAGCAACAGACAAGGGAACACGATCGCCAGCCAGGCGAGCACGATCGGCTTGCGGCCGAAATGGCCGAGGTCGGCGTAGAGCGCCTCGGCTCCGGTGACGGCGAGGAAGACTGCACCAACCGTAACGAAGGCGACGTCAGGCGAGTTGACCAGGAACGACACGATGTAATGCGGGCTGATTGCCAGCAGGATTTCCGGGTCGTCCATGATGTGGTTGAGCCCGGAAAGGCCGATGGCCAGGAACCACAGCGCGGTAACGGGTCCGAACACCAATCCTACGCCGCCGGTGCCAAACCGCTGTACCGCAAACACGATCGCCAGGATGGCCAGTGTCAGCGGCACCACATAGGGCTGGAACGTCGGCGTGACGACATTCATACCTTCGACCGCCGACAGTACCGAGATTGCCGGCGTAATGACGGCGTCGCCAAAAAAAAGCGCCGCGCCGACGATGCCGATGCCGATGCCGATGCCGAGGATCACCGCAGAGCAGGTCGGGAAACTGTTGCGCGCCAGCGCCATAAGCGACAGCACTCCGCCCTCGCCTCGATTGTCGGCGCGGAGCACGAACATGATGTATTTGATCGTCACGGTGATCGTCAGGGACCAGATGATCAGCGAGAGTACGCCGAGGATGTCGCCACGGCTGGCGACGTTGCCACCCGCTGATGCATGCAACGCCTCGCGAAATGCATAGATCGGGCTGGTGCCTATATCGCCATAAACGACACCTAGTGCGCCCGACATCAGCGCCTTGGTGCTGTGCTGCTCGACCTCAGAATGGCTCGATTGTTCGACAGGTTCTGCCTCGTTACCAGCATTGGTAAGGGCCATGGACGACACTCCGATAAGCGCGCGGTGCTCTACGCTTGCTGCACTGCAATATCAAGTTCCGTCACGTAATGTCTGCCGTCTCGCCTGTCGTTGCTCGCCTTGGTAGACTCGCCAGCCCGCAGCCCTACCGAGCAGCAATAGCGCCCCGGCAGAACCCTCAATCGCCCAGATCAATGAATGGTTATCGCCCACAGTGCCCCCCCGCGATGCGGCCGATGGCGACCAGGGTGTCGTGGGCGCACAAGGATGGCGCTTTCCTGATGACGCCGTGCTCCAGGTGTGATCGCACCGTTGCTGCGCAAGCCATTTACTTGCTCGTCCCAGCGAGGACCGTGGCCAACTGGAACGCAGGGCCACGCCGCTCACCGGCCGCACTTTGCGGCGCAGATAACGATTCGATCTCCGCGGCGAGATTCTGGTTGAAGAAGCCACCAAGCTTGTCGAAGGACACACGGTCGTAATATCGACATGCCAGTATCCGCAACCCAGAAAAGCTCCTTGGGCTCCGCTGCGCGCGCCACGAACAACCCGATCTTCTCTGCGAAGAGGACGCCGTAATCCTTCAGGTTGAAGCCAAACCGGGGGGCGGCCGTGACGTATGGGCGAAGGGCTAGGAGGCGGGTTCGGTGAGGAACGGCATTGATGTCCACGCCGTCTCCTGGAAAGACAGAGGAATGCGGTGTCACCGACTGGCGCCGGAGGTTGATCCGGTGATTAGGAGGAGCACTCGTTGTCGGATTCTCGACGATGTCGGACATCTGACACAACGCTGCCAGAGCGATCACGTTGTTCCGAAACGATTTTCCCAGTTGGCACGACAATTGCGGTCCTATGCGCAAAAGCACTGCGATGCCGCACCGACTGGAAGAACTCATCAATGATCACGCTTTTCGAACATGTGGGCGCCGCTACCAACACTAAGCGTTCCCGATCAAACGGAAGCCTCTATCCCTTCTTTCTGAAGGCTGTCCGGACATGAACGCATTTGATGTCCGTCCAACGCTGGATGCTCCCGACGACGATCTCTATCTTTGGCTTGAAGATGTGGAAGGCGAGCGGGCACTTGCCTGGGCCGCCGGCCAGTCGGCAAAGACCCTGAAGCACTTCAGTGGAACGCAGTTCGAGCGCGACCGCGCGACTCTGAAGGCAGGCCTGTTCCCTAAGCGGCGTCGCATCTCCCCCGGCCGAGTCGCATGGCTTGAATCCGATATCAGGGCTTGGATGGAAACTAGATCTGAGAGCCGCACCGCATGAATGTAGCCTCCCAATATCTTCTCCCGTCTGTGGCGCATCACGAAGCCGGGCACGCGGTGGCCGCCATCGTTTTGCACCGTCAGATGTTCGACGACGACCGTGAACTCCCTGCTTTCTCAAGTGTTAGTATTTACCCCGACGCCGGTGACGGAGAGTGCGGTGGTTTTGTCGAAGGCACGGTTTTCTATTCAGCGCAAGGATTCACCTCGGAGCTAAAGCCGATTTTCGAGAACGATATGGATCGACATTTCCAACGCGATGAAGCGATCCAAGAGATAGTTGCGTGTCTGGCAGGTCCTTTTGCAGAATCCGCATTCGAAGGCTATCTGGACCCGCGCGATATGGCGATGAATGCGTCCGATGGGAATGAGGGGAGCAGCGACTACGCGGATGCCAAGCGAATCTATGGTGAGTTGCGGTTCCTGATGCCGCGCCGCCCCCGTTGGAGGCGGATCGAAGATCGCACGGCCCGGCTAGTACTCGATCACTGGTCAGCCATCGAAGCATTGGCCGCGCATTTGCTGGTCAAGCATGATCTCCAATTCGATGAGGCTCTGACGATTGTTGCGCCGCATCTTCCGCCCATGCCAGCAGCTACGCCGCCAGAGCGTCATCCGCAGCCTGCTTGATCAGCCATTCGATGTGATTTGACCACATCTGCAACACCTCGCGCTTCTCCTTGACGTTGCTATAGAGATCGTAGATTTCGCCAATGTCTCCGGTGCGGGCTCACAGCCCGTCCATATAGCCGCCAGTCTGCTGCCTTCGAGTGGCCCATGTTGGCCGCGGCCAGGAAGTGGCGACGATTGAAAGGACAAAATCAGTTGCCGAAACTCATCGCAGGTGACGGTCTGGTGGCAATTTGGGCACATCTTGTGTCTCGTCGCCAGTAAACACGGATGCCCGGCAGGAGCTGAGCTCGCTGCCGGCGGAAATCGTAGAGCGCCAGCGACGCATTCTGATCTTTCGTCAGGCAGTCGACCGCCTTGGCATACGCCTCGGCCTCCATCTCGATCGACCTGAACCGGTATCTTGTGCGCCATCCGGACGATCTGGGAAAGCTTGGCCGGGCCGGCGCCTTCCCAGGCGCACGGGAAGCGCGACGACCCATGTGGACCTTGGATTTCACTCCGCACTTACGCTGCTTTGGCCTTGTCAGCAGCCTGAGCATAAAGCGTGCTCAGCTTTCAGGCCGAGCACTCATCCATTGTTGACAGCACCTGTCGTCATTCAGGATCGCCCCATTCTCGCAGGCCGCTTGCAGCTTTCAGGCTGTTGTCAGCCAGGGCCGCCATAAAGGGTCTCGTTAAACAATTCAGGAGGCCGTTCCAATGAACAATCAGTTTGCGAGACTTTTTCGAGGACCAGGTATGCAGGCTTGTTTCAGGACAAAGAACTTTCTGGCGGCAACCACCGCGATGACGACGGTATTCCTGCCGGCTGTGTCTCTCGGGGTGGGTCTGGTAGCATTTCCAACTGGAGAAGCGTTGGCCGACGACCCGATTTCGATCCCGCTGGAGTATGTCGGGGAAGGCCATGACCGCCTGGGCATCTGGGCCAAGATCAACAATGGCAACGCGCAGCGATACGTATTCGACACGGGCTCGGACCAGCTCAACACGCAGATCGGGTCAGAGGTGACCGGGGTCCGCCCGATTGCCGACACGCCTTACGTATATACGTACGGGGACGGAACGTATGGTAATAAGCTTCAGAACGTGGAAATTGATAAATTTACATATGTCGATCCAGATCAAAAGATAACAATCGACGGGCCGTCTGTAAGCGATAAGAAATACCGGGCTGCTCGCATTCTCGATTTTGTCTATACCCATGCGTATTGCAAGGACAACAATCTTAAGTGCACGCCGGGATCCGTGACGGATGGACTTAAAGATATGTATGGTCAGGATCTCCAAGAACCTTATCACGCCGATAAGGAGCAGCGGGCGAAAATGACCGCTGGCAAGATGGCAGACGAAGGCGGCGATTTCGCAGGTACATTCGGGGCCGGCGATTTTCTTGGCAAGACAAGTGTCTGGGGCATGATGGGCAGTGTCACCAGGTCTGGCTACGTGGTCTCCGCCAATGTGAATCCGGATTCCGAGAGCGACCAAACGCCTGGCTGTTCCCCCTGCACGATTGTCAACCTCAATCCAAGCCTCCGGGCCCAATATACTAATGCCATGCCATGGGGAGAACCCGAGGAAAAAGATCAGGATTCTTATCAGAATTTTCCTGGCTCTGGCGCCAATGCCTCGACCGAATACGAAGGCAGCTACAATCTGCAGTACACGGTTAAGGATGGAGCCCCACCAATCACCGACCCCAACAAGACCGCGGTATTGCTCGACACCGGCACACCGGGCGGTGGCAGTCTGGAGATCAGTGATGCGATGCTGAAGCAATTTCAGGATGCGGGCGTCAAACTTAAAAATGTTCGGAGAAATGAGCAACGCGAGATCGTAAGCGCATCGGGCAACATCCCGAGCGTTACAATCGCAGGAACGGATGGCGATCCGGTAAGGCTGGACAATATCGACTTCACCTACACCAGCGGCACGACGGAACAACCCAATGACCAGACCAGTTTTGTTGCCGGTCTTGACTTCTTCAAAAACAGATCGGTCATTTTCGATCTGGAGAAGAAGTATACCGCTTATACGTCACATTTCGTCACTGCCAGCAACTTCTCTACCGATTCATCCGCACCCGAAGGGACCGGTCTGAGCAGGATCACGACGAGCATGGGGAATGAGGGCGGGTTCGGCATAGCGGGTGTCGTCTCCGGCTCCGGATCGCTGACGCTTGATACAAAGACGGTGGTCCGGATGACGAATGTCAACACCTACACCGGCGAGACGAATATTGCTCAGGATGCCTATCTCTCGCTTGCGGGGCTCGGCAACATCCAACGGTCAGCGAAAGTCGTTGCAGACGGCACGTTCGATATCTCCGAACATGGAAATGGCAGCGACTATTGGGGAATCTCCGACGCCTACAACGATGCCCGTATTCGTAGCCTGAGTGGCAGCGGAACGGTCGAACTGGGCAAGCGTACCCTGGTGCTAACGGATTCGAACGACACGTTCGCCGGCAGCATCAACGACCTCGACGTTGATAACAATAATATGGGCGGCAAACTATTCGTTGCCGGTGGCGTGCAAACGCTGAGCGGAAAGAACAATTTTTCCGGCATGACGACGGTCGGTTCCGGCGCGGGATTGCTGCTTGCCGATACAGGTGTGCTTTCCCATGATGCGACCACGTCCGGCTTTCTCGGGAATGACGGGCAGATCGGGGGCACGGCTATCGCAAACAGCGGCGGTGTCGTCGCAGGCGGCGGCACCTACGGTGCGGTCACCATTTCCGAGGGCGGCACGGTCGCTCCTGGCAGTGCGACCGATCCGAGCAGGATCGTCACCACACTGACTGTCACGGGCGATTTCGCGCAGCAGTCCGGATCGATCTATCAGGTCGACCTCGCAAGGTCGTCCGATCTCATCGATGTTGGCGGAGCAGCGGCGATCGACAGCGGCGCGCAGATCGAGCTGCTGCGGCAGGGAACGCTATCGGTCGATGCCCGATATACTCTGCTCTCCGCAGCAGGCGGCGTAAGCGGCACCTATGGCGGGCTGACGGGGGCTCTGGCGACAGACGCGACGCCCTTCGTCGATTTCCAGCTCGTCTACGATGCCAACAATGTCTATCTCGATATCAGCCGCACATCGACGGCGTTTGCCGATGTAGCCAGCACCTTCAATCAACGCTCGGTCGCCGCAGCGGCTCAGGCGCTTGGAAGCGGTAATCCGATCCAGGACAACATCCTGTTCCTGACGGCGCCGGAAGCCCGCAACGCTTTCGATATGCTATCAGGCGAGGTTCATGCTTCCATTCATAGCGGCCTCATCGAGGACAGTCATTCTGTACGCGATGCCGCGAGCGAACGGATCCGTGCGGCGTTCGACGGCGTCGGTGCCTCCAGCGTTCCGGTGATGACTTATGGGCTGGGTGGTCTGGAACTGGCCCCGGCAACGAGTGAGAATTTCGCCGTATGGGGCCGTGGCTTCGGCGCCTGGGGTCATCTCGACAGCGACGGCAATGCCGCCGGTCTCGATCACTCGACAGGCGGCTTTCTGGCTGGCGGTGACGCGGCTGTCGGCGAAAGCTGGCGGCTCGGCCTCATCAGCGGCTACAGCCATACCTCCTTGGAGGCGGACGATCGCGCGTCGTCGGGCTCGAGCGAGAATTACCATCTCGGTCTTTTTGCCGGCACGCAGAACGGCAATCTCGGTTTTCGTTCCGGCCTTGCCTATACCTGGCACAGCATCGAGACCGGCAGGTCCGTGGTCTTTCCAGGCTTCGCCGACAGCCTTTCGGCCGATTACGACGCCGGCACGTTCCAGGCCTTTGGCGAGCTCGGCTACCGTATCAATACGGCTTCGGCTTCCTTCGAGCCCTACGCTAATCTCGCTTATGTGAATTTTGACGCCGATGGCTTCACCGAGAATGGCGGCGCAGCCGCCTTGTCGAGCGGGGATCGCTCGAGCGACACGGCGTTTACCACGCTAGGTCTGCGTGCGTCGACGGTACTGACCCTCGGCACCGTGACTGCTACCGCGCGCGGCGGTCTTGGCTGGCGCCACGCCTTCGGCGACGTCAGGCCGGATACCGCTCTTGCCTTTGCTGGCGGTTCCTCCTTCGCCATCAAGGGCGTGCCGATCGCAAAGAACGCAGCTCTGCTCGAAGCTGGGCTTGACGTAAACATCACCGAGAACGCGACGTTCGGCATCGCCTATCAGGGACAGATCGCCTCGGATGCCCAGACACACGGGTTCAGCGCCAAGCTCGGCGTCCGTTTCTAAATCACCCGCAAAAGAGATTGGTTATGAAGTCAGTGAGTGCATTTTCTTTTACCGTCGTTCTCGGCTCAGCGACGGTGATGTCTGTGTCCGCCGCGCGAACGGACGATGCCTGCTACAACAAGGCACAAAGCCTATGATGACGCAATGTTCAATCGACGACCTGAAGCCAGTCGATGGCGAGCTTGACAAGCTCTACAAGGAGATGGAGACCCGGCTCAAAGAGTCCCGGCGCATGTCCAGGAACTGGTCGAGACCGCGAGGGGCTACAACGCCACCTCGGAGAACACGCGCGACGCCTACCCCAAGGATTGGCGGCATTTTTCCTCCTGGTGCCGGCGCGCTGGCTTCGATCCCCTGCCTCCGGGCTCGAAGGTGATCAGGCTCAATATCAGCGCCTGTGCCTCGGGCACCGCCGCCGGCGATCCGAAGCGTGGCGCCCCTGCCCTTTAGTTTGCGACCATCGAGCGGCGGCTTTCCGGCCTCGCCTGGAACTTTACCCAGCGCGGCCGGCCGTTGGACCGCGCGGAGCGGCATATCTATAAGGTTCTTGCCGGCATTCGCCGCAAGCACGCAAAGCCACCGCGGCAGAAAGAGGCGGTCCTGGCGACGATCTGCTGGCGATGATCGCCACGCTCGGCCACGACCTCAGGGCCTGCGCGACCGCGCTATTTTGCTCCTGGGCTGTGGCGGCGGCCTGCGGCGCTCCGAGATCGTCGGTCTCGACGTCATGCGCGACGACAACAGCGATGGCGCCAGCTGGATCGAGATTTTTGACGGCAAGGGCTGCTGGTCACCCTGCGCGGCAAGACCGGCTGGCGCGAGGTCGAGGTCGGCCGCGGCTCCAGCGACCACACCTACCCCGTAGTCGCGCTCGAGAGCTGGATCCGCTTTGGCCGCATCGCACGTGGACCCCTGTTCCGCCGCATCTTGTCGATCAGGTCGATATAATACGAAAAAGCCGCCGCCATTCGGGACGGGCGTCGGCTATCATGTCCAGCCATTATGCGGCGAGCGGATAGCTTTCGCCGGACCAGGCAGAGAACTTGGCGGCAAAAGCCTTCATCTCGTCGACCGCGAATGTGGTGCGCGGTTGCGAACTCGACTTGCTGGGCGAGAGGGACCTCGCCGAGAAAGGCGCTGACATGAGCGGGATGCTGCTTGGCCAAATCGAGATCCGCAAAGCAATCGGCCAGCGCCGCGTCGTCCAGCTGTACGCTGCAGGGCGCGTTCACGTCGTCAAGACGGATGCCAAATGCTTGCTCATAATGGCCGCAAGGTAATCGTTTCGGGTCGGAGACACAAGTTGCCGCCTCCTTCGCCGTAGAGTGGCCCGATACAATCACGATCGATATTGCCACCTCTTATCGATAGTGATCGCATAGTTCCCTGATTCGACTCTCAACCGCTCATATCAAGCGATTACTTCCATGTATCTGCTGCGCTAGCCCGTCCTGGCCTTGGAGTGTCGCTCCTCACCTCCTCCACCACTCACCAGCCCGATGGGAGTATCGCCCGCCAGCAGCTTCTCCTTGCTGAGCAGCGCGGCAACCTCAATCGCCTCGAAATCGGGCAAATCCCGCAGTGTGTCGAGGCCGAAGTGCAACAGGAAGGTCTTGGTCGTGACGTAGGTGTAAGGCGTGCCAAATTCAGCGGGCAGGCAGACGTTGACCCACAACAATCAAGGGGACGGTGCAGGCCAAGATTGCGGCAGGGCTTGGGCCCCCCACCCTTCTCCTCAGAACTCCGCTGCTTCCAGCTGGCGGCTGAAACTCACAGGCGCAGCCAGCTTGGTCTCTAACAGCATCGATCGCATCATGGTGTCTGCCATGAATCCGTGTGCGTGAAGCGCTCCAGAGCGAAGATGTTGGGCGTCAACCAGGTTCACTCCAATGAGCTTCACTTCTCGAGTTCTGCACAGTGTCCACGACTGGCGCCGGAGGTTGATCCGGTGATTAGGAGGAGCACTCGTTGTCGGATTCTCGACGATGTCGGACATGTGACACAACGCTTCCAGAGCGATCGCATTGTTCCGAAACGATTTTCCCAGTTGGCACGAAGGTTGCGGCCCTATGCGCAAAAGCACTGCGATGCCGCACCGACTGGAAGAACTCATCAATGATCACGCTTTTCGAACATGTGGGCGCCGCTACCGACACTGAGCGTTCCCGAGCCGACGGAAGCCTCTATCCCTTCTTTCTGAAGGCTGTCCGGACATGAACGCATTTGATGTCCGTCCAACGCTTGATGCTCCCGACGACGATCCCTATGTCTGGCTTGAAGATGTAGAGGGCGAGCGGGCACTTGCCTGGGCCGCCGGCCAATCGGCAAGGACTCTGAAGCACTTCGGTGGAACGCAGTTCGAGCGCGACCGCGCGGCTCTGACAGCCATTTTCGACAATCGCGACAATCTTCCCCTGATCGCGCGCCGTAGTCAGTACCTCTACAATTACTGGCGAGATGACGGTAATCCACGCGGACTGTGGCGCCGGACCACCCTTGCCGCCTACATGAAGGCGGATCCCCAATGGGAGCTACTGCTCGATCTGGATGCTCTCGCGGCTAGCGACGGAGAGGACTGGATCTGGGACGGCGCGTCCATCGAGCCGGAGAGACGGGAAAGAGCCGTTCTGCGCCTGTCGCGCGGCGGCAGCGACGCGGTCGTGCATCGCGAATTCGACCTGATTTCTCTGAGCTTTGTCGCCGACGGCTTCAACCTCCCCGAGGCCAAAGGCTACGTTAATTGGCTGGACCCTGACACGCTTCTGCTTTCCAGTGCGCTTGGTAATGGCATGGCCACCCGCTCCGGCTATGCGCGCACAGTTCGACTGTGGAAGCGTGACGCGGATCCCCTCACCACGCCGGCAATCTTCGAGGCCGGGTTCGAAAGCTTCCAAGTGTCTGGTCATTCGGACCGCACCGGCCGCAGCGAGCGCCTTTGGTTCATCGAGCAGCCGGCCTTCTTCGAGAAGATCAGCTGGATCGGCGATAGGAGCGGGCCGAGGAGGCAGATCGATCTTCCTCGCGACGCGTCGTGGCGGGTCTTCGGCGACTGGCTGGCGGTAAGGCCGCGCAAGCCCTGGACGGTGGGAGGCACCACCCATCCCGCCGACGCGCTGATCGTCATCTCGCTTTCCACTTTCCTCGCCGGCGGACGCCTTTTTGAGACCCTGTTTCAACCAGGGGAAAGGCGCTCCATGCAGTCATTCTTCTGGAATGACGGGAAGCTCATTATCTCTTACCTCGTCAATCTCGCACCGCGTTTCGAGATGTTCACTCCCGGCCACCAGGAATGGACGCGCCGAGTCCTGAACACCCTGCCCGCCGAAGGTACTGTCGACGTCTGGTCATTCGATGCGGCAGTTCACGAGACCAATGGAGAGGTCCTGATCTGTGCTCAGGATCCGATCACGCCGCCGCAGCTCTTGCTGTTCGATCTGAATGCCGCGCCGTCTCTCAGCGCTTCAGCAATCCTGAAGCGCAGCCCGGAGAATTTCGATGCATCCGGACTGGTGGTCACGCGCCACGAGGCAGTCTCTATCGATCATGAGCTGATCCCCTATACGCAGGTTGGTCCGGCGAACGGGAACGGAGATGCTCCGATTCACCTTTCCGCTTATGGCGGGTTCGGCGTATCATTCCTGCCCTACTACAACTCCCCGCTGGGCAAGCTGTGGCTCGAGCGCGGCGGCACGTGTGTCGAGGCGAACATCCGCGGCGGCGGCGAGTTCGGCACCCGCTGGCACGAAGCCGGGCGCAGGGAGGGCAAGCGTCTCGCCCACGACGATTTCGCCGCCGTTGCCTCCGACCTCGTGCGAAGGGGCATCACCCTGCCGAGGCGGATTGCCGCCGAGGGTGGCTCAAATGGCGGCCTGCTGATCGCAAACATGCTGACCCGCTATCCTGAGCATTTCGGGGCTCTGTTCTGCACAGCACCGCTTATCGACATGCGTCGCTACACCAAGCTCTTGGCGGGCGCGAGCTGGATCGACGAATATGGCGATCCGGACAAGGTTCACGATTGGGCTTTCCTGAAGGAAATCTCCGCCTATCACGCCGCAGCGCCGGGACAGCCCTATCCGCCTATCCTGATCGCCACCACGAAACGCGACGACCGCGTCCATCCGGGCCATGCGCGCAAGATGGCCGCAAAACTGCAGGCTCTTGGCTATCCCGCTTACTTCTACGAGGCCAGCGCAGGCGGGCACGGCTGCGGCGAGGACAATCGGGAGCAAGCCGCATTCATCAGTCTAGGCACCAATTTTCTCCGCAGCGCAATCGGCTTCAACGATCACCCTCCGGAGACGGCGGAACGCGTTGCAACGCAAGAGGGGCATTTGAGGTCCATCAACAATTCATTCGAGCAGGAGACGAAATAGTGCAGTGCATCCTTTCTGAACATCAAGGAGTGAATTTCATGGCGAGAACGCGAATGGGCGTAGCGCGGGCAATAGCAGCGGCGGTGGCCCTAATCATGGTGGGACAGCAGGCCGTCGCCGCGGAGCCTGCGCAAGCAGAGACCGTCCTGGCGGAGACGGGAGCCTCGGTCACCGAAGCGCCAAGCCCTTGGCAGGTCCGCCTGCGGGCGTTGGGCGTCGTTACGAAAGATCTGGGCTACGTTGATACGCTTCCCGGCTCCGGTCTTTCCTATTCGGACACGGTGACGCCGGAACTCGATATCTCGTATTTCTTCACCGACAATATCGCCGCCGAACTCATACTCGGCACCACCCATGCTAACATCGAAGGTCAGGGAACGATCCGCTCGGCGGGCAACATCGGCAAAGTTTGGCTGCTCCCGCCCACGCTGACATTGCAGTACCATTTTACCGATCTCGGCGCGTTCAAGCCTTATATCGGCGCCGGCGTGAACTACACGATCTTCTATAACCAGGACACTGGCAGCGCTGACGCTCTCAAGGTGAAGAACACGTTCGGCACGGCGCTGCAGGTCGGATTCGACTACATGGTGGACCAGCACTGGGGCCTCAACTTCGACGTGAAGAAGCTTTTCCTGAGGCCGGACTTCGACGTCACGGTGGCCGGCGCAAAGCTGACGGGGAAGGCGGAGCTCGATCCCTGGCTGATAGGCGCAGGTGTCACTTACCGCTTTTGAATATCAGAGTGAAGTCTGCTTCCCGACTGCCGGTTTAAAATTAAGGGCGCCTCGCGCGCCCTTTTTTACGGTCGACACTGCAGGGCGAGACCTCATGAAGCCATTGTCGAGAGGGCGGGGCTCTCTTCCGGCGGACCAAGAAGGTGCACTGGCCAGCCTGCCTCGCGCCTGAGATCGAGTGCTTAGAAGCGCTTTGGATCGGGACGGGCTTTGGTATTGTGGGTGGAATGCTTCAGCCAGACTATTTGCCAGCATCGTCTCCCGGACGTCATGTCTGAGCTTCGTGTCAGCGCAAGGCGAACACGCGGCTCCTAGATGCCGACACGATGGCTGGTTCAGCCATGCTGCGACAGTTGCCTGTTTTTTTCAGTTCCTTTGCTGTTCGTGCGCTAACCGCAACGCTCCATACTAGTCTCGCGTGCCTGTCCCCGTGGGGTGGGCGGCAGAAAGCGATTAGGCCCGCTGAAAGAGGCGGACCGCATCCGAAGGACCGTAGCCAAGAGAAGGACCTGAAGCGAGAGCGAAGGTTGCGGGAGGCCGCGGCGGGCCTAAAAGGCAATGCCGACCAACCCCCACGCCCCAGGAAAGGCTGACAAAAACCGCAGCGGCCGACTGTCCAATAGGGTGCGCCGCGCCAGGGCGAGCCAAATGGCAGGGGCTGCCGGGGGGCCCTAAGAAAAGCGTGGGTTCACGAGCACCCGGCGCACGCCATCAGGCCGCCAGCTACTTGGAGGGCGGGTGTATCAGGCCTGTTTGTCGGGCCGAACCAGATCCATGTGGCTAACGCCGAGGGCCAATGCCAGTTCATAGATCGTGATAATTGTCGGATTTCTTCGGCCTTTCTCCAAGCCGCTGATGTATTGCTGACTGAACCCGGAAATCTCCGCAAGCTGCTCCTGCGTCAGACGCTTCCTTTGCCTGATCCTCTGCACATTCCGTCCAACCAACTTGCGCATATCCATGCACGCAAGCCAGCGGATCAGGCGGCTTGAGTTTATCAACTATAATATGTAATCCACATTTAGCAGGCAGAGGGCTTCGCGGGTCCATTGGCCGGAGATAGAATTAGCGATGTTACAGCCCAAATCGAACACGCCGTTTGCCGACGAGGTCCCCTGGTCGGACCGCATTACAGCCTACGACAAGGACCACTTTACGACCTATATGAGGCTCCTGGACGCCTCAGCCGACAACGCCACTGAAGAGGAAATGGCCCATGTGATCCTCGGCATTGATCCGGCACGCGAACCGGAGCGCGCACGGAACGTTCTTCGCAGTCATCTCGACCGTGCAAACTGGGTGGTGACGAGCGGCTACAAGGATTTGTTCGCCAGTTGACGAAATGGGCGGTGCGGTCGCTTCGCTTCAAGCAACGAAGTCGCGTAACCACCATGCATCGACGCATCACCACAGCGCGAATGCGCTCGAAGATGATCGCGAGGACTTCCAGTCGGCGCGGATGGCCCAGCGCTTCGCTGTCTCATCGTTTTGTCCTCCGCTCGCCAATGGCTGCTTCCCAGGAAGCGGTGCGGCGGCGAGTCATGACAGGAACGGGCCCGCCGTCTGAGCCGCACCGCATCCGGAGGACCGGAACGAGGAGAATGACCCGAAGCGAGAGCTAGCTGTGGAGCCTCAGTAGGTTGTCCCGATCTAAGCCGATACGACTGATGGGTGGTTTTGATCCTAGGCTGCCGTTAGGCCTGTGCCAATTGTACCGATGAAGCCAATGCAGCAGTTCGTCCGTGTTGAGAGCTGTTGTAGGCTCGCGCGTAAGCCCATTCGCGCAGGCTGGTCTGGATGAAGCGTTCGGCCTTGCCATTCTTTCAAGTTCAGGACTGCAGTTCGTGCTGACACTCAAGCGCGTATAGAGTTCGAGATCACTCACCCGTTCCATCCGTGGCGCGGCCAGCGCTTCGTGCTGTCGACACGCAAGCAGAACTGGGGCGAGGACCGCGTCATGTTCTACGACGCGGAGGGACGGCTTCGCTCACTGCTTGCGTCATGGACGGACGTCGCCGCACCCGATGTTTTCATTCAGGTCTCGGCGGGTAGGTCGTTCATGCGTCCAGATGACCTGGCAACCCTGGCGGCGTTGATCGAGCAGATCGAGCGCAGCCATGGCGGCTGAATGCGTGTCAGGCAATTTATGCCGCATATGTAAACCTAATTATGCCCCGCATGCAGGCGTTTCCTGTGCGGTCAGGCCTGCGTCAAGGACATCGGCGCCATCGTTTTTCATGGCTTTTGGCAAGGGCTGGCGGTGCTGATCGCGGCTCCTCAGCCTTCCCCGCCGATGCATCGGCGGCCGGAACCACCGCCCACGGCTTCGGCTGCAGTGCACGATCGCTAGCTCGTGCACATGCTCGCCAACATGTGCTGGCAGCAGAGACCCGAGGCAATCATGTCTACTGACATCGCCATGAAGGTTGACGCCGACCATCTGCGGCGTGATGCATTCCTCTACGTGCGTCAGTCCTCTCTTCGTCAGGTGTTCGAGAACACCGAGAGCACCAAGCGGCAATACGCCTTGCGCGATCGCGCAGTGGCGCTGGGCTGGCCGATCGAACGTGTCCACGTCATCGATAGCGACCTGGGCCTCTCCGGCGCGCAGTCGCAGGACCGCGACGGCTTCCAGCACCTGGTGACCGAAGTGGCGATGGGGCATGCAGGGATCGTGCTGGGGCTGGAAGTGTCGCGCCTAACACGCAACAATGCCGACTGGCACCGTCTCCTTGAGCTGGCCGCTCTGTCGCGTACGCTCATCATGGACGAGGACGGCGTCTACGATCCGGCCTATTTCAACGATCGCATGCTGCTCGGGCTGAAGGGCACGATGAGCGAGGCCGAGCTGCACATTCTGAAGTCGCGGCTGCAACGCGGCATTCTCAACAAGGCGCGCCGCGGCGAGCTCGAGATGCCGTTGCCGATCGGGTTGGTCTACACCCCTGACGCGCGGGTCGTGCTCGATCCCGACCGACAGATCCAGGACACGGTGCGGCTCCTGTTCGATACCTTCCGCCAGACCGGCTCAGCCTGCGCCGTCGTGCGCCGTCTGCGCGGCGAGAAGATCTTTGACGCGACACGACCTGCGTCATTGAACGTACAATCGTGGGATCAGATGTCGATTGCGGCTAGACGTTGTAAAGCACACCGACGATTTTCCGGGCGCCAATGACCGTCGGAACCCCATTTGCAGCCTTTCCCACGGAAAGGACCTGTGACGATCCCATCCCGCCTATGCTCTCGAACAGCCTGAAATGGGAAAGATCGCCCGGAAGCGCCGTGCCCACCCGCTTGAAAATGCTGGATCCGTCATCAAGGCAAAGGGCGACGAGCGCATCCTGGTGATGCCCGAGGGTGTCGAGTTGGATGTGGTCTCCTCCGAGGACAACTTGCTTATCAAGAGCGAGCGGCACGGCACTTTCATCGACCACGCGGAAGGCGATTGCGATCCGCTGCAACTCCCTGTTGGCGTCGACTGCCACGGCCTCTTCCGGGCCATGATCGACCCTCACCGTGTGGTCGAAAATGATCCCGACAACTTGGTGAATTGCCGTTTCATCCTCGGGAAGAAAGACGCTTTTTGGATTGCGGATGCGCGGGTCCGGCGTCTCGGCGGTGAGGGCGATTAATCCGCCACCTTTTGCGTTGCGAACTAACCGGCGCGCGTAAACGTCCTTGCCGTGCCGAGCGATCACCAGCCGCCGGTCCGCGCTTAACGTGGGTATGGATTTGACGATAGCGAGGCTGCCAGGGGGTGCCGCAAAACCAAAGTTGGCTCGCCTGAGATAGTATGCAACGCAGCTCTCAAGAACGCAGGGCTCGAGAATTTCCGGCTGGTCCTGGGTTTCCGCACCCGCCCGGTGCCTAGTAAAGGCCGCCAAATCGGGACAGATGACGACCCGCGGTGCAGCGAGCGAGGTGAAGTCGATCGCGGCCGGCGCCGCAAGCTTCTGCTTCGCTGCTGGCAAGTCCCGCCGGCGCCAGCGATAGCATTCTTCACGAATGTCCTCCGCAAGCTTGATCAGATCAGCCAATTGGCCAGCGCATTGCGCGACCTCACCAGCCGTGATGTCTTGGCGACGCCCGTGGTGGGCCTTGTTCATCAAGGCCACCACCGGGGAGTTGTCACCCAGCGCAGGGTGTTCAGCGAACCGCCTGAAAATGTCTGCGCCGAACATCCCGGCCGACCCGGCCCGTACCAAGGGGCGCATTCGCTGCACGAAATCGGCGAGCGTGGGATTCGGTGCCGCCTTGGCCCAGGATGAATGGGCCGGATCGTCGAACATGTCACCAAGCTGCGCCTCGAGGAACACGCGACATCCATCGGCGAAATCGCGTGCGGGCTCTTCTTCATTTGGGTCGGCATCGAAGCGCTTCTTGCGCTCAAGCAGGACGGAATGGGGCACGATCGTCCTGAGACGGGGCTGCAACCGTGTCGCGGGGTGCACGGCAAGATGCTCAACTCCGCCCGGAAGCTGGATTTTGGCAACCCGGCCGCTGAAGCGAGGATCATAAGACGTAACGATCACCTGCGCGCCACCACTCGCCAATTTTCCGAGCGCGGCCGCCAGCCGCTCCCGGTTTTCATCGTCAAGCAGCTCCTGAGGATCGTCAAGCACCAGGGTAGTCAAGCCACCGCGCTCCTTCAGCACGTGCTGCCAGAAGGCGAAAAAGAACGCGACCAAACTCGCTCGCAGGGCCGACGCGTTCGTGACATGTTGGGCTGGGGCCGCGACGCCTCCTGTTTGGACTACGAGGTCCAATTCCCCTTTGCGGCCCATACCGGTATCGACGAGTTGGTGAGCCGTATCGGGAAATGCGCCGAGATAGATGAGATCACGCCAAGCGGCGGCATCCGTTCGAAGAATTTTGCGAAGCTGGTCGACTTGCTGGTCAGCCAGCGTCCCCAAATCGGCTAGTTGACCGAGCGCCGTGCTTGCCGTCGCGTAGTTGCCAAGCCGGGCTTCAGCCGCCCGGCGCGTCGCCAAGTGCTTTGAAAGCCGCGCACACTGGGTCAACGCGTCCGAGATCGGCTCGGCTGCTTTGACGATGCTTTGGAGTTCCAACAGCTTCCCCGTGAGGGTCAGTTTCTCTGTATGCTCCCCTTCCTTGGGCTTGCGCCCGAGCACGCGGGTCAGGACATCCTTTGCCAAGGCATCGTTGTTTTGGCGCCAATGGGCAAAGCGGATTGCTCGGTTAAGGCGCTCCAAGGCTAGTTGAAGGTCGCTACACCCTGCTGGCAACGAGATGGCAAGGGGATCATCCAACTCCGCGCGGTTCTGGAATACGGCATCGAGGCTTAAGGCCGTTGGGGATTTCAATTCGCCAAGAATGCCTGCGAACGGTGCGAACGAAAAAGCCTCGTCGACAAGCGCTTTTCGCAGAAGGTCGCACGGATGCGACGGCAAGTCGGCGACCAACTCAGTGCGAAGCGCCTCGGGTAACGAGCGCAACAGATCGCCATGGGCATTTGCCGCCCAATGGGCCAGGGTTTGCGACAAGAGGTCAGCATCGGAGGCAGACCCGGCTAGGTGCTGTTTGACCGGTTGGCCCGTAACAGGGTCAGCGGCATGGGAATGATCGCCACCACAGACGACGCACCGGTTTTGGTCGCGTGCTGGGTCCGGATGATCGGCCATCCAGGCCTTGATCCGTGCATACAAGCGCGTGCGCGCTGCGCTCGATGGATTTTGCGCCAGCTCCTGCAGGGTGCGTGCTTCCGTCAGAATGGCATTTAGCCTGTTTTCGGCGTCGCCAAGCTCGTCCGGCGTCAGTTTGCGGAGGTCGGCGAGCCGTGCGATCGACTTCAACGTTTGAGGCTGGCTGACACGCTCGAGCGCCCGACTGATATTCTCTTCGAGGTCCGAACGCAGTTTTGCATCGGCGGGGTCAAAACGCCCGCCAAGGATCTCTTTCGCGGACTCAAACGCGCATGCCTTTGCGTCATCGAAGTTCGTCTTGATGGTCTTAAGCTTTTCCTCAATGGCCTTGTCGTCCGACGGGATTGGCACCGGCGTCGGCGGCTCCAGCATAGCATGCGTCCGCAAGATCTTTTCGAGGTCGCCTTTGGCAATGTTGTAATCGGCGTCCGCCTTATCGCGTTCGCCGCGCTTGGCCTTGATGAGATCTTTGTCGATTTTGGTTTTCGCGCGACGCGAATGTGCAGCAAGGTCCACGAGCGCTGACAACCCTGTAAGCTCGGACACTGCGCGTCCGAGTTCCGACTCAGATCCCAACTGAATGAGCGGGAGTAAGCCCGGCATCACGGTGCCGATGCGAAGTGCGATGGGATCGACCCCGAGCGGGGTTAGATCTGGCGGCAACTCCTTCAGCTTGCCCTGAAGCGAGCGCGTCATGCTGCGGCGGATGGGGGGAAGCTTCACGCCGCCATCTTCAACGAAGGTCAGTTCAACCCAGGTATCAGCTGGAACCCAGTCCTTGTCGGGTCGGTACTGATCCAAGAATGGCATTGGTGTCAGTGACGACAATTTGTGCGTTGTTCGCTCGTCCTCCGCATTGCCTATCCAGCAATCGAAGTCCTCCGGGCTTTCAGGTTCGCGCTGGGGCCGAAGCATCTGACCTGTGAGCGTCCAGATGACGGCATTGAGTAGCGAGGTCTTGCCGGATCCGTTCCGCCCTTCGAAGAGCGTGATTGGGCACGAGAACTCGTGGACATAATTCTCCGGGGCCGCATCCGGTGTCCCAAACTTATGCAGGCCGGCGAACCGGTGGGCCTCCACCCTCTTCAGCCGAAGTCGCCTGTTGTTCGCGTTCGCGGGCCGCGAGGGCAAGGCCTTTACAGCAGGTGGCGGTTGGGAAATCGCGTCTACGAGTTCTTCCGCATGCGGAGAGCGGACATCAGCGGTCCAAGCCGCAGGGCCACGATTTTGGTACCATCCCAAGGCGCTACGCGTTGCAGCATCAGGCAGAGAAAAGGTGTGCCCGCCCTCAATGAGAACTGGCGTGCCTACGATTAAATCGGCAACTAACGAGTCAATGGTGTGCAAATGCAGCGCACGAGCATTCGATCTATCCATGTTTTCGTCTGTCCATTGTTGTGCCCGAGACATCGTTCACCAAAGGCAGCACGCTCTGCATCGGCCGCACCGCGAAGTCATCAGCAGCTCTTCTTTTGAATAGGTCTGGGGACGATCTACCCCACATGCTTGTTGAGATATCCGTCTTCGCATCCATCTTTAATCATTGATGCCGTGCATGGACACCAGACTAATCTTTGCACACTCACCCCTTACAACCTCTCGTAAGGACCAGTGCCAAAGCTGTCCGGCGAACCCTTCCGTCGATCACCGGCAGTTTTCCGGGACATTCGCCTCAGCAATCTGGCTGCTTTAAGTGATTTCCCAGTCTGCGTCCTTGTAGGCCAATGGCTCGCACGGTGACATATAGCAGCCCCGGTGGACCGGGTTGCTCGAATAATCGCACCATCGTCGCAGGAACTCGGCGTTTTCGCGCCGTCTGCGCATAAGTCCCGCAATTGGCTGTTGTGAGGTGGTAAATCGCCGCTTTACGGTCGCGCGGGGGGAGCTGCCGAGGTGCATCGTTGCGTCGAGGGGTGCGTGACCGCGCATTATTGGGGGACCGCGAAGCTCGGTCGTTAAATTCGCCGTGCTCCCATCCGTTCATGTGAAGCCGTTCGCCAAACATCAGAAGCCAAACATCAGAAGATGGATGATTGCCGCCCTCCCCCAGACGGCATCGCAATGTGCCAAGATCGTGGTGTTCAACGCCACGAAAAGGAGAGAACGGCAAATGAAGGGTACTATGATCGGGGTGGATCTGGCAAAGAACGTTTTCCAACTTCACGGCGCGACAATGACGGGGCATCTCAGTTTCCGTAAGAAGCTGACGAGGTCACGGTTCCGGCAGTTCATGGCAAGCCAGCCGCCTGCCGTGGTTGTGATGGAAGCAGGCGGCAGCGCGAGCTACTGGGCCCGAGAATGGTCAAATTTGGCCACCAGTGAAGCTGATCGCACCTCAATATGTGCGGCCCTTTGTCAAACGGTAGAAAAACGATGCTGCCGATGCTGAAGTAATCGTCGTTGCACCACAGCGCCCGGAGATGCGTTTTGTACAGCCGAAGTCGGAAGATCAGCAGGCATGCGCTGTGTTGTTCCGAGCTCGGGAGCGCCTCCTCCATCAGCGCATCGTGCTTGTGAATGCTTGCGTTCGGTACTGTACGAATATGGCCACGTCATCCGAAAGGGATCGCCCACATCAAGCGGATTGAAAGTCTCCTTGAGGAGCCGAACAGTGACCTGCCAGCCCTGGTGCGCGAGAAATGCTTTGATCTGCTCGAACAGATTGCTGAAAAGACGGCCCGGATCGAGGTCAAAATGGCAAAGGCCAAAGCCCTTTTCCCTGGCGACTGATACAGCGCGGCGAATCCAGACAATGTCTGGTGTCGGGCCCCAGACTGCGTTGGCGATCAGCGGCTTTGCTCCGCCGATGGAGAGCTTCAAACGCGGGCGAGACTTTGCGGCCTGGCTTGGGCTCGTGCCGAGTCAATACACCTCTTGTCAAACGGCATCCAAAGTTGACCCCGCTCGGCATCCAATTTTG
Organism: Mesorhizobium sp. M3A.F.Ca.ET.175.01.1.1; assembly: GCF_004791945.1. NCBI lineage: Bacteria > Pseudomonadati > Pseudomonadota > Alphaproteobacteria > Hyphomicrobiales > Phyllobacteriaceae > Mesorhizobium > Mesorhizobium sp. M3A.F.Ca.ET.175.01.1.1. The sequence continues at coordinate 10,610 of NZ_SRTP01000022.1, read as the reverse complement.
ACCCCCTGATGTAGAGCGCTGCGGTGAGCGCCCGACCGGGTGGAACTGGTCTGGGTGGTGCAGCCCGGTCGGGCGCGGCTGATTGGGCTCTGGCGGCTTTAGCTTTTGAGAGCGGTTCTTGAAGCGCCAGGATTCGTTGCCGGTCTCGATGATCTCGCAGTGATGGGTGAGCCGGTCGAGCAAGGCGGTCGTCATCTTGGCGTCGCCGAAGACGGCCGGCCATTCACCGAAGGCGAGGTTCGTGGTGACGATGATCGAGGTCCGTTCGTAGAGCCGGCTGATGAGGTGGAAGAGCAGTTGGCCGCCGGCCTGGGCGAAGGGGAGATACCCGAGCTCGTCGAGCACTGCGAAGTCGAGCCGGGTCAGGTAGTCGGCGATGTGCCCCTGCTTGCCGGCGCGATGCTCGGTCTCGAGCCGGTTGACCAGGTCGACGACGTTGAAGAAGCGCCCGCGAGCTCCGTTACCGATGAGCGCCCGGGCAATCGCGATGGCGAGATGCGATTTGCCGGTTCCGGTGCCGCCGATGAGAACAGCGTTGCGCTGGTCCGCGACGAAGGCGCCGGTGGCGAGATCGCGGACCAGGGCCTCGTTGACCGGCGTGTCGGCGAAGTCGAAGTCGTCGATGTCCTTGGCGAGCGGCAGCTTGGCGACGGTGAGCTGGTATTTGATCGAACGGGCCTGCTTCTCGGTGATCTCGGCCGACAGCAGGTCGCCGACGATCCTGGGCGGCTCGTGCTGACGCTTTATGGCGGTGGCCATGATCTCGTCATAGGCGCTGCGCATGCCAGAGAGCTTCAGCGTCCCCATCAGGTCCAGTATCTCGGTGCGTTCCATCAGCTTGCCCTCCTGAGGCTGTCGTAGCGGGCGCAGTCGGCCTGCGGCTCATGGCGCAGACGCAGCGCGTCGGATGTGAGGATGGTCACGGCCGGTGCCGGATCACGCCGGCGGGCCACGATATTGAGGATGACGGCCGACGAGCAGACGTTCTCGGCGAGCGCCTGCTGGCAGGCGGACTCGACGGCGTCGAGACCATCGGACAGCACCGCCGTCAGGATCGCTACCATCTGCCGATCGCCGTCATCGGCAGCCTTCAGCCTGCGCCGCACCCGCTCCATCGCCGGCGGCAGCTCCCAGCCCTGGAATGGCGCGCCGTTGCGCAAGGCGCCGGGCTTACGAGCCAGCACGGGAACGTAGTGCCATGGGTCGTAGAGCGTCTGCCCGCGGCCGAACGAGCGGACATGCTCGCCCACAATCACCCCGTCCTGACGGATGACGATGCGGTCGGCATAGGCCTGGATCTCGACCGGGCGGCCGACGGCGGTCGACAGCACCGAGTATTTGTTGTTGTCGAAGCGCACGGTGCAGGTCTTCGACACCGAGGCGGGAACCGTGTGGAAGCCATCGAAGGGGCTACGATACTCGACCAGTCTGCCGCGCTCTTCCTCGAACACATCCCAGATCGTGCGCTCGGGCTGGTCGACATGGCGGTGAGCCTTGGCCCAGGCGACGCATTTGTCGAGCAGCCAGGCGTTCATCTCCTCGTAGCTCCTGAAGCGCAGGCGGGGCGTGAAGAAGCGTGCATGTACCGTGCCAAGGCAAAAAGCATTTGAAACGCCCGATAGTCAGCTTCCCTTACGTTGCGTACTCGACATTGTCGGCTATCGGACAATGCCGAACGTGCATCGGCATCGACCGACGCCTGAACCAGAGCGCACCCGCAGGACGCTTCGCAGCCGTGTCGACCTGGCGAGCTGATGCGACCAAGTACTAGTTCCGAACTGTTCGACGGCTGACGCACAGGGCGGACGGTTACTTTTCAAGTGAGGAGATCTCTGTATCCGCCATTCATAAGGGCGCGGCCACGAGAGACGGCGCGGCGAATGCGGTCGCGCAGATGGTCGCGAGGATCCCTCCAGTCGGCATCGACGCGGCGTTGACCAATCAGCGCTTCGGCGAGCTCGCGATGTGAGGCCCCGGCAAGCGATCCGTCGAGCGCACGAAGAACGAAGTTTAGACGGGGACCGCGTTTTTCCCGCGGAAACAAGCGGGCAGGCAGACGTTGACCCACACTTAGAGCATTGAGGCACTCGAGCGCCCTCAGGCGGTGCCTCAAAAGCTTCGCGGGCCAGATCGCCTCGGTTCGGAGACAGACAGGGTGCAAGATATCCGCGCCAGAGACGGCGAGCTGGAGCGTATGCTCAGCATTGCGAAGAAGAACATGTTGGCCCTTGTCGGGCGCCAGCAGGACCGTCGCACGACATGGCAATGCCAAGAGTTGGTACGGCGTTGTCTCCGACGATGCTGGCAGATGTTCTGCAATGACTGGCAACACATGGACGCACCAGAGCGGAGACCAGAAAACGATCGAATTTCGCCCATAAGACTCGGCGAAACAGAACACCCCAGCGTGACAGGTCGCCGGCCGACGCGACCACGTCAAGCAAGGGTTGGTAAGACCAGCTATTGGCCTGCTGGCTTGCAGCCGTCACATCACGCTGGAATGCTGGATTGCGGCGCAAAAACTCCCAAGCCCATTCGCGCGGCGTCATACCAGTGGTGTAGTCGTATGATCTTTCATCCCGCCAATCAGCCTCGACCGCGCCAGTCACGAGAACTGCAGGCATGACTGTGCCCCCCTGCCCGCCCCCACGAACGTCGAAACGTCATGCCTCCTGGCAAAGCACCGGCGCCGGAGCCACCAGACCTCGATGGAGGCATTTCGTCGAAGCGTGCGCCATTGGCACCTTGGAGGGCAGAAGGCGCGCGCAAACAGCCAGAACACCGTCGAACCCGCGCAGCGACAGCCAGCGCGGCCTGAGCACGCCAAGGGTATTCGTTTCGTATCGGTGATCGGCTCCTGCGTCCAGTTCAGGGCGTTCCTTGGAGACGTAGTGGCGTGGCGGTGGATTGCACGATGCTTGTGGGCAAGTTGTCGTGGCGCGGGCTATAAGGTCAGTCATCTGGGTCTCCTCGGGGGAAAAGTTTCGCCATTGGAGGCCAAGTTCCGCGCTATGGCAGGCTGTATAGTTGTACAGGTTAAGCCGTAGTTCAGTGGGCGCAAACGCGGCGACGCAGTGCAACCGCTTCTTTGGATGGTGCTCACGCAGGGCTTTTTGCGAGGGGTATGGAGATGGAGCGCGGCCGGGCCCCACTGGCGCCTGCTGCAGCCCATTGTTCCAAGCAGACTTGCCCCGCACTGCCCATTGTTTGCGGGCATGCCAATGCGCGGCGTCAGCAAGACATCGCCGGCCATGGCCGTCTGGCCGAGATACTACGCCGAGCCCGAGCTCCCCCTCTCCTGAACCCTCATAGAGCATATCGACTGCGGCCCGACATCAGCTCAAGTTGCCATAGGGACCAGTCGCATGCGATCGCATGGTGTCTGCCATGAATCCGTATGCGTGAAGCGCTCCAGAGCGAAGATGTTGGGCGTCAACCAAGTTCACCAATGAGCTTCACTGCTCGAGTTCTGCATGGTGTCACCGACTGGCGCCGGAGGTTCATCCGGTGATTAGGAGGAGCACTCGGTGTCGGATTCTCGACGATGTCGGACATGTGACACAACGCTTCCAGAACGATCGCATTGTTCATTAACGTTTTTCCCAGTTGCCACGACGATTGCAGTCCTATGCGCAAAAGCACTGCGACGCCGCACCGGGAAGAACTCATCCATGAACACGCTTTTTGGACATGCGGGCGCCCCCGCAAACACCGGACAATCCCGAGCAAACGGAAGCCATTCGACTTTCATTCCTCAGGTCGTCCGGACATGACCGAATTCGATTTCCGCCCTACAATGAATGCACCCGACGATGACCCCCATCTCTGGTTTGAAGATGTAGAACGCGAACGTGCACTTGCGTGGACCGCCAGCCAGTCGGCAAAGACCCTGAAGCATTTCGGTGGAACGCAGTTCGAGCGCGACCGGGCGGCGCTTACAGTGATGTTCGACCGTTTCGACAGGATTCCCCTGATCGCGCGCCGCGGTCAATACCTTTACAATTTCTGGCGAGATGCGGGAAATCCGCGCGGGTGAAGCGCAGCCCGGAGAATTTCGATGCATCTGGACTGGTGGTCACGCGCCACGAGGCAGTCTCTATCGATCATGAGCTGATCCCCTATACGCAGGTTGGTCCGGCGAACGGGAACGGAGATGCTCCGGTTCACCTTTCCGCTTATGGCGGGTTCGGCATATCGCTCCTTCCCTACTACAACTCCCCGCTGGGCAAGCTGTGGCTGGAGCGCGGCGGCACGTGTGTGGAGGCGAACATCCGCGGCGGCGGCGAGTTCGGCACCCGCTGGCACGATGCCGGGCGCAGGGAGGGCAAGCGTCTCGCCCATGACGATTTCGCCGCCGTTGCCGCCGACCTCGTGCGAAGGGGCATCACCCTGCCGAGGCGGATTGCCGCCGAGGGCGGCTCAAATGGCGGCCTGCTGATCGCCAACATGCTGACCCGCTATCCTGAGCATTTCGGGGCTCTGTTCTGCACAATTCCGCTTATCGACATGCGTCGCTACACCAAGCTCTTGGCGGGCGCGAGCTGGATCGACGAATATGGCGATCCGGACAAGGCTGACGATTGGGCTTTCCTGAAGGAAATCTCCGCCTATCACGCCGCGGCGCCGGGACAGCCCTATCCGCCTATCCTGATCGCCACCACGAAACGCGACGACCGCGTCCATCCGGGCCATGCGCGCAAGATGGCCGCAAAACTGCAGGCCCTTGGCTATCCCGCTTACTTCTACGAGGCCAGCGCAGGCGGGCACGGCTACGGCAAGGACAATCGGGAGCAAGCCGCATTCATCAGTCTGGGCACCAATTTTCTTCGCAGCGCGATCGGCTGGCACGCCGATAGCCTTCATAAAAGACCGGGAGCTCGACAAGGGCGAACTTCGGATGAGTGAGTACAGGTCGAGTACTGCGGCAAGGGTGCAAATAATGCGAGCACGGTTTGCGCAAATGCGCGCCCGCACGCTGTCGATCTCAATCAATACTGCAGGACTATAGCAGTCTACCATTTTCTGAAGAGCAAGGAGCAATATCATGGTAACAAGTAAATCAACGTGGCGCGGGGAGTAGTAGCGGCCGTCGTCCTGATGCTGCTGGCACAGCAGGCTGTCGCGACGAGCCATCCACAAGCCCCTGCGCCTCCCGCCTCCCCCGTCCCGTCGCCCTTACCCGTGCCCGTCTACGACACCAATCTAAGAGCCAAGCTCTTGGCAGATCCGCCTGCGCGGCTCCGCTACGTCCGGAGGCTCAATAGAATCTCGCACGGATCAGCGCCAAGCACCGCAGTTACGTCGAGAAACTCGATGATGTCGAGACGCCGCTCTCCACCCTCATACTTCGCCACGAAGGATTGCGGCCGACCAAGTTTCTCAGCCACCTGCGCCTGGGTCAGGCCTTTGGCCTTGCGCAGCGATATCAGCTGGGCCAGAAACCGCTGGTGGCGGGGAGTTCGAAGCGATTTGGGCATGTAGGTGAACCGGTCAAGTAAAGACCGGCTCAGCGACTAATCCCGGTTCCGGATTATCCCATTTTGGGATATGCTTCCTTGAATCCAGCGATCAACATGCGAGGTTCGCGGCAGACATGAATCAATCAACGGGAACCGACGGGACTCAAAGCTCAACACTGCGCGACGAAGCCCCCTGGTCGGAGAGCCTCACGAGCTATGACAGGCAGCATTTTAAGGTCTATCTGAGGATTATCGACGCCTCCGCCGACGATGCCAGCGAAGAGGAGATGGCGCTGCTCGTCCTCGGCATCGATCCGGTGCGAGAACCTGACCGTGCCCGAAAGGCGGTTCGCAGCCATCTCGATCGGGCGAATTGGATGGTTACGACCGGATACAAGGAACTGTTCACGCGTTGACGGTCCCCAGGGTGACCCTTCCGACCACCTTCAGGCGAGGAAGTCTCGATATCCACGATCCATGAGGAGGTGACCGCGCCGGACGGTACTGCGGATGCGATCGCGAAGGTGTTGCGCGGATCCGTCCAGCAGGCATGGACGCGTTGCCAGCCCAACAAGGCCGCTGCGATTTCTTGGTGCGATGCACCTCCGAGCGAGCCGTCGAGCGCCTGGAGGACAAAGTGCAGGCGGCTGCCGGGCGCGTCGGGCGGAAACAGGCTGTCGGAAAGTTGTCCAGTCGTGTGAAGAGCATTGAGGCATTCGAACGCATTCAACTGCTGCCTCATCCGATCGGCGAGCCAGATCGCGTCGACGGAAAAGCCGAACGGGGTGCAAAGCGTCGCGCTTTCCAGGACGAGCTGGAAACCCGGATGAGCATCTCGCAGCACGACGTCCTGCCGACCGTCAGCCGGGAAAGCCATTCGAACTGGCGTGCGTTGGTGGCAGGGCTTAAGCAGCGCGGGCTCGCCGGCGTCGAGTTTGTCGTCTCCGACGGCCATCCGGGCTCAGGCCAGCGATCCGGGAAGTCCTGCGCGAGGCAGTCTGGCAGCGCTGTTACGGGCACTGCCGCTGCCGCATCACAATCACATGAAGTCGACGAACATGCTGGAGCGGCTCAACCAGGAGATCAAGCGGCGTACCCTGGTCGTCGGCATCTTCCCCAGCCAGCAGAGCTGTCTGCGGCTGGTTCGGGCACTGGCGGTGGAGATCCACGAGAACTGGATCTGGCTCGGGGAACGAGCCGCATCATGCAATCGGGCTCAGAAAATGGATACCGCAAACCAACGGACCAAAAAAGGGGAGCCAGCCTTGACACCCCTTATATAAGCTCCTTGAAAGCCCGGTGCGGCGCGATAATCCGTTGCGCCGCACCCGTTCCCGCGTGATCAGCCGTCTGAAAAATGCACTTGGCTAAAGGCCAATGGTACGGACCCCGCCCTCCAAGCGAGGTGAAATCTCGACCGCCAACTGCAGCGAAGGAGGATCTCATGCAGATCGTTCGAATAGGTCTGGATCTAGCGAAATAAGTCTTCGAAGTTCACGGTGTCGACTGCCACGGGAAAGTCGTCGTGCGCAAAAACGCTACGCCGCGATGCGGTAGCCCGCTTCCTCGCCAATCTGCCACGATGTCTGGTCGGCATGGAGGCATCGAACGGAGCGCATTATTGGGCAAGGTGCTTTCCGATCTCGGCCATGAGGTTCGGCTGATCAGCCTCAGTTCGTGACACCATACGTCAAGTCCAACAAGAATGACCGGAATGACGCTGACGCGATTTGCGAAGCCGCTGGCCGGCCGACGATGCGTTTTGTTTCACCGAATCAGCCGATCAATTGGCAATTCAAGCGGATCATCGCATTCGCAGCCGTCTGGTTGCAGATCGGGTCAAGCTCATCAATCAGGTTCGTGGGCTTCTAACCAAGCAATGCCCGCGGGCCGTTGTTGATATTACGGGGAGCAGCGACGATGTCTCAATGAATTGGTGCGGGTGCTGATACGAGAAGTGCAAACGGAGTTGGCCGAATTGGACAAACGCATTGCATCCTATGATCGCCGGGTTCGGCAGTTCTTTCGCAACAGCGAATTATGTCAGCGGCTTGGAAAGCTAAGGCATCGGCCCTGTGACCGCGACAGCCTTGATCGCGGCCGTAGGTTATCGAACTTGCTCAAGAACGGCCGCCAGTTTGCGGCATTCTCGTGCCGAAACAACGATCCAGTGGAGGGCGAGCCCGCCAAAGAGGCGCAATAGAGGTCGCCCATCGCCCGCCTATGGCGACCAGTTCCCGCACGCTGGGCAGGTTCTCCAGCCGGTACATGGTCGATTGGGAGGCCAGATCCCAACCCGACGGCAGCGCATCCTGGGCCATCTTGAAGAAGGCATCGGAGCGCAGCCAGTTCGCGTCGCTGCCGTCCTCGTAGCCGGCGGCGATCATCTTCATGCGAAAGCCGATCGTGTCGGCCAAGCTGTGGGCGGTCTTGTCCCGACAGCGCGGATCAAGAACGCGGTCCGCGATGCGCTACTAATGCGCGGCACCATGGACTTCGACGATCTCGGCTCCTACCGCGCCTTCATCGATGAGATCGTCAGCCGCCGTAATGCCGCTCATGGCAAGCGCATCCACGCCGAGCGCCCGCATTTGCAGGAACTTCCCGACCGCCGCGCCACCGACTTCGAAGAGGTGGTCGTCACGGTGTCACGCACAGGCGGCTTCACCTTGCGCAAGGTCGTCTACACTGTGCCTTCCCGCCTGATCGGACATCGGCTTCGCGTCCGGCTGTTCGATGATCGCCTCGAGGTCTTCATCGGCGGGACGCATCTGATGACGTTGCCCCGAGGACGCGGCCATGCCCACGGCCGGCACGACCAGGTCGTCAATTACCGGCACGTCATCCCGAGCTTGAAAGCTCTTGCAGAAGAAGATTTGGACCCGATCCGCAGAATCACCATACGGGCCCGCGGCTTTTGAAAGGTCGCGACGAAAGGCCCGAGAGAAGAACGCACTCGATCACGGTGGGCACGCTCACGAGGCTGACCAACCAGTTTCGCGCCATTCTGCTGGAGCGCGGCACGACTATCGCACAGGGACGCCGCAAGCTCGAGCAGGCTGTGGAGGCATTGCTCGCCGATCCGGACTTCATGGCCGGCAGCCGAATCGCTTGCGGAGATGTGGGAGGAATGGCTTGATCTCGACCGCCGAAGGCTTTGGATCGGGAGTTCGTCGAACTGGCCCGCACCGATGCAGCCGCTCGGCGCCTGACGTCGATCCCCGGTATCGGAGTTCTCAATGCCACCGCTCTGGGCGCCGCAGTAGGGGATGGTGACCAAATTGGTGGCAGCCAGGATAGCCATGGATGCGGGCTGCGGAATGCCCATCGCCACAGGAAAGCCTTACCCGCTCGCCGCGATCGAGAATGGTGGGCCATCAACATGGTTCTTCCGTCCGCCATAGGCAGGGATCCCTGCGACACCTATGCCAACTGCGCACCCTGGATGATGGGTCGTGCGCCGTTATTCGGACGGCCGCTGTCAGCAGCCGACAGACTGACGGACGGCCGAGACCGCCTGAGGCTGCCGAAGGGCAAGCGGGCTCGGTTCACCGCTGCAAGGCGCGGACGCCCCACTATACCTGGAAGCTGGGCAGAATCTCGCACGGGTCAGTGTCAAGCGCCGCAGTGACGTCGAGAAACTCAATGACATCGAGACGCCGCTCTCCACCCTCGTATTTGGCCACGAAAAATTGCGGACGGCCAAGCTTCTCGGCCACCTGCTCCTGGGTCAGGCCTTTCGCCTTGCGTAAGAAAATTAGCTGGCCCAGAAACCGGTGGCGGGGCGATCGAAGAGATTTTGGCATGCAGGTGAACCGGTCAGTTAAAGACCGGCTCACCGACTAATCCCGGGTTTGGATTGTCCCATATTGGGATAGACTGCTTAACTCCAGCACAGGCAGGCGAGGTTCGCAGCAGTTATGATTCGACCGACCGAAACCGGTGAGATTAAAAGCTCAACTCTGTCCGACGAAGTCCCCTGGTCGGAAAGCGTTACGGCCTCAACAACGCGCACTTCACGACATACATGAGGCCCCTAGACGCTTCCGCCGACGACGCGAGCGAAGAAGAGATGGCGCATCTGATCCTCGGCATTGATCCGGCACGCGATGGCCGCGCGCAGGTCTGGTGCCTGGCCCGTTGAAGGCCCGGCGAGCTGCGGCGCGCAAGCCCCTTTTGGTCGTCGGCGATGATCAGTTTCACACCGCGCAGGCCGCGATCGGCGAGAGACCACAGGAAGTCGGTCTAGAACGTCTCGCCCTCGGCCGGGCCGGTGGCGAGCCCAGCACCTCGCGCTTCCCGCCATCGTCCACCGCGATGGCGATTTTTCGCGGCACGACTGACGATCTTCCCGCCCTCGCGCACCTTCACCTAGATACCGTCGATCCCGCCTCTCCCTGGCGATCGCCGATACCGACAGGCCCTGCCGATGCAAATCCAGTATCATCATCATCTCCCTGATCTTGATCACCGAAATCCCTCTCCCGACCATCGGGAGAAACATCGCCGATCATGCGCCGCCGGTCTTCCGGAGCGCGCTCCGGGAGACCGGCGACCGCGCTATTCTGGGAAGATTCAAACGGCACTTCTGGGGAGCATTGAGCCGGCATCGACACTCGGGAAGTAGCTTCCCTTGGGCAGCTTCGAGGATGTCCAGAGCGATCCAGGCCGCACGGGTGTCCCAGTCCCAGTCGCGATATCCGTTCCGCTGCACCTCCCGCAGCGGCGAGCGCGCCTTCGCCCGCCGCGCTTCCCGCGTCCGGTTCCATGATCCGCTCGGCCGCAAGTGCCAGCATGTTCCGCACGAGGTCGCCAGCGGCCTGCTTCTCAACAGCTCGATCAGCGCCATTTTGTCATCGGTCATCGTCATCTCCGTTTCAGGTTTCAGACGTTGCAACCTAAACCTTCTCGAAGATCGGCGATGACCGCAGAGTCACGGTCGGCGCGCTGCGCTACGTCGACGGCTCCACGCGGCCCTCCTACACCATCAGCCGCGGGCTGTGCCACCGTCGGCAACCAAGAGGTTGCAACGGATCGTTCAAATAACTTTACAGATTCTTTTGCAACCGCGGACCGCTGACGATGCTAGGTTCACCGCAAGGTCTGAAGGCAGGCGTGAATATGAGCCAATGCCGATTTTACGTTCGGACC
>NZ_SRTP01000227.1:0-329 GCF_004791945.1 Mesorhizobium sp. M3A.F.Ca.ET.175.01.1.1 | reverse complement strand
ATTTTCGCTACGTCGTCGTGCCGATGGCGCGCATCGTCGACAACGCGCTGCTCCTCGACGAGACTTTGACGCCGCCGGCACAGGAAGAGCCGCAGATCATCTTTCGGAACGACACGACCGAGCTGTTCGACGAAGAATACGGCTACGGGCGCCGGCCGAAGATCGAAATGCTGTGGCGGCTCGGCAAACAGCGAGGCCGTCTTGATGTCGGTCGCCAGCACCTCGCCGTTGCGATCGACGATATCCGGCCGCGACGCGGTGACCCGGCTCTCCGGACCACCCGACATGTCCGGGTTCTGCAGGCCGAGATAGACGAGCCTGCCGGCAAT
>NZ_SRTP01000226.1:0-330 GCF_004791945.1 Mesorhizobium sp. M3A.F.Ca.ET.175.01.1.1 | reverse complement strand
CGGCGGTGCAAGTCTTGCCCCAGCGACAGCGGCGGAAAGATTTGCCGCCGAAATCTCTTCGCCGCCCGCTCCCTGAGGCGCGTGCCGGCGAGGACCGGGATCGCGAGCACGGCGCCCCTCGTTCTGATTTCGGGAAGCGCCCAATCAATAAAAAAATGCGGTCGTTAACAATGTCGTGAGCGAAAAATTCTGCTCATTTTTGCCGGTATTTGAGGAAAATGCGGATTCTTTTCCTGCTTACCATGGGGTACGCAAACGGGGTGTTCCAAAGCCCCAAAAACGGTGCTTATATGCGCGCTTCGCGAGCCTGATAGAGGGGCTTGGAAGAAC
>NZ_SRTP01000225.1:0-330 GCF_004791945.1 Mesorhizobium sp. M3A.F.Ca.ET.175.01.1.1 | reverse complement strand
TCTCTTTCTGGGTGTGGCCGCTCTACTCCGTAACAACGGTAAGCCCCGTCGCCCTTTGCCCCATAGTGGCGACGGGCTTGCTAAGTTCAAGGCGCGTTAACTTGATTGCTGCGTATCGCCATGGGGTAGCTCGGTTTGCGGTCCTGTGTCACCGAGTTGAGAAGCGAACCGAATAGCGAGGCCCGTTGTCCCATCTTGGCGATGACGACAACGGGCCTAGCTCACCGGCCCAATTCTCTCTTGGCAATGGCGGTCAGGAATGATCTTCCCGGTGTGGCGACCCATTTAGGACCGCCATAACAATCAAGTTTCCACACACGGAAAACACGC
>NZ_SRTP01000224.1:0-330 GCF_004791945.1 Mesorhizobium sp. M3A.F.Ca.ET.175.01.1.1 | reverse complement strand
TTGAAACAATCAGGGCCAAACCGCCGGTCTTCACCTCAAGGTCCGTTACGACTGCAGAGTTACCTGCATCTGACGACGCAACAGTATCGATGTGGGAGCTGCTGACGGGGAACAGCCTGTAGGTGACGATTGTGCAGTTCGTGACGCCGCTGGATGTGGTGACGACGAACGTTGCCGTCGTTCCTGATGCTATCGTTAGGTAGAACCACGCAACCGAACCGTGACCCGTAGAGCCTCCTGTGAGGGAGGCGCCGGCCGTCATTGCCGTGCCATTGGCCGTGACGCCAGTTATGCTTCGAGGCGTGCCTACGTTGGAGACGTTCACTGCCA
>NZ_SRTP01000223.1:0-331 GCF_004791945.1 Mesorhizobium sp. M3A.F.Ca.ET.175.01.1.1 | reverse complement strand
GCTCCAGAAGGGCTGCGCTTCGACCACGTCGTTCAGCCAATAAATGCGGACACGCTCGTCCATGGCCGCATAGGGCGACGCCAGGCATTGCGGGAAGACCACGATCGCGACAGCCGCGACCACCACCGCTAACATCAGCATTGAAGCAAGCCGTGCCCGCGCGGTCGATGCGGTCAACATGCCGGCGGTCGCGAGGCCGAGGCCGGAAAGTGCCGCGATAGCGAACTGGAAGGACGAGAAGGCGTCGCATTGGGCGATGCCCCAGTCGGCCGGCCGGATGGTCGCCACGAAGACCAGGAAGGCGACGCCGGCAAATCCAAGGCCGAAGCCG
>NZ_SRTP01000222.1:0-331 GCF_004791945.1 Mesorhizobium sp. M3A.F.Ca.ET.175.01.1.1 | reverse complement strand
GTGATGGGACGGGGCGCACCGGGGGCGCTGGACAGCGTCGTCGTGCGTTGGGGCGGCGGCGGTGACGTCCAGGCCTCCGAGAGCGTGCTCTCCTTCAAGTCCTACGAGAAGGGCCGCGAGAAATGGCAGGGCGAGACCCTGCACGGCGTCTGGTTCGACGAGGAGCCGCCGCTGAATATCTATTCCGAAGGCCTCACCCGCACCAATGCGACGGGCGGCATAACGATCGTGACCTTCACGCCGCTGCTCGGAATGAGCGATGTGGTGCTCAGGTTTTTGACGAGCGAGGAGGTGGAGAGGATAGGGAAGGGGTGAAGGGCAGCCAATCTCC
>NZ_SRTP01000221.1:0-331 GCF_004791945.1 Mesorhizobium sp. M3A.F.Ca.ET.175.01.1.1 | reverse complement strand
GATAGATCGTCGCCCAGTAGGCGGCGATGCCGAAAGGGGCTAGCACAAGCAGCGCCAGCAGCGCGCCGATGCTCAAGTCGCGGCCGCCGCGATCGCCGAAATTCCAAAGTCTCGACAGGGCAAGCCCGGCCAGCAGCAGCGCAAGCGCCGCCAGCAGCGCGACGATCGCCAGCACCCACAGAAATGGCGGCGTGTCGGTAAGATCGAGCCGATAACCCGCAAGCGCGGTCAGCAGGAGCACGAGCGAGAATGCCCCGATCCGCCGCGACCAGCCGGCCGCCTTCGACGTCTGCCGTTCAGGAATTGTAGCCATCGTCTGCCGCATCACCCC
>NZ_SRTP01000220.1:0-332 GCF_004791945.1 Mesorhizobium sp. M3A.F.Ca.ET.175.01.1.1 | reverse complement strand
GGAGAGTAAGGGAATAGGGGAGTAAGGGAATAGGGAGTAGAAAAGGAAGCTGGCGGATAACGACCGTTGTGTTTTCCCCTACTCCCCTACTCCCCTACTCCCCTACTCACGTACCCAGCCACGCCGTCTTCCGTCCGCTCCGCCATCGCCAGTGACTGATCCAGGTGGGCTGCGCGCCAGGCGAGCATCCTTTCGGCGAACTCCAGTCGCACCGGCAGATAAGCCGGGTCGTTCGCCACATTGTTCAGCTCTCCCGGGTCCTTCGACAGGTCGAACAAAAGCGGCGGCAGGCTGCTACTGAAATGGACATATTTGAAGTCCGCCGAGCGGAC
>NZ_SRTP01000219.1:0-332 GCF_004791945.1 Mesorhizobium sp. M3A.F.Ca.ET.175.01.1.1 | reverse complement strand
ATCGACTGCTGCCTGAGCGTCTCGCGCAGGCGCAGATTGGCCAACGCCAGCGCCAATGTGTCGACGACGCCGCGCAGGATCTGCTGCCGCTCGGCGAGCCATTGCGGCTTCTCGGCCGCGTTTGGCTCGCACAGGTGCAGGATGCCGAGCGTCTCGCCCTGCGCGGCCAGCGGCATGCAGACATAGCCCTTCTTGCCGTTCTCGGTGATATGCGCGCAACGCGGTGTCAGCATGCCCGGTCCGGCGACATGCTCCTGGCCGCGCCGCAGCGCCCAGCAATCTTCCGGCGCGAATTGGGTGATGCTCGAGCGGACATCGCCCCAATGGGCCAT
>NZ_SRTP01000218.1:0-332 GCF_004791945.1 Mesorhizobium sp. M3A.F.Ca.ET.175.01.1.1 | reverse complement strand
GGTAATGGGTGCTCCCGTCTTGGCGAGCCCCGATCTGCTGATCCTCTACCAGCTTTGGCCGTTCCGCCCGGAGATCCCGGCGCAGGAAACGCTGGAGTGGTTCACCGACATTCTGAGCAGCCGCACCGGCGAGCAGCGCATCGCCCTCCGCTCGGCGCCGCGACAGATTTTCGCCTATTCGTTCAGGCTGAAGCCGCCGATGCTTGGAAAGGCCAAGGCATTCGCGCAGCGCCGGATCGGGGCGCCGCTCAGTATTCCGGTCTGGATCGAGCAGCAGGATGTCGGCGACATCGGCAGCGCCGATACAACGATCGCCTGCGACACCACATGGG
>NZ_SRTP01000021.1:0-62273 GCF_004791945.1 Mesorhizobium sp. M3A.F.Ca.ET.175.01.1.1 | reverse complement strand
GCCGAGGAATGGAAACGACCGCCGCGCGAGTGGTTCGAGGCCAAGACCCAGTTCGCCGTCGTCTTCGGCGAAAGGTTCGTCGGCCAGTGACGAAACCGGCCTCGCGCACAGAATTCCTGACAGTCCCGTCTATGGTGATCCAAAGCCAGGTCTCCACGATCTTTCAAGGGTGGCGTACCGTTAGACTTTTTACGTTTTTGAGATCCAAGTTTGTAAGCCCGCGCCTGGCAGTGGGTTTCGTTTGCTCATCGGGGGCCGCCACTGGGACATCCTCGGTCACACCGACCCTGCGGGCCCAAGTCGTAAAGATCTTGTGTGCCGCCTCGACCGACTTTCGCCCATCGTACGCGGAACAGTATGTTTCACATGCCGCCGCGTGAAGGAGACCTCGCCTGTCGACCGGCCATTCCTCCAAGAATTCTATCGCATCCATCACACAACGATTCTTCGGAGAACGAAACCATCGTCCCTGACGAAAATCGCTTGTTCGAAAGTTCCGCTTTCCATGGGTGACCTCCCTTCTAACAGTGGAGCAGGAATGATGCCGAGCGGCTAAAGCCAATAGGCAAGGGGCCCGTCGAACGCCACAGCGGACCAGCACAGGAACGGACTCTATTGCCTACAGCTGCCTCCCTACGTCCTTCCGCTCCAACCAGTGAAAAGTGCACTCGCCACCGAGATATTGGAAGCACCCATTTCCAAATGAAGGAAGATGCCAACCGAGCGGCCAGCGCTCTTGGTGCGGCATTATTGGGTTTCCTTCGATCATGCTGGGGCAGGAGAAATCCGGATTGCTCGCGGTCTGGATTTTGCATTCGGGTGAACGGCGCTTCCGAAGGACGATCACGCTTTCCTCGCCAATAGCTTGGTCAAGTCAAGAAATGGGGTATAACCAGCGCATGAGTCAGTACAACTAGGATATCAGCAAGAAGACCGCCTGTGTGGTATACAGCCCGCCAACTGTGGGATTTCGTATCTCGCGCGCGGCTGACGACACGGTGACCGCAAGAGCTTTCAATACGGCGGAAGAAGCCGCCGCATTCAACCGCCAAATGGCACGATCACAGTTTCCAGAAGCTGGGCGTCTCCAACATTGCGCCTCCGTCCCTCGACGCGCCGCGCCAGGGGCATCACAGCCGGCGTGGACCTCAGCGTCTGCTCATGTTGGAACGGCATCGTCGCCTGTCGTGCTCCTGAGAAGATGTCGCTAGGGCGAATTGAGCCGCGGCGATGGCAAAGTACACTTCGACAATCCTTATCATCCTGCGGATCGTCCCCAGCCGTCGATCGACGCCGCCAGAGCCGGGGGACTGTCTGTTTTAAGTCTGTTCGTTCCCCGCTGCGCTGACGCTCGGAGAGACTTATATGATCATGCCCAAATTGCGTGACCGCAGAGTGGGCGTGTCAGACGGAAGGAACTGTCGAACAGGTTCGATGGAGAACGCCCACTTGGCAATGGAGATTGCCGTTGTCGTCCTTTAAAGAGCTGATGAGCTACCTTTTCAACGCCGAATGGTTGCCGCTTTCGCTCATGGCTTTTCATGCCCCTCATGGCATCAATAGTCTTGCTCATAATCAGCCTCGCCGCCTGGATCGTCGGCGACGCCTGGTCGAACAGGTCACACTAAGCCGGCTAACTCGGCGGCCCCTAAGTGCCATCGCATCGGACAGGTCATTCTTTGCGAAACACGTGACGATTGTGCAGAACCATCTCTCTCGCGGAGAATTGTTGGTGCATCTCCGCACCGGCACGGGTGGCGCTAGCCGCCATGGCCAGACGGACGTGAATTGGCAGTCATGACCCGGCACCCGGGTGCGCGCCGGCTAGGTGAAGATGCCGTCGGCCGCCTTCCATTCGGAAGGCCTTATCAAGCGATGATGGGCGACGCGCACGGAATGGAGGGCGCCTTGGAGTTCGCGCTCCCAATAATCCAGAAACCCTTTCAGGGTCGGGAATTCCGGTAGGAGATCGTATTCCTGCCAAACGTAGAGCTGCAACAGGCTTGGATGATCGGGGATATGGTAGTGGATCTCCGCGGTTGTGAGACCGTAGCCCTCCATCTGCAGCCGGAACTCCCTGCTGACCATGCTTCTC
The DNA here is from genome assembly GCF_004791945.1 of Mesorhizobium sp. M3A.F.Ca.ET.175.01.1.1. NCBI lineage: Bacteria > Pseudomonadati > Pseudomonadota > Alphaproteobacteria > Hyphomicrobiales > Phyllobacteriaceae > Mesorhizobium > Mesorhizobium sp. M3A.F.Ca.ET.175.01.1.1. The sequence continues at coordinate 60,178 of NZ_SRTP01000021.1, read as the reverse complement.
TCCTTCTCAAGTGCGTCGTTCAGGCGTCGAGGCTTTGCGGGCGTCCTTGGGCCCGCCGTTCCTTGAAGTCACAGCCAACCTCGCCACGACTATCGTCCAGGCGGCGAAGTGCATCCATGACGGCGTCAAACGTCACAGGCCTCGCGGCACCCGGTGGCTTTCGCAGCGCAGGCATGGATTCGACGGCACAGGCATCCGACGCCCATGAGGCAAGAATCGCGCGCTTTTCCTGAATGTCGAGCGTTCGGTCGCCCATCACCTCGTCGGGATGATTGAAGTGCCGCGCCGGGAACAGCAAGCGGTCAAGCGAAGGATCAGAGGTTTCAGGGGCGATCGAGGATATGTTTTTCGACGGTTCCATCGATGGTCTCCGCTTCGTAACAATCTCCTTGGCATCGTTGGTTGTTGCAGTGACCCCTTTCGGGACTCCAGCCGCAAAAAATTTCGTGGAGTTCGGGTCGAATTTCAAGACCAGAAAATCGCGCGCCTGGCGGAAATAGCTGTATGAATTCACGTCTCTAGCACTCTTGAATGCAGAGTGCCAAAAATTTTCCAGCGACCCCTTGAAACCCGAAAATACCAAAACTAGCTCGATACGCGCGCGATGCCTGAAAAAGGGTCGCGGCGCCCCGCACCGGCCCGATATTGCCGGTCCGGTGTCGAGGAACCTCAAAAATCTGTTTGTCCCGAAGGAGAACGATATGACGTTCCGTCCATTGCATGACCGTATCCTGGTCCGCCGCATCGAGGCCGAGGAGAAAAGCGCCGGCGGCATCATCATCCCCGACACTGCCAAGGAGAAGCCGCAGGAAGGCGAAGTCATCGCCGTCGGCCCGGGCGCTCGTGACGAAAGCGGCAAGCTTGTCGCCCTCGACGTAAAGGTCGGCGACTATATCCTGTTCGGCAAGTGGTCCGGCACGGAGATCAAGCTCAATGGCGAAGACCTGCTCATCATGAAGGAAAGCGATGTGATGGGCGTGCTCGAGCAGACCGCAACGGTCAAGAAAGCCGCCTGACCGGGCTTCGATCGAACCGCAACTCAGTCAATGAAAGCTGCCTATAGCAAGGAGTGATCCAATGGCTGCCAAGGAAGTCAAATTCCATTCCGACGCCCGTGAGCGCATGCTGCGCGGCGTCAACATCCTCGCCGACGCGGTGAAGGTGACACTCGGCCCGAAGGGCCGCAACGTCGTCATCGACAAGTCGTTCGGCGCCCCGCGCATCACCAAGGACGGCGTCACCGTCGCCAAGGAGATCGAACTCGAAGACAAGTTCGAGAACATGGGCGCGCAGATGGTGCGCGAGGTCGCTTCAAAGACCAGCGACATCGCCGGCGACGGCACCACGACGGCCACGGTGCTTGCCCAGGCGATCGTCAAGGAAGGTGCCAAGGCTGTTGCCTCGGGCATGAACCCGATGGATCTGAAACGCGGCATCGACAAGGCGGTGGAGGCAATTGTCCAGGAGTTGAAAATCAACGCCCGCAAGGTGACCAGGAATGACGAGATCGCCCAGGTCGGCACGATTTCGGCCAATGGCGATGCCGAGATCGGCCGCTTCCTGGCCGAAGCGATGCAAAAGGTCGGCAACGAAGGCGTCATCACTGTCGAGGAAGCAAAGACCGCCGAAACCGAACTGGAAGTCGTCGAAGGCATGCAGTTCGACCGTGGCTACCTCAGCCCCTATTTCATCACCAACCAGGACAAGATGCGCGTCGAGCTGGAAGAGCCCTATGTGCTGATCCATGAGAAGAAGCTCGGCAACCTGCAGGCGCTGCTTCCCGTGCTCGAGGCCGTGGTGCAGTCAGCCAAGCCGCTGCTGATCATCGCCGAGGATGTCGAGGGCGAGGCTCTGGCCACGCTGGTGGTCAACAAGCTGCGCGGAGGCCTGAAGGTTGCGGCCGTCAAGGCGCCGGGCTTCGGCGACCGCCGCAAGGCGATGCTGGAGGATATCGCCATCCTGACCGGCGGCACGGCCATCAGCGAAGATCTCGGCATCAAGCTTGAGAATGTCACGCTCAACATGCTGGGCCGCGCCAAGAAGGTGGTGATCGAGAAGGAGAACACCACCATCGTGGACGGCGCCGGCTCGAAGAGCGAGATCCAGGGCCGCGTCAGCCAGATCAAGGTGCAAATCGAGGAGACAACCTCGGACTACGACCGCGAGAAGCTGCAGGAGCGGCTGGCCAAGCTTGCGGGCGGCGTCGCCGTTATTCGTGTCGGCGGCTCGACCGAGGTCGAGGTCAAGGAGCGCAAGGACCGCGTCGACGATGCCATGCATGCGACACGCGCTGCGGTCGAGGAAGGCGTATTGCCAGGTGGCGGCGTGGCACTTCTTCGTGCGGCCAAGGCACTCGACAGCGTGCAGGCCGAGAATGAGGACCAGAAGCACGGTATCGAGATCGTGCGCCGCGCGATCGAGGCGCCCGTGCGCCAAATCGCCGAGAACGCCGGCGCGGAAGGCTCGATCATCGTCGGCAAACTGCGCGAGAAGCCGGAGTTCGGCTGGGGCTGGAACGCACAGACCAACGCGTTTGGCGACCTCTACAACGAGGGCGTCATCGATCCGGTGAAGGTGGTGCGGACCGCACTCCAGGATGCGGCATCGGTTGCCGGCCTGCTGGTGACCACCGAAGCGATGGTTGCCGAGAAGCCGAAAAAGGAAACCGCGGTTCCGGCAATGCCTGGCGGCGGCCTGGACTTCTGACGAGAGATGGCAGTGTCCGCGCCCACGGGGCGCGGACACTCGTGACAGATGGGTACAGCCATGAACATGATGAACTTAAACGTAGTCCCCCCGCCCTCACGAGGGGTCACCGATCTGAACTATGAAGCGGACCTGAAGGTTGCGCTCGACCCGGTGCTGGACGACTTGCTTGATAGAAGCGAGGCTGCAGGTTGGGACCGACGCAGAGCAGCATATACGATTATGTTTCTTGCCGCTCGCAAACTCACAGACACCAAACGAGCCCAGAAATCGCACCCTCAGCGAGCTGATGCCGCCGCGCCCGGGATGGCCCGGCGGTTCTGACAATCGAACTGGTGCACGCCGGCACGAATTGACGGATTGGACAATGGGGTCCGATCCATCAAGGCAGACCCGATAGCCAGCTGGCCGCGCCGAGAGGAGCTATCTACGTTTCGGGGCCGAAAAATGACTGTGCGATCGTCAAGTTACATCGGCGTGCTCGCCGCACTCTATTTCGCGCTAACTCCAATGCCGGCGTACCCGGCAGTAGCCGCGCCCGTCGTCAGCACCACCACCCAGCGACCGCTGCCGGACATCCTTGACTAGGTGACGCCTGCGGTGGTCAATATTGCCGTCACCTCGAATTCGCCTGGGCAGACCAACCCGCTCTACAACGATCCCTCTTCCGGCGCTATTTCAACATGCCTGAGGCGCAGCCCAGGCTGAGCGCCGGTTCCGGCGTTATCGTCGATGCCGACAAGGGTCTTATCCTGACCAATCATCACGTCGTCGCCGATGCCAGTGATATCTCGGTGACGCTCAAGGATCGTCGTCGTTTCAAAGCGGAGCTTGTCGGAAGCGATCAGGCGACCGACATCGCCGTGCTGAGGATCAAGGCGACCAGGCTCACGGCTCTTCCTTTCGGCAACTCCGATACACTTCGGGTGGGCGACTCTGTTGTAGCGATCGGCAATCCCTTCGGTCTTGGCCAGACAGTGACGTTAGGATTGTCAGCGCGCTCGGCCGCAGTGGCATCAACATCGAGGGCTATGAGGATTTCATCCAGACCGATGCCTCGACCAACCCGGGTAATTCGGGTGGGGCGCTCGTAACCACGGATGGCAAGCTGGTCGGCATCAATACCGCGATCATAGCGCCGGCCGGCGGTAATGTCGGCATCGGCTTCGCTGTCCCCATCGCCATGGTGTCATCGGTGATGAAACAGCTGATCGACCATGGCGAAGTGGGCGAGGCCGCATCGGCGTTGCTGTACAGGACCTCACGCCAGACCTCGCGGAGGCACTCAAACTCACCGACAGTTCGGGCGCCGTCGTCGGCAGCGTCGAAGACGGTTCTCCGGCCGCCCATGCCGGGTTGCAGGCCGGCGATGTGATCGTCAGCATCGATAACTACCCGATCTCCGGCTCAGCCGATCTGAGGAACCGCATCGGTCTGACACCGGTCGGATCGGATGTGGCCGTCGAATATCTGCGCGATGGCGCCCGCAAGAGCGTGACCATTCATATCGCGCCGGAGAACGCGGCAGCCGCCGCACCATCGCAGCCGGACCGTCTGGAAGGCGCCCAATTCCAGGACGCGGCGGGCAATGTGTTTGTCTCGCAAGTCGACGAAGGAAGCGCCGCGGCCCGAGCGGGCTTGCGCGCCGGCGACGTCATCGTCGCGATCAATCGGAAACCGGTTGCCTCAGTGGCCGAACTGAGAGCTGCGTTGCGCGAGGCAAGCGGGACGATTGCAATGGATCTGTTTCGCGGTGGAGCAAAGCTGTTTCTGGTGGTGCCTTCCTGAGGGCAGCGCGCCCGAAGGGGGCTGATCGCGTCCAAACGGCTTACGCCCATTATAGAGCAGCAGCAATTAACGGCAGCAGGTACTACGTGTCTTAGTGCCAGATCAACCGCCAGAGTCTGACCCGTGGGAGGGCAATGCAAAGTTGCCTATGCCGCGAATAGGCATAAGAAGCTCCGCATACTCACTTAACGCGCCGCGGAGCTACTACGATGAAGGCGAGCATGCACTTCATGCCTCCCTGCGGAGCAATCCAGATTGAACTGGATTTGTCCGCCTAGGGCCGGGGTTTAGTCGGCTGGGAAGAACTCGACGCTATCGATGTTGGGTTGGCTCATGCCAAAGGCACGCGGTCGCCGCCGCCCATCGTGCCGTTAATGGACACATCGCAAAACTACGATCCGCTCACGCGCATGAACTGAGATTTCCGGCACTTCAATCGTCAGCCGCGCCGCGAACGATAGCTGATTGCTTGATTTAACGACGAGGTTTCTTCGCCCAACATGATTAAGCCCTTGAAAGGCTCGGCCTGCTCACCTACCTGATTTTTGCCGGATGCCACAATCGGATCCAGGCACGGGAACGACGTTCGCTGATGTCGTACCGGGTGCGGTTCATATCGCTTCGCAAGGAGGATGTGTTCCGGGTCTGCCCGAACCCTCTTTCTCGCGTGTGCGCGATCAACCGTCTCGGTCTTGGCCGGTGGTCATCTCTTCCCCAACGCCTCCGATGGATTCTGGCTCCGGCATGAGCGTGCATGGCGCATAGTCCAGCACATATGTGACCGCGAATCGAAGGAGGATGCACATGCTGTTATCAGATTTCGGCCGCGTGGGGTTCGACCCGTTCTTGGAAATGCGGCGCATGCAACAAGAAATGAATCAGCGTTTGGCCGGAATGACGGCCGCAACCGCCCCAGAATTTCCGCCAATCAACCTTTGGGCGGGCGAGGAGAGTGTGGCGGTGACCGCTGAGTTGCCCGGGTTGGCGCCGGGCGATGTCGACCTCACGGTCCGCGACAACACGCTGACATTGAAAGGCGAACGCGGATCCCCGACGACCGAGGACGAGAAGTCTGTCTGGCACCGACACGAGCTCCCGTATGGTAGCTTCTCCCGGACTGTACAATTGCCATTCCGCGTCGATCCGGAGCAGGTCGAGGCTCGCTTCGCCAACGGGTTACTCGAAGTCGAACTGCACCGGCCGGAGGCGGATCGGCCGAAGAAGATCCAGATCAAGGGATAAGGAGGCGAAGATGGCTCAAGAACTGAAAACGACCGAGCGCCAGGTCCCTAGCAAAGTTGACGGCAGCGAACGGACCCGTTCGCGCCCGGTTTTTGTCCCTCGGGCCGATATTTATGAGACACAGGACAATGTTGTCCTTCTCGTCGATATGCCCGGCGTCGCTTCGGATGGGGTCGACATCACGCTCGAAAAGCGGACACTGGCGATCCGCGGCTACGCGGCGGACCAGCCGCACGAGAACTATCGACAAGTCTACGCCGAATATGCCTCGGGCGATTATGAGCGTGTCTTCACTCTGTCTGAAGACATCGATCGGGACGGTATCGAGGCATCCCAAAAGAACGGCGTCCTGCGGCTGGTCATCCCGAAGGCCGCACCTGCAAAGGCGAGAAAGATCCAACTCAAGATGGCCTAGTTCGTTTGGGAAAAAGGAGGTTGGCAATGCAGATCAGAGACCTGATTCCCTGGGGTAACAACAATAAGGGAAGCGAAATCGCAAAGCGGGACGAAGAAAATCCCGTCTTTTCCCTGCAGCGCGATGTAAACCGCATCTTCGAGGATTTCTGGAAGCGGTTCGATCAACCGTTTGGTGCTTTTGGTCGCTGGGATGCCGGCGGCCCGCGAACGGATATCGCCGAGACCGAGAGCGCGCTTGAGGTTTCGGTGGAGCTTCCGGGACTCGCTCAGAAGGATGTCGATGTCTCGCTGACGGACAGCGCACTCACGATCAAGGGAGAAAGGAAGAGCGGGCGAGAAGAGAGCAAAAAGGGCTATCACTTAGCGGAGCGATCATACGGATCGTTTTACCGCTCTATCCCGCTACCTTCAGGTGTCGACACTGACAAGGTCAACGCCGAGTTCAAAAACGGCGTTCTGACCGTGACGCTGCCGAAGACTCAAGAAGCACTGTCGCGCGTAAAAAAGATCGAGGTGAAGGGTACCTAACGTCAAGAGATGCGACGGAATAAATCCGTCGCATCTCTTATGCTGCAGCCGTTCCAGGCTACCTTTTAGACAACCTTCGAAGCACAAAAGGCGAACATGAAGAAGCGCTTTGTGTGTTTTCGACGTCCGTGGATTTTGCTCCGTTCCGGGGGCTCCGGCAGGCATTCTAATGGCTGGGATGGGCCCTGTAACCGATCGGCAGATCCGGTATCCTGACCGGCGATAGCGGACTTCTGTGAGGATTCGAGATCTGGCCCGATAAGAGCTTGATCGAAATCGCGCCGAGGAGAGGTCGATTTCCTTCCAGCAAGTGCCTGCCGTTTGACAATCTCCTAGCGAATGCTTGAGATACATTTCGGGCTGAAAGCTTCTACGTGACCGCAAGCCGCAGCGAACGGCTTATGTTGCGATTTTTTGACTTACTTCGGGGGGGAAAAGCGTGCCCATTCAAAGCCTTCATACATACCTTGTCTATCCCGGCAAAGGTGCCGAGGAGATCGACGCCATCAATGGTTCGGCCGTTTCTTTACAGGGTAAGCTCTTCGACCTGCTGGAAGAGGTCTACTTGCGCTCGGATAACGAGTGCACGATCGACGTCGCGTTCAACCAGGGAGCGGACGGCAGCCAGGCAACCCGTGCCGAACGCTTCTAGTCGATCACCTCACCAACCGGACCATCGACACCGGCCGTCTCGTAGCCGAGCGGCTGGCGCGTCACACCACCAAACGGTCAGGCATTGGTCTGCTGTTTCTTGTAGCGGGCCAGGACGGCCAAAACCGCAAGATCGTGGTGTCGCGCTTCCCCGCCCACATCGCCGTGTTGGCGGAGGCAGAAGCGGCAACCCTGAACCTCGCCTTTCTTGAGCGCGTCTTTTATGAAAAACGCATATTCATACAAGGCGGTCGTCTACCAGCACACGTCGCTGACTAATGGCTTCTGGACGGGCCGGGCCGTCGACAAACAGATCGAAAGTCGAGAGCGTGAAGTCTCTCAATACTGGATCAACGACTTTCTCGATACTGGATCAACGACTTTCTCGATTCCGGCCTTCGAACTACCCCTACGCGCGGGAGGCGCCGGCTTGCGCTTGCGCTGAAAGCAGCAGCAAGCAAATCCAAGGACGTAACCGTTAAGAGCGAGATCGCGTCGGCAGTCACCCTCAGGCCCAGGTTTGCAGGGACAGACCACGAGCGTGAACGGCTTCCTTGACCACTTCCACTTCTCCGAGCCTACTCGCAACGCGCCTTAGCGGATAAAGGATCCGGCAATCCAAGCTGAAAATTTCGTCTTCGACGCTCCCGTCTTCACCGAGCAGGTTCCTTACCGCACAGTGGAGCTGAGCTCCGGAGCCGTGCTAACCGCGCCATCGGCCGAATTTGATGAGGTCTTCACAAAGGAGCCGATCCACGCTGAAGTTGGCGGAGAATACAAGTACTCCACTGTAGGTTCCGTCGTGACCGAGAAGGTGGCGAGGTCAAAATGATGGACCTTCGAACTGCGTATGCGAACCGACACGCCAGGCGCTGATACCAGTGGCGACAGCGCTGATCGGCAATCTGACGGAGTCTTTGCGGGCACCCCTCGCATTGACCGAGTGACCGCACGTCCAAAGTCAGTCGATCGCTTCACGGGTAAGGCGGGGAAGAAGGATGGCGACAAGCTGAAATACGATGACCCGCTCAACCAGATTCAAGATCAGATTGGCGCGAGTGGGAATGGCTTCGCCCTGCGCGTTTGAGGCTGCAATGGCGAACTCGAAGTCTTTATCGGCCATGGATGTCGAAATCATCCGATCGGCACTCCACACCGAAATCCGCGAAAGCAACCTACCGGAAAGCGAGTGGCGGTTCACGCCGCCAAACTGATCCAGGAATTTACGAGCTCGCACACTATCGATCCCGAATTGCTGAATTGGATTGTGCGGAATGAAAAGCCCCAGCGCTGAGGAGATCGGCGCCGGGGCTATCAGGTCATGTACTCAGTACCAGCATGTCCGAGCATTAGCTTGGGCTAATATCGTGAACGATTAGTGAAATGGCCGCGTCGGACCACCCGGGTCGATGGCGATGGCATTTTTCGACGGACCCAGCAAATTAGCAGGAACTGATGAGCCTGATGCGGGTTATAGCATCCGCGTCGGGCCTGAATTGGTGTTGGGGTGGGGTCCGGTTTGCATTGCCACCCAAGGCAGACCGGACAAGGAGGCCCGTTGTCGGAGCGCAGAGCCGGCAACGGGCCTAAGTGGCGGAACCTGTTCGCTGATAGGGGAACTGGCATCAGGAATCACATGCGTTAAAGCTGACGGCAGGTCGCCGTTGCAAATGGGCCTTGCCTCGTTGGTTCCCTCACCGGCGAGGCGAGACCCGGCCGGATAGTCTCATGTGTCACGAGCATGATCCTAGCAGGCCGGGCCTCTTCCGGCGGCGACGCGAACCTCACCCGTCCGGGTGAGGCCCTAGTCGGGCATTTTGACAAGCAACCTCGCCTCGCGCGTGAGCGAACTCCAATTCAGGCCCACGAGAGAGACGAGGTAGACCGCCTGGGCTTCGGTAACGCCAGCCTCTCTCGCGAGCCTTTTGAGCGTCGCCGATTCCTTGTCGTCAGCTTCCATGGCTATCGGGCTTCAATGTGGGGGCTTCGGTTGGAGGAGCCCGGCATCGATGCTTTCAGGCAAATGCGGATGCGTCGGCGCCTTGATCGATGCCGTTGTTATAGCGTCGGGTGGCAATAGGAGGACCATTCTCGCTTTACCTTCCTCCGGCCATAGCGGCTTCCCTGCCAACAGAAACACCATTGAGAGAACGCACAGCATCAGAAGGGCGGCAAAGAAGTTCGCGATGATCTCGCCGAGTTGCATGCGCTGCTCCCGCCTAAAATGAACACCCGCCGCATCGCAGGAAGCGGCGGGTGTTAAACAGACCGGCGGTGAAGGGACGTTCCCGCCGGTCCCCATGCCAATGCGATAACAGGCTATATGTTTCAGCGCGCGGACCGATGCGGAGGAACATCGGACTTCAGTCGCAATTGCACCTGCTTGTATGAATCGGACACTCTGCATCCGCGTTGGCCGAACCACCCCCCGTGCAAGGCACCGACGCAAGCCCGGCTTGCCCTGTGCCGTTCCAACCGCCAAAAGCAAGCCGGGCTATTTTGATTTTAGTATGGCCAGATGCTCCCGGCTCAATGCCAGCGCCTCACCCAAGAACGTCAAGAAGGCCCGCTCTTTCGGGCTTTCCTGTCTGGCGACCGCAGCCAGAGCCTCCGCCACCCGTTCCTCAATCTCCCGGATGTGCTGCTCAACCCTCCCGATGTCTCTCTCGACGTTCATCCCCGATGATCTGTGGCAGCCTTAACAGATGGCCAGGCCAGCCACCGCATAGTCGGTTCGCTTATCCGAGGCGCTGAGAAGGCAGCGCGTCGGAGCGATTGTGCGTTCGCAAGTGCTTATGCTTTTCGAACAGAGCGAGCTTGTCGCCATAACCAAGCCTCAGCGTGGCTCCGCACTGTTCGCATCGAAAGGTGGAGATCACCCGGAACCAGGAGCCCTTCCTGATGATCGGATGATTGCAATTGGGACACTCGAATCTGAGCTCCAAGTGACGCATATCGTCGGGTAAAGGCATTGGGGTCCTCCAGACGACCGTCTTGCCGGGAATATGACGAACAACTAAAATGCGTTAGCGTTCCCCCGTGAGACCTATGAGGTTTGTCGTTAGGACATTGGGTGGCCCGTGGGCTGGACTGAAGGTCCGGACTAAGAAAATCGCGGAACTTGGACTGGCGCCACAGGTTTACAAGTGCCTGTTTGCGCATGTTGTCCGCTCTAAGCCGCAATCAGGCGACACTTCAGCAACTGCCCGTTGGTTCTGCCAACGGGCATTTTTTCGATGTGCGAGTGCTTCCGCTGGGCGGGCGGTAGTGCGACGTGAGACCAAGCTAGAACGCCAAAAGCATATTCGCGCGGAGAAGGAATTCCGCCTCCGGTTCCTCGTGCGGGAAACGGGCATCACGCAGGCCAAGCCCGCGAGATCATCGAAATGATCAACACCACCCTGATCCTCGACCACTGGGATGATTTGCTCCATCTGGCAGCGTCGATCACGATCCGATCCGTGGTGCCGTCCACGATCCTGAAGAAGCTCTCGGCATCTCCGAAGGAAGGCCAACTCGCAAAGGCGCTACGGGAACTCGGCCGGATTGAGCGCTCGCTTTTCATGATCGAATGGTCCTCAAGTCCCGCGCTACGCCGGCGTTGCCAGGCCGGCCTCAACAAGGGCGAGGCTGCGCACAAACTCAAACGCGCGGTCTTCTTCCACGAGCGCGGCGAACTCCGCGACCGATCGTTCGAAAGCCAGGCGTTCCGAGATTCCGGCCTCAACCTCGTCGTCGGTGCAATCGTACACTGGAATACGGTCTATCTCGATCGCGCGGTCACACAGCTCAAACGATCGGGAAGGAACGTTCCAGATCCACTGTTGAAGCATGTCTCGCCGCTCCAGTTGGGAGCATATCAACCTGGGACAGCGAGCAACATCTCCCGGAAGGCTTCAGGTCGCTCCGCCTGCCCAGCTGGTCTACGGCGTGCCGCATAACGTTCCCGCTCCGTTCGACCTTAGCGTACGTGTGTGGAAGGCTCCCGCGTTGAGGGGAATTTGGTTCGGTCGTGCAGCGCATCTCGAGTGCAGTCGTGTGTCCGGCCTTTGATGCAGCCATCTTTCGACTGCTGGCCTTGAAGGGTTCCGCCAGGATTATGCCCCCAATCGATTAGACGGACTTTGAGGTCCGCTACGCTAAACGGGTTCGGCTGATCCTTGGGATCGAGTTGCTGCCTTCACTTACCTCTTTCGCCTCATACCTCGAACGGCCTCAGCTGCTGGTGTGCTGCACCGCTCTCAGTTCATTGATTTCGTACTCACCGCCACGCCGCATGATCGACCATGCGATGCGGGCCATCTTGTTGGCAAGAGCAACGGCGACAACCTTCGGCGGCCGACGCCGCAGCAGACCGCTAACCCAACTCGACCCTCCGTCTCCGTCGCGGCGAACGTATCGCAGCACCGATGTCGCACCGAGGATCAGCAGCTGCCGGATATATCGATTTCCTTGCTTGCTGATACGGCCGAGGCGCGACTTGCCTCCCGAGGAGTTCTGTCTCGGCACCAAGCCAAGCCAGGCAGCGAAATGCCGACCTGAACTGAAAACCTCCGCGTCAGGAACGATCGAAGCGAGCGCCGACGCCGTGACGAATCCTACCCCGGGGATGGTTTCCAGCCGGTTCGAGAGATCGTTTCGGTAATGCCAGGAGATCAGCTTCTTCTCGATCGCCTGAAGTCGCTGAGCCAGGTCACAGACCAGCCTGGCCAGTGCTTCGAGGACAGACCGGGCAAGCTCGGGCAGCTCGGAACGTTCGCCTTGCGCAAGTTCCCGGACGACACGGGCGATTTGACTGATCCCGGCTCCGGTAGAAATGCCGAGCTCCGCGAGATGAGAGCGGATCGAATGCATGAGCATCGTCCGCTGCTTAACCAGTAGCGCTCTCGATCTATGCAACATCGCTGCTGACTGCTGCTCTACCGATTTGATCGGCACGAAACGCATCGTCGGGCGCATCACGGCCTCACAGATCGCCTCAGCATCCGCGACATCGTTCTTCTGCCGCTTGACATAGGGTTTCACATAGGCCGGCGGCATCAGCCGCACATCGTGTCCAAGGGCCGAAAGCTCGCGCTCCAGTAGTGGGCAGTGCCGCACGCCTCCATCCCAATCAAGCAAGGCTCCAGCTGCTCGAAGAACTTCAACATCTGCTGGCGTCGCAACTGTCGCCGGACGATAACATTGCCGGCGGCATCAATCGCATGAACCTGAAACACCGACTTCGCAAGGTCGATGCCGACAGTAGAAATCTCTTCCATTCGAACGCTCCCTGTTTGTCCATCCTAACCGATGCCAACCTAGCACCGGCGGAGCGGGAGCCTTCCATCCCATCGATTTTGAACAGCTCTTGTTCCGACCCCAACCGCCCCTGGGTCGTCGGTGCTCACGTTTGGCAAATGTTCTGCCGTCGATCGGTCCAGAAATTTCAAAGCGCGCGCTCATGCGGGGGAAAGCCAGCCGCGATCTTAGGTTCCTTTCGCAATGGCGTTGCTATCGAAATCGATGCAGCATCCGTGGCGGCTCCATCTCGACTGGCGGTGGCATCGTCGCCAAGGCGCATGATCGGCATCATCATCACCGCACGGCCATTCGCGCAGCGCCTCCAGCGCCATGACACAGATCTTCTAAGATCATGGCAAGCGCCACCATCACCACACCACGGTTGTCGTCAAAGACCTTTTGGAACCGCCGCGTCTCCTCATCGTTGAAGGCGAGGCTCCATAACTTCAAGCGAAAACTACGCGTGACCAACGGCTCGACCTTGATAGACGTGCGGCTTGAGAGAATTTATGGGCCAACTTTCGAATTGCTGGCGCTCGGGCCATTGCTGGCTGTCGCAAATGCCGTGGCTGCCGCGCTTTGCATTGCACGGCCTAAGCAATGACCGATGTCAGCTCGGAAGTTGAGCGAAAGCAAAGCAACACGGTTGCCAAGGGGCCTTTTCAGCGTTTCCTCCGCACAATTGGCCCCGGCTTCATCACCGGCGCCTCTGATGATGACCCCTCAGGGATAGGCACGTATAGCCAGGCCGGTGCCCAACTCGGGTTCAACATCGGCTGGACGATGCTCTTCACTTTCCCGCTTATGGCCGCGATCCAGGAGATTGCGGCTCGGATAGGGCGCACCACGGGAAAAGGGATCTCGGGCAACCTTTCTCGCTATTACCCTGCCCCTCTCCTTTATCTCGTGGTGATCCTGCTATTTTCCGCCAATGTGATCAACATAGGCGCCGACTTAAGCGCGATGGCTGATGCGCTCGACCTTCTGATCGGTGGGCCGCGCGCGGTCTATGTCCTGGGGTTCGCGTTGGTCAGTGTGGCGGCAATCGTTTTTGTCAAATACAGCCGCTACGTCAAAATTCTCAAATGGACCACGCTTAGCCTGTTCGCCTATGTCGTGGCGATGTTCGCCGCAAAGGTTGCATGGGATGAGGCGGCCAAGGGTGTGTTGGTCCCACATATCGAATGGAACGGCACTTTCTTAACCACGCTGCTTGCCATCTTTGGCACAACCATTTCACCCTACCTGTTTATCTGGCAGGCCTCGCAGGAGGTGGAGGAGGAAAAGCTTGACCCCTCAGCCAAGCCGCTGAAATGGGCACCGTGGCAGGCTCGAAAGGCGTTTCAGCGCATTCGCGCCGATACTCTGGTCGGAATGGCGTTGTCCAACCTTATTGCCATCGCCATCATCTTCACTACTGCTGCGACGCTTCACAAGGCAGGTGTGACCGATATTTCTTCGTCGACGGCCGCGGCCAAGGCATTGGAGCCGGTGGCCGGCAAACTCGCGTTCGTCATCTTTGCAGCGGGAATTATCGGGACCGGGTTATTGGCCGTGCCGGTGCTGGCGGGGTCGGCCGCGTTCGCCGTCGGGGAGGCTTTACACTGGAAGGTTGGATTGACCCGGGAACCAAAGGAAGCGGTGGCCTTCTATGGAACGCTTGCGACGGCCGCAGCTCTTGGCACCGGCATCATGTTCACGCCGATCGATCCGATCAAAGCGCTGTACTGGAGCGCCGTGATCAATGGCATATGTGCAGTTCCGGTGATGGTCGTCATGATGCTGATGGCGGGCCGGGCCGACATCATGGGCGACTTCCCTATTCGAGGCTGGTTGCGTTCGCTTGGTTGGCTGTCGACCCTGTCGATGGCGCTTTGTGTGATTGGGCTGGCGGTGCAATGGCTGATGTGAATAGGAGCGCAAAAATGCCAAAGCAGATAGAGCAATGGGCGCGCACCTGAAACCTGTCGCCATGTTAGCGTGGTCCTGCGGGTAGAAGCCGTACACCACTGCGGCTTCCGCTATTGGCTCGCTCTTCGGAGCGAGCCACTTTTCAGAGTGGTTGCAAGTTGCATGGTGCGCGATGCTGCCGTCTCGTTCACCGGCGATAATCAGAGAAAATGCGACGACTGGATCGCGCACGTCAATGCTGGGTTGGCCTACCGTCGTCCGCCGGCCGGACCACCGGTGGGCGGCCTTTAGACTAGCGCCGTGACCGGCGGGCATCGTGAATGGCTGGAAGGGGGCCGTTTCCAGATTGTCCGCTTCTGGCCGGCGACGTCGGCAAACAAGGCGACCAGCTATCCGGGACAGTTGTCGGGTGGCCAGCAGCAACGCGCTGCGATTGCCCGTGCCCTCTGCATGAACCCAAAAGTCCTGCTTTTCGACGAAGCGCGTCGTAGGGTATCAGCGCCTGATTGATGTCGAAGCCGGCAGACTCATTCCAGAAGCCGAATGAATCGCGCATTGCGGCAAGTTGGTGTCGAGCATCCAAAATGACCTTGTCGCTTCGCTGCTGACGTTCATAGCCTGCTCCGTCCTCACACTAGGGATTGCAGTGGGAGTTGTGGGTGATCGTGACCGGCTACGTCCTCATGGCTAGGTGCTCTTGAGCGTTCCGTTCATCCCGTTCGGATAAAAGCCCCCTTGGTCACACCGGATCGATCGGTCAGATAAACAATGCGCAGAACCTCCTGCGGCGTCCTTGTGAAGGCAATCGCATCCGGCGTTGAAGGAACGAAGTTGGCCTTACCGTCGACGCGAATGCCCTGGTCTTTATCATCGGGCCCGTCGATCTCTTGTCGCGTGCGTCGGAAATCGCATTCGCCGCCTTCCAGGCTTTCTCGCCCATGCGATAGAGCGACGACCTCGCCATACCCATGTGATAGGCTTCGACCGCGAGAATTCCGGCGGCGGCAGCCAAGAATTCCTTATTCTTCAGGACGGTTGCCGCGCCGGCATAGGCGGTGACACCGACGTCCTCGAACAGCATGCCGCCGAGGATGAAGTTCATCTGGTTGCCGAACGGGTCGAAATCGGCGCCGAGGCCAGCTGCCTTGGCGACCGCCGCAAAGCCGGCATCGAAATCGATCGCGGGCCGGTCCACCGCATTCGACGCAAGTGTCTTGCGACAGAATCTGACATGGGCAAGTTCGTTTTCCGCGACCTCACGCATGAATTCACCGAGCGCGGGCGTCTCGAAGGAAACCTTCTTGCCGCCGATCACGTCCCCGGGCTTGGAACCGACGTCCGAGTCCTCGATGCCTTTTCCCGTGGTGCCGCGGAGATAGCATTCGGCCTCCATGTATTCGAGGTTGAGCGCAAACCGAAAAATGTCTTCGTCCCTTATGTCATCGTCTGCGTGAGCAGGCGAGATCGTCGCCAAGTTGGGTGCCAAGGCCGCTCCGATGCCGAACTGCAATGCGCGGCGACGGGAGAGAAAAAGCTGAGGCGCTGCACTGAACATGGCTTCGACGGCAGTTGTTTCGGCAGCGCGGCCGGATATAAGAAGGCTCGAGGGGACTCAAATTGGCTCGGTGCACCGCTGCTTGTCGCGGAATCCTGACTCTTCGGGATGCGCCTGGGCTATTCAGGTTGAGCTCCGGCAGGCACTTCCAGATTGGCTTGTGGCCGTGACGACGCGGATCTGATCTGCCAACTAAACGGCCCGAGACTGGTACCACTGGTTCTTCTTCGCGCAGCCCGACAAACCGGAGCGGGCCATACTCGCCGATCCCGTGGCTTGGTACAGCACTCTGAGGTCAGAACTGATGGGCCGCGAGGCCTATGATGAGTTGGGGTCCCTCATTCATGACTCCGACGTGGTCCATCGTATGATCGAAGACTATCGTGCAGATCTCAGGATCGACCACACCATGACCGCGAAGATCGGGCGGCTGGCCGAAAGGTGCGCTGTCTAATGCTCTGCCTCTGGTCCCTCGACGACGACCTCCAACAGATCTATGGGGATCCAATTGATGTCTGGAAGAGCTGGGCCGAAGACGTTCACGGCAATGGAATTAAAAGTGGGCACCACATTGCCGAGGAGAATCCCGCCGCTCTCGCAGCGGCGGTAGCGGCTTTCTGTGGTCATTCATGACAAACTGAGGATCGTGGAGCTGCCTGCCATCCATGGCGCGGTGCCTAAATTGCGTCTTGCGGCGCGTTCATCTTTCGAACGTTGCGGGCAGACGCTTCCGATGCACCGCCTTGTTGAGCACGCATCCGACCACAGGAACGAGGTGTCTGGCCGAGCGTTGTTCGTGAGGTGTTGGAGACGGTAGGTGTGATGAGTAGTAACGAGCGAGACGAACGCGCAAGGCGGGCGGCCGACGAAATCATCACTAGGGAGCGGGAGGAGCGCGCAGCGAAAACGGCCCGGCTGAGGGAAGCGCGGTTAGTCCGGGAATCCCAACACCCACCGACCTGACGCGAAGCCGAGTTCCACTAGGCGCAGGCCGAAATAGGAATTCGTACGCCAACCTCCGATTGTTTGTATGCAAAGGATCTTTTGCGCGCTATGATGCAGCCTGCCGTAGGGGAAGAGTATGGCTGCGCACGAAGATCATTCTGTCGAGATACTCAGAGAAGCCAAATGGGCGGTGCGGGTAACCGTCTATGGCAGCACCTTGACCTTCCCCTTCGAGGCAGAGGACTACGCTCGGTCCTATGCTGACGGTCAAGCGTTCCGTCTTGGCGTTCAGGTGACCGAGTTCAAGAAATCGGCCTAAGCGCTTCAAGGGGCCCATGCCCTCGTGGATCAACGTCGCCGGGAGCGACCAGAGGTCCAGGAATCGCTCGCTCACCTTGGCACTCGCCGCCCGCTTGCAGCCGCTGACCGCGTGCAGACTTTAGCGGTCAAATCAGCAACACGAGCACCTCGGCGAGCCGGTGCTCTGAGGTGGGTTTGCCAACGTTATGCACTCCTGCCAGAAAAGGGCCACCGGCGAGTTCTGGCCAGTCATAGGCACTGGCCACAAGAAAGGAATGCCGAGGCTGCTCAACATAGGCGACAGGAGTGACAACCTCATTGCCGAGATTGATATCCAGCAGCGCGACCGAAGGCAGTTCCTCTTCCAGCAAGTGCAGTGCGTTTGCGACGGTCGCAACTGGACCCAAAACTCGCCCCCGCGACGCTCCAGCATGGCTTTGAGGTCCGCCGCGATCAGAAATTCGTCCTCAACGATCAAAGCGGTCTTCTGCACCAGCCCTCAGCCCGGGCGAGCCGCCCTTTCGAGTGGGATGACGATCTCAGCCGCGTCGTATCGCCTCGCTTTATATCGGCAGGCGAGATGGCGACCGGCTGCTTTATGCCGGGAAGGCGCAAAACGGCTATACCCTTGAAGCAGCTCGGCGTGTTCGGGAACGGCTGGACCCGCTCATCATCGACAAATCGCCGTTGTCGGAAGTCATCAAGAAGCCCAAGGCCTTGCAATCACCTACAATCTAGGCGGCCGAGTGGAACAGACGTACCACCCTCATGGTTTGGAGACTCAGTCACCGAGCGTTTCGACGAAAGCGACAATGGGGAACGTGTCGCTCTTGACGCACTTCACCTTGCATGGTCGAACACATCATTGCCGCTAAGCTCCAAGTGCTCGGCATACGTGGGAGCCGTTTCCGTCAGCAGGCTTTGAAGGGCAGCCTTGCGCTTTCTCAGCGGCTGTTGTCGAAGATCGCGGCCGTTGAGGTGCAAAAGATCGAACGCAAAAAAGATGAGCTTCGTCGAGTTTGGATTGCCCAGTTCTCGCGCGAGGGCTTGGAAGTCCGGCAGGCCAGTGGCTGCTGAGTGGCTGCACGAGATCAAATACGACGGTTATCGAACAGAGTTTGTCATCGAGGGCGGGGAGGCGCGCGTATACGCGCCGAGGCTACGACTGGTCGCACCGGTACAAGCGCATAGTCCAGACGGCTGCGAACCTACCGGTCAAGTCTGCGATCCTTGATGGAGAGGCGGTAGTCCTACGGCGACTCACGCCCCCGTGGTTATGTTGCGTGGGACGGGCGAACGATCCCCTTCATACGCCTCGACCGTAATCCGCCGCACAGTTCAACTCACCTCTCTTCCGGACGTCGCTGTCACTATTTAGATCCAGATCGCTGCACAGAAATCCACCCGCATGTCGCGGGCGCTGTAGGTGGGCGTGGTCATGAAAAGCGACACTCTCTCCTATCCTCCTCGCGGCCTCTCACGCGAGGAAGCGGCCCGATATGTTGGTGTCGGCATAACCAAATTCGACCAGATGGTTGCTGACCGTCGCATGCCGAAGCCGAAGAAAGTTGACGGCCGCGTGATCTGGGATCGGCTCAAACTCGAAGCTGCGTTTACCGAACTACCTGGAGACGATGAAGAAAACATCGTCGACTTCCTGTTGCAAGGGAATCATCGCAGGGAATAGACTCATATCTGCCATGACCGACAAATATCCCGGCCTCTCCTCCTACACCGATCGCCACGGCAAAGTTCGCTGGCGCTACCGGTCAAAAGAGCGTGTTGTTAGCCTGCCGGCCCCCAATCAACCTGGTTTCAAAGAAGCCTACCAAGCAGCAGTCGAGGGCCGGAAGGTCACAAAGGCCGCTGTCGTCCGCATGCCCGGAGCTTCCCTGCCCGGGACGTTTGGAGCCGCCTTTCAACGGTTGAAGATCTCCGTCAAATGGCTGGCCCTTGACGATGCAAGCAAGCGCAAGAACTCGCGGCTGATCGAGGAGTTTGTAGATCTGCGAGTCGTCGCCGATCACCCGCTCACCTGGCACGACGTGCCGGTCAAGAATCTTAGACGCATCCACGTCGAAGAGCTTCTTGGCCGCTTCATCGCCACGCCCCATAAGGCCAAGCATCTGTTGGTGGGCATTCGCAAGCTGGTCTACGTCGCGCTACGACAAGACTGGATCGAGATTGATCCGACAGCGGCGGTCGAGTGGCGGCCCGCCTATGCCGGCTGGAAAGCATGGTCGCGCGAGGCCATGGCGCAATTCGAAAACCGTTGGCCGCTCGGCACCGCGGCACGCACTTGTTATGGGTTGGCGCTTTGGCTCGGCAATCGCCGGGGCGACGTCGCGGGCCTGCGCTGGGACCAGAGGGTCACCCGCCGTGTCTTCATCGATGGCGTCGAGCGACACTTCGATGGGTTTGACATCGTTCAGGCCAAGAATAAGGCACGAACCGGCGGCAAGCGGCTCTTCGTGCCGATCACACCGATGCTGTCCGAGATCCTGGATGCGGCCGATCGGCGTGCCGAGACTGTTCTGGTCAACGGCTACGGTGAGCCGTTCTCCGCCAAGTCGCTGACTGGAATGATGGCGCATTGGTGCAAGCTTGCCGGTCTGCCCAAGGGCCTGACTTTACACGGGCTGAGAAAGTCGCTTGGCGTTTATCTGGCGGAAGCAGAAGCCTCGACCAGGCAGCTCATGGACGTGCTCGGCCACGACGATATCGACCATGCCGAGCTCTATTCGCGCGAGGCATCGCAGGTCCGGCTGGCGGTCCAAGGGATGGATCGAGTCGTGCGCCTCGTGACGCGCAAGCCGATGCTTGGCGAACCTATTGGCGAACCTCGTGGCGAACCATCCTATAAAGCCTTGATAAATAACGATAATGGTGGGCCCGGAGGGCCCCATAGCCGACGATGGCGACGAGCAGCTGACCGATCACCACGCCCTTGACGCCGCGGATGAGGCCAAGCCTTATGCCGGCGAGGATTTCCGGCAGCGACGCCCAGAGAATGATTTTCAGGTACAACGCCCGCCGCGTGGCGCCATAGCAGCGCGCGATCTCGATAAGCGACGGCGAGATGTGCCGGACGCCGGCGCGGGTATCGAGCACGATGATCCAGATCGCGAACAGGAACACCGCCGCGACGATCGTCCTTTCGCCGAAGCCGAACAGGATCATCAGCACGGGCACCAGCGCCGAGAGCGGGGCACTGGAAAAAATGTTGACCCACATACCGAGCAAATCGTCTGCGATCTTGACGCGGCCCATAAGAATGCCGAGCGGCACGCCGATCACGACCGATAGCGCTGTACCGGTGAAAAAGGCACGCAACGTCGTGACCGTCGCGCTCTGCCAGGAGGGCGTCTGCACCAGACCGACAGCTGCGCTCAGCACCTCGCTGAGTGGAGGCAGCAGGAAAACCAGGCCGAGCCTGCCGACAATCTCCGACATTGCGCACCAGACAAGCAGCGACGCCATCATCGGTGCACGGTAGCCGAACAGGATCATCTCAGGGCCTCATTCGGCATATTGCTTCAACCCCTGCCAGATTTCCTGGACGGTATCGAGATAGTGCTCGTCGCGATGGATGAGGTCCGGGTCGCCGGAGCGGTCGATCTCAGGCTCTATGATCTGCGAAACCCTGCCGGGCCGGGGCGACAGGAGCACGATGCGGTCCGATATATAGACCGCCTCCTCGATCGAGTGCGTGACGAAGATGAAGGTCTTGCTCTGATTGCTGCGCAACCTGATCAGGTCCTCCTGAAATTTTCGCCGGTTCTGCTCGTCAACGGCCGAGAACGGTTCGTCGAGAAGCAGCACGTCGGCATCAACCGCCAGGGCGCGCGCCAGACCGATGCGCTGGCGCATGCCGCCCGAAAGCTCATGCGGATATTTGTTCTCGAACCCGGCGAGCCCAACCTCGGCTATGTAGTGGCGTGCGATGTCCTCACGTTCGGCTTTTGGCTTGCCGCGCAGTTCGAGCCCGAAAGCCACGTTGCGGATCGCTGTTGACCACGGCATCAACGCAAAATCCTGGAACACGAACGCGCGTTCGGGGCCTGGCACGCTGACCACCTTGCCGTCGACCGTGATTGTGCCGGCATTGGCCTTGATCAGCCCAGCGATGATCTTGAGAAGCGTCGTCTTTCCGCACCCGCTCGGGCCGAGAAGGCTGGTCAGCTTGCCGCGTGGAAAGTCGAGATCTATGCCGCGCAGTGCCTCGGTGCTGCCGTAGCTCTTGGAGATTCCCCCCACCTCGACGATCGGATCGACTGGAGCGGACATCGAAAAGGGTTCCTTCCTCAGCATGGCGGCGCGCATCTCAGGTTCTCCTTGCCTCGGGCCTGAAGACGCGCAGCTCGACCCATTGCAGGGCAACCAGCGTCAGGGTCGAAAACGCGATAATCGAGGCAATCGTCGCATACATCTCGGCATAGTCAGCGCGTGAACGGTGAAAGGTGATCAAGTCGCCGATCCCGGTCGGCGTGATCAGCAATTCGGCAAGCACGACACCGACGAAGCCTGCCGCCACACCCAGCCGCAGCCCCGCGAAAATGACCGGGCTGGCGTCAGGAAGAATAATCCGCGTGACCACTTGCCAGCGAGTTCCGAGGAACGAGCGGCACATGACGATGAGCGACTCGTTGACGTTCCGCACCGCCTTGTAGGTGTTGAGCACGATGACCGGCAAAGCCAGTATCGTCACGGCTAGCGTCTTGGCGGTGATGCCGATGCCGTAGACAAAAGTCACCATCGGGATGAAAGCCGCGACGGGCGCGGCCTGCAACACGATGAACACCGGGATGACAAACCATTCACCGGTGCGCCACAGGCCGCACAGCGTTCCGAGGCCGACGCCAAGGAAAGCCGACAGCACGATTCCGAGCAGCAAGGGTTGTAGCGTCGAGACGTAGGCCATCGGCAGGCTGCCGTCGGCGATCAGGCCGATGAAGGCGGTGAACGTGGCAGAGAAAGTCGGAAATGCAAAGCTAACCGGTATGCGGCCGGTGATTTCCCATATGCCCGCAAAGAGGGCGATCGAAACCAGCCTCAAGAGAACTGGCTGGTCCTGCCATCCGCCCACCTCGCTGCGCGCCGACGGGCTAGCAAGGCCGACGGCCTCGCTCTCCGTCTTGATGCCAGTCGCCATTCGCCTGACCTATTTCTTGCCGAGCTTGGCCACGGCGCGGTCGATAGCCGCGACATCCCAGAAATCCTCGACCTTGAGGGATGCCGGATCGCCTTCGATCTGACCGGCAAGACTGAAGAACGCAAAATCGTCCGCTGCGGCCTCCGCCCCGCCGCCGTTCAATACCAGACTGCCGGCGCCCGCGGTTTCTTTGTAATATTCCGCGATCTCCGCATCGGCCTCGCCGCCGAGGTCGGGCAGCAGCTTGTATTTGTTGCGAAACTCGACCGCAACGGCGGGGTTCTCGGTGATCTCGCGCGCCGTCTTCATCAGTTCCTCGACCAGGATATCGACATCGGCGGCATTGTTCTTCAGGTAGTCGGCGGTTGCGAACAATCCTTCATCGGTGGCGCTGAGATCATCGACAGGCAGCACGATGAACTTGCCGGGCGCCTCCGCCTCGAGAGCGCGCCGATTGGCCGCGTCGACGATCGAGGCTTTCAGCGTACCCTGGATAAGGGCGTTGCGCCGGACCTCGGAACCTGGGACATAGCTGATGGTGCCGAGTTTGATGCCGTGGGTCTTGGCCATCAGCAGCATGACGGCCTCGGTGCCGGAGCCCCGCGCCTGCACCGCCACGTCCTGGCCGTCCAGATCCTTCCACTCCTTGTAGAATTCGCTGTTGACGACCGGAAAGAAGCGCAGCGTCGATATCTGCGCAAACAGACGAATAGGCACGCCCGCTTTCTGGATCAGGGTATAGGGCGCGCCGACGCCCACGTCCGCTTGGTTGCCGACGATGGCTTGCGCCGCCAGGTCTTCATCATTGAGAATGATCAGTTCGACGTTTACTCCGCGCTCCTTCGCGCGTTCGATGGCGGTGAGTGTCTGGATGGATTCAATTCCCGGCAAATCCCCGAACGCGATGCGCATATCGCCTGCGCTGGCAGCGTCGACCGACATTGCGCCGCCGATGGCCGCGGCGAGCGCCGTTGCGAGGACGGCTCGCCTGGACAAGTTGGTCATGTTGCATCCTCCCATTTTTTGTAACCAATTTTGCAAATGGTTATGGTTTTTGGTCAGATTGGTCAAGCGATAATTCGCTTTCAGCTGGAATCGGCGGGATTTCCAGCCAGCAATTCGGATATTGACGGCTTCGCGCTGCCGATTTATCACCAAGCGGAATCATCAATCGACGAATTGGTTAAACCAATGGATGTTATCGGAGACGGCGGCCACGCTGCGCTGGTGCAACTTCAGGCATACCTGGCGCAGATGGACCTGTCCGGCGAGACGCGACTGCCGGCCGAGCGGGAGCTTTGCGAAAGTCTGGGTGTTTCGCGTGGCGACTTGCGCAAGGCTCTGGCGGTGCTCGAAAAGGACGGCCGAATCTGGCGCCATGTCGGCAAAGGCACCTTCGTCGGAAGCGGCCCGATCGAAGAGACGATCGGCATTTCCGAAATCGCCGGGCGCACCAATCCCGCCGATGTGATGCGCGCGCGCCTAATCATCGAGCCGGAAATCGCGCGCGAGGCAGCACTGCACGCGACGCTTGACGACATAGCCGCGATGCGGAAATCGCTCGCCCAGACGCGCGAGGCGGCGACGTGGCGGCAGTATGAGAACATCGACAATGCACTTCACCGGCAGATTGCGCAGGCGAGCAGAAACAACGTGCTGCTCGGCCTGTTCGACGTGCTGAACGCGGTTCGGCGAACCGTGGTGTGGGGCCGCCTGCGTGCCGATGGCGCGCGCCCCCCTGCCGACCATCATAGTTTTGCCGATCACGAGAAGATCGTGGAAGCCATCGCCGAGCGCGATCTTGCAGGCGCTGCAACCGCCATGCGCCAGCACCTGCTGCAGGTCGGCCGACGTCTGATTCCAGCCCATGAGGCGGCTGAATAGCCCGACGCATGCAGCTGCCGGCCTGCAACGCACTGGCGGAGCTTCCCGCCTGAGCGAGCGTGGCCCTCAATAGCCGAGCGCCAACCCGTCCTTGCGTAAATCGGAGGCGCCGGTCAGCGTGCCCTTTTCCCAGTCGATCAGCACGGCCTGCCCGCCGCCAAGTGGATGGTCGGCCTCCACCACCTGATGGCCTCTGCGCCGCAGGCCCTCGACGGCATCGGCGCGCACGCTGCGCTCGGCTTCCACCGTATCGTGATTGTAGAAGACACGCGGCGCATCCAGCGCCTGCTGCGGGTCCATGCCGAAGTCGATCATGTTGGTCAAAAGATGCACATGGCCGAAGGGCTGGTAGCCGCCGCCCATGACGCCGAAGGGCATCACCGCGCGGCCATCCTTGGTCATCATGCCGGGCATGATCGTGTGCATCGGCCGCTTGCCGGGCGCTATCGCATTCGGATGTCTGGGATCGAGCCGAAAACTGGTGCCGCGGTTCTGCAGCACGATGCCGGTCTTCGGGCCGACGACGCCGCTGCCGAAGGAATAGTAGGTCGAGTTGATGAAGCTCACCGCATTCAAGTCGCGATCGACGACGGTGATGTAGACCGTGTCGCTGCCCGGGAGCTCCAGGCGCGGCAGACCGGTCATGGCGCGCTCGGGATCGATCGCGGCCCGCAGCCGGCCGGCATAAGCGCTGGAGAGAAGCGCCTTTACGGGCACCGCGACATGATCCTGATCGGCAAGCAAGTCGTCGCGATCGCGGTAGGCCAAACGACCGGCCTCGATCTCCAGATGCAGCCGTTCGGCGCCGTTGGGATCGAGCGCACCGAGGTCGAAGCCCGAGAGCACGTTCAGCATCAAGAGCGCCGTCAGGCCCTGGTTGTTCGGCGGCATCTGATGGATGTCGTAGCCATCATAGGAGGTGCTGATCGCGGTCTTGTACTCGCCCCGCGTCGCTGCGAAGTCGTCCAAGGTGTGCAGGCCGCCGAGCGCGCGAAGCCGTCCGACCAGGTCCTCCGCGACTTCGCCTTCATAGAAGCCGGCGCGACCCTTTCTTGCGATTATGCGCAGCGCTTCGGCGAGTTCCGGCTGGCGATGCACGTCGCCCGCCCTTGGGGCCTTGCCGCCGGGTAAGAAGATGCGCGCCGCCACTTCGTCGGCCGACAGATCGGTTTCGGGATCCTCCCAATCGAAGGCGACTCGGTCATGCACGACATAGCCGTTTTCGGCATAGTGGATGGCCGGAGCGAGCGCCTCGGCCATGCCCTTGCGGCCGTGGTCTTCGAGCAGCCGGCACCAGGCGTCGACGGCGCCGGGAATGGTGACCGCGTGCGGGCCCTGCTTCGGCAGTTCGCCAAAACCTTTCTCCAGATACCAGTCGACCGTCGCGGCGTTCGGAGCGCGTCCCGAACCGTTGAAGGCAATCACATCGCCCTCGCCCTTAGGGCAGTAGAGCACGAAGCAGTCGCCGCCAATGCCGGTCGATTGCGGCTCGACCACCGCCTGCACTGCGGCGGCGCAGACGGCGGCATCCATGGCATTGCCGCCGGAGCGCTGCATGTCGATGGCGGCAAGTGTGGCCAGCGGATGCGAAGTCGCGGCCATTGCTTCGGTGGCGCGGACCGGCGAGCGGCCTGGGAAATGGAAATCACGCATGTTGTTTTGGCTGACCTCGATGGATTGCGATGGCCACGGCGCGAGGCCGCGCGGCAGAGCACGATAGCGGAAGCGAGCACGACGGCAATGGACCAGCACTGATCCATGGGCCGCCACGCGGGGATTGATGAAGCCGGCGGCGGAAGATGCTCGTTGAACCCGGGGGAGATCAGTTCGCCAGCATGGGGCAATTGGCACCCCGCCGCAGGCTGACATGCGCGATGTCGCCGACGCTGAATTGAAAGCCGTCGGCGCGGCGCGGAGCATCGATGACGATGGAGGTCCCCCGGCCAAGCTCTGCGTGAAGGCGCAGGGTGCGGCCGTGAAAGACAATGCCACTCACGCGCGCGGGCGCGGTGCCGGCGGCCGCCTCGGTGGCTGCGAGCAGATCCTCCGGGCGCACGCCGATGATACGGGTGTCACCCGCCGCCGGGGTTTCTCCACTGTCCGAGACCGCCTCCAACGGCAGCTCGCCGGCGGCGAAGCGCAAACGCTCGCCGTCGCGGGCGACAAAGCGCGACTGCAGAAGGTTCATCGTGCCGATGAAGGAAGCGACGAACCTCGTCGCTGGACGATCATAGAGGGTCGCGGGCGGCGCGATCTGCTCGATGCGGCCCTTGTTCATGACCACGATGCGATCGGAGATCGACAGCGCCTCGGTCTGGTCGTGGGTGACCATAACGAAGGTGGTGCCGAGACGCGACTGCAGTCGCTTCAACTCGACCTGCATCTGCTCGCGCAGATGTGCATCGAGCGCCGACAGCGGCTCGTCGAGCAGCAGCACGCGCGGCTCGCACACGATGGCACGGGCGAGCGCGACGCGCTGGCGCTGGCCGCCCGAGAGTTCGGAGACGCGGGCGCGAAGCTTGTCGGCAAGCCCGACCATTTCGAGCGCTTCGCCAACGCGCTTGGCCTGCTCGGTTCCGGACAGTTTGCGCACCGACAGGCCGAAGCCGACATTGGCCGCGACGTCCATGTGCGGAAACAGCGCATAATCCTGGAAGACGGTGTTGACCGGCCGGTCGAAGGGCCTCAGGCCGGTGATGTCGCGGCCTTCGAGCAGCACATTGCCGCTGGTCGGGCTCTCGAAGCCGGCGATGACGCGCAGGCTGGTGGTCTTGCCACAGCCGGAGGGGCCGAGCAGCGTCAGGAACTCACCCTGAGCAATTTCGAGATCGACGGCGTCGAGACCGACGATGCCGCCTGGAAAGACTTTCGAGACTCCGTCCAAACGCACCAAGGCGTCCCGCAATTCCGGGCGGAAAACCCTCTCACCCTTTTCCGGGGATTGCTCGGTGGCATCAGGCGCCATCGCGCACCTCGGACGGCTTGGTGGTGTTGACCCAAAGGATCTGGCAACGCTCGGAACCGAGGTTGCGGAAGGCATGCAGCAAGGTGCTCTTGAAGGCAAAACTGTCGCCGGCCTTGAGCACATAAGTGGTCGCATCGACCACGAGTTCGACCTCGCCCGCCATCACGAAGCCGAATTCGTGGCCGGCATGGGCATAGGCTTCCGCGGTGCCACCGCCGGCCTCGACCGTCACCAGCATACCGGTGAGCGCGGCTGCGGGCGGCGAGAGCAGCGCCTTGGCGACGCCTTCCGATTTGACCGGAATCGAGCGCCGCTTTTCCGCCCGCACGCAATAGAGGTCGTTGACCGCGTCATTGCCGTCGGCAATCAGCGCCGAAGCCTCGATGTCGAGGGCTGCCGCCAGTGGCCAGATCACCTTGACGCGCAGCGAGGACATGCCGCGCTCGATCTGGCTGAGCGCGCCGATCGAAATGCCGGCTTTGGCGGCGAGTTCTGCAAGCGACAACCGGCGCTCCAGCCTCAGCGCCCGCACCCGGCGGCCGACGCGCACATCGGCATCGTCCTTCGGCCTTTCGGCGGCTTCTTCCGCTATGTCCATCGTAATCCTCGTTGCAGTACTTCGGCCATCGGCTACCTTCAGCGCTCACTAACAGGCGTCGGCACCGCCCCTCACCTGCCTGCCGGCATCCTCTCCCCGTATAGTGACGGGGAGAGGGAAGCTGTCAGCGGCGGTTTCGCCAATTGCCGGCGCCGCAGGACTGGCGCCGGCATTTCGGCCAGCCCCTTCTCCCCGTCACTATACGGGGAGAAGTGCCCGGCAGGGCGATGAGGGCAGCGCCAGCTTCTGCCTTCAACCCGACGCTCAGCCGCCGGCCTTCACCTTCTCGAACATCTTGGCGACATCGTCATTCTGCTTCATCGGTCCGGTGAAGATGGTGGTCTTCAGCATCACGTCGGGATCCGCAGGCAGCTGCAGCTTGTCCAACTCCTCCTTCGACACGCCGGCGAAGGCGGTCGAGAGCGAGCTGCCATAGCCGTAGGACTGGATCAGATACTTGCCCGAGTCGGCGTCGAGCCGGCTGTTGATGAAGTCATAGGCGAGATCGACGTTCTTGGCGTCCTTCAGCATGACGAAGCCGCAGGCCCAGGTGAGCATCCCCTCCTTCGGCTTCATGAACTCGACCGGAACGCCCTGCTTCTTCAGCGAGGTGGCGGAGGCATTCCAGGTCATGGCGGCGACCAGCTGGCCGCTCGCCAGCGCCTGCTCGACCGAGGTCATGTCGGTGGTGTAGCTGGAAAGCAGCGGCCGCTGCTCGCGTAGCTTTTCCGCCACCTTGTCCATCTGCTCCGGCGTCATATCGAACGGATTTACGCCGGCCAGAAGCGCCGCGACGATCGGGGTATCATGGACGGCGTCGATGGTCGC
Organism: Mesorhizobium sp. M3A.F.Ca.ET.175.01.1.1; assembly: GCF_004791945.1. Taxonomy (NCBI): domain Bacteria; kingdom Pseudomonadati; phylum Pseudomonadota; class Alphaproteobacteria; order Hyphomicrobiales; family Phyllobacteriaceae; genus Mesorhizobium; species Mesorhizobium sp. M3A.F.Ca.ET.175.01.1.1. The sequence goes on along the minus strand of NZ_SRTP01000021.1, from coordinate 31,425 downwards.
CATGCGGCCGGCATATTGCTTGTCCCACAGAAGATTCCAGCTCGCCTCGGGGTTCTTCACCAGGTCGGTGCGGTAGAGGATCGAGGTGTTGCCCCAGTCCCACGGCACCATCCAGACCTTGCCGTCGCCGGCCTGCAGGTCGGGCAGGTTCTTGAACACCGGGAAGATCGAATCCCAGTTCTTGATGCGCTTCGTGTCGATCGGCTGCAGCAGTCCTTCCTTGTTCCAGCGCGCGACCTTGTCATAGCAGGGATGCGCGATGTCCGGCCGGAATCCGGCCTTGACCTTGGTAAAAGCATCGTCGTCATCGCCGAAGATGGTCGCCTCGACGGCGTCCGGATGCGCGGCCAGGAAGCTCTTGTTGAAGTCGGGGAGCTCGTAACCCGACCAGGTGAAATATTGCAACTTGTCGGCGGCAAAAGCGACCGTCGACGACAGCGCCAATGCCAGTGCGGCAAGACCGGCCCGCGCCTTGTGTCCGGTGATCGATTTCAGGTGGAATGTCATTTTCGTTCTCCTCTTCGTTGTTGTCGTTTCAGGCTGGATTGCGGCGCGCCGCGCCAAGGCCGCGGTGGCGCAGGATTTCGGCGAAGCCGGCGATGACGAAGGACACGGTGAGGATCATCGTCCCGAGCGCCATGACGGTCGGCAGCGAACGCGGGAAGCGCAGCTGGCTCCAGATGTAGAGCGGCAGCGTCGGCTCGGTGCCAGCCAGAAAGAAGACGACGATGAACTCGTCGAAGGAAGTGAGAAAAGCGAGCATGAAGGCCGACAGCACGGCCGGCGCACTCAGCGGCAGCATGACGCGCCGGAACGTCGTCCAATCAGAGGCGCCGAGGTCGAGCGCGGCCTCGCGGACGGTTTTTGGAATCGCGGCGAAACGGCTGCGCATAACCACCACCGTCGTCGGCAGTGCCACCAGGATATGGCCGAGCACGATAGAAAGACGCGACGGACCGAGGCCGATGAGGTTGACCAGGATCAGGAGCGAAATGCCGGCGATGACGCCGGGGATCAGGATCGGCAGGCGGGCGACGGCGCTGATCGTGGCGGCGAGCGGCGAGCGGCCGTAGAGGTCCATATAGGAGACGGTGATGCCGCAGAGCGTCGCGCCGGACGCGGCGATCACACCGATGAGGAGGCTGTTGGCAAGCGCGCCCGAGAGCGCCGGATTGCCGTAGAGACGATACCATTCCAGCGTGAAGCCCTGCAGCGGAAACGCCGCCTGGATGGAGTTGTTGAAGGAAAACAGCGGAATGAGCAGCACCGGCAGATAGAGGAAGACGAGATAGGCGAGCACATAAAGGCCGAGCCAGCGGCTGCCTGCGTCGGCGTTCGTGCGGGCGGCGCTCACGTGCGGCTGCCAAATCTGCGGTCGGCGCCGCGTGCGACAAGCACCACGCAGAGGATGACCAGCATGACGCAGACCGAGAGCGCCGCGCCAAACGGCCAATCATTGGCTTTGCCGAACTGTGACTGGATCAGCGTGCCAATCATGGTGCTGGCCGGACCGCCGACCATGGCAGGCGTGACATAGTCGCCGACGGTCGGCACGAAGACCACGAGAGCGGCCGCCAGGACACCCGGCATCGAATTCGGCAGCACGACGCGGCGGAAGCTGGTGAAGGGTCGCGCACCGAGATCGGACGCGGCTTCGAGCAGCGACTTCGGGATCGTATCCAGCGCCACGTAGATCGGCAGGATGGCGAAGGGCGCGTAGGCATGCGCCAGTGTCACCACCACCGCGGCCGGCGTGTTGAGGAACGCGAGTGTCGGCTCCGACCACAGGCCGCTTTCGATGAAAGCCGAGTTCAGCACGCCGTTATAGGCAAGCACGATCTTCCAGGCGAAAACGCGCAAAAGGTAGCTGGTCCAGAAGGGCAGCGTGACCAGGAAGAGCAGCAGGTTGCGCCGTCGCCCGGCATGGAAGGCGAGGTAGTAGGCGACTGGATAGGCGGTGACGACGGTCGCCAGCGTGACCAGGCCGGCAATGACCAGCGAGCGCACCGTCACCGTCCAGTAGAGCGGGTCGGTGGCCACGGTGACGAAATTCGCGAAGGTCAGGCCGGCGCCGAGCAGCGAGCCGTCATTGCTCCTGAAGGCGAGGAAGATCACCAGGCCGAGCGCGAACAAGATCAGGAAGAAGGTGACCAGCCCGCCCGGCAGCAGCATGGCGAAACGGAAGGCCGGCGAGAGGCGAGACTCCGGCAAGGGCCGCGATGCAACGATGGTAGACATTGTGCTTACCCATCGGATTCTTGAAATCGGCTAATGCTTTTTTCATATTCATGAAACTGTCAAGCTGAATCCGCTTGTGCGCCGCGCGCGTTCGGCATCAGCGCTCTAGTGCGTCGAGCATCCGGTACCAAGTGATGGTCGTGGCAACGCCGACCTGGCGGAAGGCGTGGAACGGGATCGGCCTGATGGGTGAAAGCGGGAACGGCAATTGTTCGCCATCGCCACCCGCCAGATAGTCCGCCATGCGCTTGCCCAGCGCGCTCATCAGGCCGACGCCCCTGCCCTGGCAGCCAACCACGGCGAGCAGGCCCTGTTCCGGCTCATGGAGATGGGGCAAGTGATCGGGCGTCATCGCTACACGCCCGAACCAGCGCTTTTCGATCGGAATGCCGGCAAGCGTCGGATAGATCCGAACCAGCGCGCGCTCGAGATGTGCCCAGTCGGCAGGGCTGGACGGCAGCGCCATGCGGCCGCGCCCGCCGAGCACCAGGCGGCCATCGGCGCTCTTGCGGTAATAGATGAGAATGCGGCGCGAATCCGACACCGCCTGGCCGCCCGGCAGGATTGAGGCGACAAGCTCGGCCGGCACCGGCGCAGTGGCGATCTGGAAGGAATGCAGCGGCACGATGGTGCGGGCAAGGCCAGGCAACAGGTCGTCGGTATAGGCGTTGGTCGCCAGCACGACCGATTTCGCGCGCAGTTCGGATCCGCCTTGCGTCGAAACCCGCCATAGGCCGGCTTCCCTGCCGAGTTTCACCACTTTCTGGCGTTCGGCGATCTTGGCTCCTGCGGCCGCGGCAACCCGCGCCAATTCCATTGTGTAGGAAAGCGGATCGATGACCCCGGCGCGGCGGTCAAGCCAGCCGCCGAGATATCCTCTGGCGCCGGTCATCGCCGCGATCTCGGCCTGGTCGAGCAGCTTGACGTCGGCGCCGCGTGCCCGCCATTGCCGGTCGCGGCTGGCCGCCGCCTTCAAGGCCGTTTCAGTATGCGCTGCCTGGATCCATCCGCTACGCATGAACGGAACGGCAAGCTTCTCGTCGCGGATCAGATCGAACACCACGTCGGCCGTCGATGCTGCAAAATCGACCAGCGCCGCTCCGCGCTGATTGCCGAAATGTCCGATCAGCCATTCGGGATCGTATTTGAGGCCCGGAATCACCTGGCCGCCGTTGAGGCCGGAGGCGCCCTGCCCGATCGCGCCGGCATCCAGCACCTGCACCGAGAGACCTGCCCGGGCCGCATGCAGGGCGGTCGACAAGCCCATGATGCCGCCGCCGACGATGACCGCATCGAGCGTGACTGCGGCTGAAAGCGCGGATTGGAATGCCGGGGCCGCTTTGGGTTTCTGCCAGACCGGGTCGGAAAAGGAGTTGCGCAAAAATCACCTAAGCGCTGGGAACTTCCTGAAAATCCTATTGTCGATTTCACGATCTTGAAAGGGCAATTCGAATGGGCCAGCCTGCCCGCGGCTGTGGAACAGCGCGCCGTGGTCTACAAACCATCTGAGCAACAGGATAGACGTCCGGGCAAAATCCGGGGAAAGTGCCGCCCGACAATCGAGAGGACGAGAAAATCATGACCGATCCGACCCGCCTGCCCGCCGACGGCCTGTTCGTGGGCCGGGCAAGGAGTGCCGAAGCGCCCCATCCGCTGGTCGTCACGGTGCGGGATGGCGAGGTCGTAGACATCACGTCGAGCGCGGCACCCACGGTGCGGGACGTCTGCGAGATGAAGGATCCGGCCGGCTATCTGCGCTCAGCCGAGGGCAAGGTGATCGGCTCGCTCGGCGCGATCGCGGCGAACAGCTTCGAGGCGAGACGCGACGCGAAGAAGCCAGTCCTGCTGTCGCCCATCGATCTGCAAGCGGTAAAGGCTTCAGGCGTTACCTTCGTCGTCAGCCTGCTCGAGCGCGTTATCGAGGAGCAGGCGCGCGGCTCGGCGGAAAAGGCCGATGCCATCCGTGCCGACATCGCCGGACTGATCGGCCACGATCTGTCGAAGTTGAAACCTGGTTCGCCCGAGGCGATGGAGATCAAGGCCAAGCTCATCGAGCGCGGCGCCTGGTCGCAATATCTGGAAGTGGGCATCGGCCCCGATGCGGAGATCTTCACCAAGTGCCAGCCGATGGCCTCGGTCGGCTTCGGCGCCGATGTCGGGCTGCACCCCGTCTCGACCTGGAACAATCCGGAACCGGAGATCGCCATGATCGCCGATAGCAGCGGCCGCATTGTCGGCGCCACGCTCGGCAACGACGTCAATCTGCGCGACGTCGAAGGGCGCTCGGCGCTGCTGCTCGGCAAGGCCAAGGACAACAATGCCTCGGCCGCGCTCGGGCCATTCATCCGGCTGTTCGACGAGACATTCTCCCTTGCCGATGTGGAGCGTGCCACGGTGCGCCTCAGCGTCGAGGGCGAGGACGGGTTCTCGCTAGAGGGCCAAAGCTCGATGGCCGAGATCAGCCGCTCGCCTGAAGAACTGGTCAAGGCCGCGATTGGCTCGCATCACCAGTATCCGGACGGGCTGGCGCTCTATCTCGGCACCATGTTCGTGCCGTCGAAGGATCGCGGCGAGAACGGCAAGGGTTTCACCCACAAGGTCGGCGACATCGTCACCATCTCGTCCGAGAAGCTCGGCGCGCTGGTCAATCGTGTGCGGCTGTCGCCGGACTGCCCGCACTGGACCTACGGCACCAGCCACCTCATGCGCGACCTCGCCAGAGCAGGCCTGATCTAGCGGCGCGCCGCAGCCAGATTGTCACTGCCCATCCGACCAAGCTGATGGGCTGACGGGGCTGCTTGCCCCGAAAAATATCACCTGAACTGATGCAATCTGATGGGATTGCTGATGGCGCGTGCGCCTGTGTCAACATCCATTGGCGATGGAGGCTTGTCAGCGATCGAAAAAGGGAATGCCCTAGAGACACCCGCTCGGCGCTGGCAGGAGACGCGGGCCTTGCGGACCGCATCGCGCCTGAGGAGGTGGTTTTCAACATGGGAGGAAATCGAATGCTTTCGCGGCTAAGACTGCTCGTGCTCGCCTTGATCGGGGCAATCGCCATTCCGGCGATGGCCGAGGCCAAGACGTTCTACTGGATTTCGCATGGCGGACCGGCCGACCCGGTCTGGACCTACTTCCTGGCCGGCGCCAAGCAATGGGCGAGCGACACCGGCAACAAGGTCAACACCTCGTTCCACAATGGCGATGTCGCCTCGCAGCAGGAGGCGATCCGGGCCGCCATCTCGGCCAAGGCCGACGGCATCGCCACCACCAGCCCGGACCCGGGCAGCCTCGTCGAAGTCGTCAAGGAGGCCCGCGCGGCCAACATCCCAATCATCAACTTCAACACGCCGGACCCGAAGGCGGATTTCAACGCCTATGTCGGCGGCGACAACGCCACGTTCGGCAAGCATTGGGCGCAGTACCTGGTCGACAAGGGCCTGGTGAAGAAGGGCGACTTCGTGTGGATGCCCGTCGAGGTTCCCGGCGCCACCTATGGCGTCCAGGAAGAGGAAGGCATCAAGAGCGTGTTCGAGCCGCTCGGCATCACCTATGAGGTGACCGAGGCGACGCTCGACCAGGCCGAGGTGATCAATCGCATGGTCGACTACCTCACCGCAAACAAGGGCAAGGTGAAGGCCATCATCGGTCTCGGCGATCTCGTCACCGGGTCGATCAAGCGCGTCTTCGACCAGGTCGGCGTCAAGCCGGGCGAAATCCCGGTCGTCGGCTGGGGCAACTCGCTCGACACCACGCAAGAGGTGCTGAACGGCTATGTCAATGCCGCACAGTGGCAGGACCCGCAGGCGACCAGCTACGTCGCGCTGTCGCTTGCCGCGATGGCGTCGGCCGGCATTCCTCCGGGCTTCGACGTCATCACGGGCGCGCTCTATGAAAAGGATACCGCCGGTGTGTACGACAAGATCCTATCCGGCAAGTAAGTCCTGACAGCGACGGTCGCGGCTTTCGGGCCGCGACTGCTTCCCTGTGCCGGGAGCCTGCCCGATGGGTGCGGGCCTCAGCCAATCAACTGCGTCGCGGGCTCAATGGAAAACCGTTTCTTCATCCAACGTTTTGTGGCGCGGCCGGAATTCGGCCCGCTGGTGCTGCTGATCGTCGAGATCGCCGTCTTCTGGGGCATCAACCCCGACTTCCTGTCGCCGCAGAACATCTCCAACACGCTCGCCTTCACCGTCGAACTCGGGCTGATCGCGCTGGCGATGACGCTGCTGATGACTTCAGGCGAATTCGACCTCTCGGTCGGTTCGCTGTTCGGCTTCTCGCCGGTGCTGATGTGGACGCTGTTCAACGGCGGCGTCACCTCGCTGGAGATCGGCTTCCTCATCGCGCTCGGGGTCGCGGCCTTGATCGGGCTGGTCAATGGCTGGTTCGTCACCCAGCTCAAGATTCCGTCGTTTCTCGTCACGCTCGGCATGCTTCTGGTGGTGCGCGGCACCGCGCTCTTCGTCACCGATGGCTTTCCGCAGCGCACCTGGAGCGCCGAAGGCAGCTGGCTCGCCGACATCCTGGTCGGCGATTTCTACATCGGACCGTTCCGGATATACGCCTCGCTGTTCTGGTTCATAGGTGCTGCAATCGCGCTCGGCTACGTGCTGACGCAGAGCCGCACCGGCAACTGGATCCAGGCCGCAGGAGGCAATGCCAATGCCGCACGCGCGCGCGGCGTCAACGTCAACCGTGTCAAGGTCGGTCTGTTCATCCTGTCGGCGGTGATGGCCTCGCTCGCCGGCGTGATCTCGTCGCTGCGCACCTCGGCCGCCAACCCGAACAGCGGCACCGGCTACGAGTTGGAAGTCATCGCGATGGTGGTCATCGGCGGCACGGCGCTGACCGGCGGCCGCGGCACCATCGTCGGCACGGTCCTCGGCATCCTGATCCTGCGCGTCATGCGCAACGGCATCGTGCTGATCGGCGTGCCGGGGCTCGCCTACAACATCTTCATCGGCGCGATCATCCTCGGCATGATGGCGCTGCACTCATGGCTCGAACGCCGGCACCAGGCAGGGACGTGAACCCATGGCCGAACCGCTGATCCGCATGCAGAACATCCGCAAGTCCTACGGGCGTGTTCAGGCGCTGGTCGATGCCAACTTCCACGTCGACGAGAGGGAGATCGTCGGCCTGCTCGGCGACAACGGCGCCGGCAAGTCGACGCTGATCAAGGTGCTGTCGGGCGTGGTGCCGCTGACCAGCGGCGACATCTTCATCCGCGGCCGGAAGGTGAACCTGCGCAGCACCAGCGACGCCATCGCGCATGGCATCGAGACCATCTACCAGGATTCCGCGCTGGTCACGCAGTTGTCGATCGCGCGCAATCTGTTCCTCGGGCGCGAGCCGATCAAGCCGCCGCGCTTCCTGAACCGCATGGATCAGGAGGCAATGAACTCGGTGGCGCGCGACCTGCTGAAGCAGGTCGGCATCTCGAAGAACATTCCGCCGACGACGCCGATTGGCTCGCTGTCGGGCGGCGAGCGACAGGCGGTGGCGATCGCGCGCGCCATGCATTTCGACAGCGACCTCATCATCCTCGACGAGCCGACCAACAATCTCGGCGTCGCCGAAACGCAGGGCGTGCTGAGCTTCGTTCGCAGCGCGCGCGATTCCGGGCATTCCTGCGTCTTCATCGCCCACAACATCCATCACGTCTTCCAGGTGGTCGACCGCATCGTGGTCATGCGCCGCGGCAAGGTGGTGGCCGACGACATCGACCCGAAGATGACCACCGTCGCCGAGGTCGAGCGCATCATCACCGGCATGTCGGACAAGGAGATCCGCGACGCCATCGCCGACGGCCCGCAGCCGCATGGCTGATTGGCCTTACGTTGATTTGCTGACAGGGGCTCGCATCCCATCCTATGACTGGACCCATGAAAGCCACCGTAGCCGACATCGCCAGAAGCTGCGGCCTGTCTACCGCAACGGTCGACAGGGTGCTGAACAACCGGCCGGGCGCGAGCGCGGCCAACCGGCAGCGCGTCATGGAGGCGGCCAAGCAGCTCGGCTATCTGCCGACGCTCGACCAGGTCGTGCTGCCGTCGAAGCCGGCGCACCTGGAATTCTTCCTGCCGATCGGCTCCAACGCCTTCATGGCCGATCTTGCGCATCACATCGAAGACTATGCCGCGCGCCTGCCGCTGGTAGCCTCCTGCCGCATTCACAACCTTGCCGGCATTTCGCCCGGCGCGCTACAGGGAGCGGTCGAGAACCTGTCGCTCAAGGCCAATGGCGTCGGCGTCATCGCCGTCGACCATCCACGCACGCGCAACATCCTGCGCGAGCTCGTCGAGGCCGGTATTCGGCTGGTTACGCTGGTGTCCGACGTGCCGGCAGCGCCCCGCTCGGCCTATGTCGGCATCGACAACCGGGTGGCCGGGCGCACGGCGGCATTGTTGATGGGCCGGTTTCTCGGCGGCCGGAGCGGGCATCTGGCGATGGTGGTCGGCTCGCGTTCCTATCGCGGCCATGAGGAACGCGAGATGGGTTTTCGCTCGGTGCTGAGCGAGGAATTCCCCAACCTCACCATATCCAGCGCCGTCGAAATCAATGACGAGCCCGACATCAGCTACAGCGCAACGATGAGGGCGCTGCACAACGAGCCGGAACTGCTCGGCGTCTATTGTGTCGGTGCCGGACGCTCAGGCGTGGCGAAGGCGCTGCTGGAATCCCGGCCGCGCAAGAAGCCGGTGTTCATCTGCCATGACCTGACGAGGGAGACGCGCCGCTATCTGGTCGACGATCTCGCCGACGTCGTCATCGACCAGAACGCACGGCTGATCGCCGAGCAATCGGTGATCCGCCTGCTCGGTTCGATCGCCTCGTCGGCACCCTATCTGACGAAGAAATTCATCGAGCCGCGGCTGATCTTCAAAGAAAACGTGCCGGTCCAGTAAGCTGGCGCCGACGGCGGGCCTTTCGATTTGTCTGACGATTGATCCGGCAAATCTGCACAGCAGCCATGCATGTTTCGCAATTGCCGACGCCTTGGGCAACCCGTATTTATCAGCGTGTCGGATGTCTTCCTCCTCCCAGACACCGACGGTGAATGCGGTACACCTCCTCCCGTGCCGTATTCGAAATCGAAGCCCGCTGCCTCCTCCTCCCGGCAGCGGGCTTTTTCTTTGCCCGTGAAAAACTGAGACGGCCGTCAGCGCGCCCGAAATGACGCGATCAGGCTCTCGGCCATGCGCACGAACTGCGCGCTCGGGCCTTCTGCGCCGACGCTTTGCATCGAGACGCGCGCGCCTTCAAGCAGCAGCGACAGTGTGTCGGCGAGCAACTCCGCCTGACCGACGCCGGCATCGCGGCAGAGCGCCACCAGCCGTTCGCGCTGGGCTTCCTTCAGTTCCTTGATGACGCGCCTTGCCGGATGGTCCGCCTCGCTAAGCTCAACGGCGGCATTGGCCATATCGCAGCCGCGGCTGTCGGCGCTCAGCATTTCCGAGGCCTTGCGGACCCAGGCATGCAGTTGCGCCAGCTTGTCGCCGGGATGCTGGGCCTCAAACTCATCCCAGATCCTTGAAGCCTTGGCCGCTGTGGCGCGCAGGCATTCGATGATCAGGTCGTCCTTGGATTCGAAGTGGCGATAGAGCGTCATCTTGTTGGTGCCGGCGGCCTCGGTGATGGCGTCGACACCCACACCCTTGATGCCGTGCTTGTGGAACATGTCCTGCGCCGTCTCCAGGATCCGATCCCGGGGGCGGGAACGCTCCGCGACGCCGTCGGTCATGACTGATCTCCTTTCGTTTCCAAAAAAACCGAGGTCACCTCTTGACTAGGGTGTTACCGGTCTGTAACTTCCAGAATGTTACTTACTGGTAACACCTATATCGCTCCCCGTCAAACGACAAGGCACCGACAGCCCTGCCAGAGTGAGATAGGACGCAAAACCTGCCTGTCATGCGGCTTCGGCCGGTGAATTCGAGAAAAAGCGGCCCGTGGTCAACCGACGCGGGACGAGCAAGGAGCCACTCCTATGCAGAAGCGCAGAGACCTGACGATCGACGAAGCCATCCGGGATCCGATGATCCGGCTGGTGATGAAGGCGGACGGGATCGACCCGAAAGCCTTCGAACGGATGCTGCGTTCGCGCGCGACGGAAAACGCGCCGGGCACGATCCTACCATCCTTCCTGGAGGACTCCGGCTCCGGCCGGGCCCGGCGCCTGCGCCATTCCGCCAGACCGTTCGGCGAGGCAACCGCGTCATGGTAAGATTCTTCATTTCGCGCCCGATCTTCGCGTCGGCGATCGCCATCATCATGGTGCTTGCCGGTGCGATCGCCTATTTCCTGCTGCCGGTCTCGCAGTTCCCCGACATCACGCCGCCCCAGGTCGTGGTCAGCGCACACTATCCGGGCGCCAGCGCGCAGGTGGTTGCCGACACGGTGACCACGCCGCTCGAGCAGCAGATCAACGGCGTGCAAGGCATGACCTACATGTCGTCGACGAGCTCGAATGACGGCTCCTCGACCATCACCATCACCTTCGATGTCGGCTATCCGCTGAGCACGGCGGCCGTCGACGTGCAGAACCGCGTCTCGCAGGCCGCATCCTCCCTGCCGGCCATCGTCAATCAGGGCGGCGTGACGATCAAGAAGCAGAACCCCAACTTCGTTTTGATCGTCGACCTCACCTCGCCGGACGGCTCCGTCGATCCGGTGGCGCTGAGCAACCTCGCCTATCTGCAGGTGGTCGACCCGTTGAAGCGGCTGCCCGGCGTCGGCGATGTGCAGATCTTCGGCGAGCGCCGCTATTCGATGCGCGTCTGGCTCGACCCGGACAAATTAGCCAATCTCGGCATCACCGCCGTCGACGTGCAGAACGCCATTGCCGAGCAGAACGTACAGGTCGCGGCCGGCAAGATCGGTCAGTCGCCGGCACCGGCCGGCACCGCTTTCGAAATGCAGGTCAACGCAGTCGGCCGCTTGAGCGACCCGAAGGAATTCGGCGACATCGTCGTGCGCGCCAATTCGGCAAACGGCTCGCTCGTGCGGCTGCGCGACGTGGCGCGCATCGAGCTCGGCGCGCTGCAATATTCGTCCTCCGCCTTCTTCGGCAAGGACCCTACGGTGGTGCTTGCCGTCTATCAGATGCCCGGCTCCAATGCGCTCGACCTGCAGCAGCGGGTCAAGGACAAGATGCAGGAAATGTCAGCGCGCTTCCCTAAGGGCGTCCACTACGCCATGCATTACGACACGACGCGCTTCGTCTCGGCCTCGATGCACGACGTGCTGATCACGCTCGGCGAGGCACTGGTGCTGGTCGTGGCGGTGGTGTTCATCTTCCTGCAGAGCTGGCGCACCACCATCATCCCGACCATCGCCATTCCGGTGTCGCTGATCGCGACGCTGGCGGTGATGTACCTGCTGGGCTTCTCGCTCAACATGCTGTCGCTTCTCGGCATGGTGCTGGCGATCGGCCTCGTCGTCGACGATGCCATTGTGGTGGTCGAGAATGTCGAGCGACAGCTGGAGGCCGGGCTTTCGCCGCTTGCCGCGACGCGGGCGGCGATGACCGAAGTCACCGGCCCGATCATCGCTACCACCGCGGTGCTGATGGCGGTGTTCATTCCGGTCGCCTTCATCCCCGGCGTGTCGGGGCGGCTCTACAACCAGTTCGCGCTCACCGTGGCGATCTCGGTCGGCATTTCGGCCTTCAACTCGCTGACGCTCAGCCCGGCGCTGAGTGCTGCCTTCCTGCGCCATCGCGGCGAGACGCAATTCGTCCTGTTCCGCTGGTTCAATGCCGGTTTCGACTGGCTGTCGCATGCCTATGCCCATGGCGTGCGTGTCCTGATCAGGTTGCGCTGGGCCATGCTCGGCCTGTTCGCGGCCGGCCTGGTCGCCACCTATTTCGTCTGGCAAAAGCTGCCCTCCACCTTCCTTCCGGTGGAGGACCAGGGCTATTTCTTCGTCGTCATCCAACTGCCGGACGGTGCTTCGCTGGAGCGCACCGATGCGGTGGCGCAGAAGGCGCGAGACATCCTGCAGGCGACGCCCGGCGTCGACATTGTCGGCTCGATCAGCGGGCTCAACTTCCTCACCAGCGCCGCGCAGTCGAACTCGGCGGTCGAGTTCGCGATCCTGAAGCCGTGGGACGAGCGCGGGCCTGACCAGAGCGCTTCCAAGCTGGTCGAGCAGGTGCGCGGCAAGCTGTTGCAGATTCCGGAAGCCTTCGCGCTGTCCTTCGATCCGCCCTCGATTCCGGGCCTCGGCACCACCGGCGGCTTCGAGTTCCAGGTCGAGGACCTTTCGGGCCGCGGCAGCGCGGCGCTCAATGAGGTGACGCAGGCGCTGATCGCCGAAGCGCGCAAGCAGCCGGAGCTCAATCCGCAGCAGCTGTTCTCGTCGTTCTCGACCTCGACGCCGCAGTTCAACTACGACCTCGATCGCAGCAAGGCGAAGCTGCTCGGCCTCAACCTGCCCGATGTGTTCAACACGCTGCAGATCTACCTCGGCTCGCTTTACGTCAATGACTTCAACCTGTTCGGCCGCACGTTCCGGGTGACGATCCAGGCCGACAAGGATGCGCGCGCCGACGCGACCGACATCTCGCGGCTCTACGTGCGCAATGCTTCCGGAGGCATGGTGCCGTTGAGCACGCTCGGCAAGCTTGTACCGATCGTCGGCCCGGAAACCGTGCCGCACTACAACAACAATGCCTCCGCCCTGATCAATGGCGGCGCCGCGCCCGGCTTCTCGTCCGGACAGGCGGTGGCGGCGATGGAGCGCGCGGCGGCGAACGTGCTGCCGCGTGACTTCGGCTACGAGTGGACCGGCATCACCTATCAGGAGCTCAAGGCCGGCTCGATCGCCTCGATCGTGTTCGGGCTGGCGATCGTCTTCGTCTTCCTGATCCTGGCGGCGCAGTATGAAAGCTGGGCGATGCCCTTCATGGTGCTGCTCGCCGTGCCGCTGGCCTTGTTCGGCGCCTTCGTGGTGCTCCTGCTGCGCGGCATGCAGATCGACGTCTACTCGCAGATCGGCTTCGTCATGCTGATCGGCCTGGCGGCGAAGAACGCGATCCTGATCGTCGAGTTCGCCCGACGTCGTCGCGAGGAGGGTCTCACCATCATCGAGGCGGCTATGGAAGCAGCAAGACTAAGGCTCAGGCCGATCCTGATGACCGCCTTCGCCTTCATCCTCGGTGTGCTGCCGCTGATGTTCGCGACGGGCGCAGGTGCGGCGAGCCGCCAGTCGATCGGCACCACCGTCTTCGGCGGCATGGTGGCGGCGACGGTGTTGTCGCTGGTCTTCGTGCCGGTCTTCTACGCAGTGATCGAGAAGCTGCGCGAGCGCGGCGAGAAAGAACCCGCCGCGGACCATCGGGAATTCCCGCACCAGGAAGACATTGAACCGACCGCCGAGCCGGCGCTTGAGCCGCTCGCCCAGGCGGCTGAATAGCTCGCCCAGGCGGCTGAATAGCTCGCCCAGGCGGCTGAATAGGACTGGAGACCAACATGCGTAAATGGAAAATCGCTTTGGGAACGGCCGTCGCGCTGGGCGCGGTCTCGATGGCCAGCGTGCACCTGCTGGACATGGGCAATCTCAGCCTCAATGGCGGCACGGCGGGCGCGGCGCCCGCGCCGGCAGCCTTCGTCATGCCGGTGCCGGTGGTGAACGTCGTCAAGAAGACGCTGCCGATCTATCTCGACTATGCTGCGCGGGTCGAGCCGATCCGCAGCATCACGCTGCAGGCGCGCGTGCCCGGTTATCTGCAGGAGCAGAATGCGGCCGACGGCAGCGATGTCAAGCAGGGCGACCTGCTCTACCGGATTGCGCCCGAGGACTACCAGGCCGCCCTCGACCAGGCGAAGGCGCAGGTCGAACGCGACACGGCAACGCTCGACTATGCGCGCTCGAATCTCGGCCGCGGCAGCGAGCTTGCCAAGAGCGGCTATCTCGCCAAGGACAGCTTCGACCAGCGCACCAGCACCTTGCGCGCAGCCGAAGCGGCGCTGCTGCTCGACAAGGCGGCGGTGCGAACCGCCGAGCTCAATCTCGGCTATGCCGAGATCAAGGCGCCTTTTCCAGGGCGCATCGGCCGCAACCAGGCCTCGATCGGCACGCTGGTGAGCGTGGCCGGCACGGTGCTCAACACGCTGGTGCAGCTCGACCCGATCTACGTCACCTTCAATCCGAGCGAGACCGACCTCGTACAGATCGAGCAAGCCAAGGCGGCCGGTGCGGTCGCCGTCGACGTGCTTCTGCCCGGCGAGAGCGAGCCCAGCCAGAAGGGCGAGCTGACCTTCATCGACAACACGATCGATCATTCGACCGGCACCATCACGGCGCGGGCAACGATCGGCAACGCCAAGTTCACGCTGCTGCCGGGACAGTATGTGCGCGTCCGACTGCATGTGAAGGAACAGCCCAACACGCTGATGGTGCCGCAGGTCGCGCTCGGCTCCAGCCAGCTCGGCAAGTACCTCTATGTCCTCGGCAAAGGCAACACGGTCGACCAGAAACTGGTCTCGCTCGGGCCGACCGATGGCGAGCTGATTTCCGTGACCTCCGGCATTTCCGAGACCGACCAGGTGATCACGGGCAATCTGCAGAAGATCGGACCCGGAATGCCGGTTTCCCCCTTGCCGCAAGCCAAACCGGCCAGCTGATTCCCCCATCAGATCCGGTCCGACGGCGCCCTCGACAGCCACGTCGCGGGCGCCGTCTTCTTTTGTGTGTCGCAATCCGCACAAAAGCGGTCGCCAATCTTCTTGTTGGATTGTCGACAATCTGCTTGTCTGGCCGCCGGTTCATTCAAAGTGAGGCGCATGGCAAAGGTGGACTTCAGTCCGATTGCAGATACGACGCGCCGGGCCGAGATCGTGGCGCTGCTCAGGCGCGCCATCCTGACCGGCCAGTTGGAGCCCGGACAGAAGCTCAATGAGCTCCGCATTTCGGAGCAGATGCGGGTCAGCCGGGCTCCGCTGCGCGAGGCGATGCGCGAACTGGTGCAGGAAGGCATCCTGACCAGCATTCCCTATGCCGGGACCTTCGTAATCGACGTCACCGCCAAGGACATCATCGATGTCTATTCGCTCAACAAGGTGCTCGACTAGTTCGCCATCGAGCAGGCCTGGCCGCTGCGCGACCGGCGCTTCTTCGACGAGCTCGACCGCCGCCATGCGAGCGTCAAGCAGGCGACGCGGGCGCTCGACACCACCCGCCAGATCGAGACGGCGCTGCAGTTGCACGGGCTGATCTACGAGTGGGCCGACAATTCGGTGCTTTTGGAAACCTGGCAACGACTTGCCAGTCGGCTGCAAATGTATTTCGCGCTGCACCAGCGCGCGCGCAACGAGTTGGTGCCGGCCGAGGATGTGCACGAATCCTATGTGCGACTGCTCAAAGGCAACGACATGCGCGCGGCCCAGCGCCATGCGCGCGAGCACATCGACCACGATTTCGAAGAGCTTCTCGCCTATGCGCGCAGCCTTGAAAAGCGCATGTCGAAGAGCGCCTGACCATTCCAGCTGACAACGGACGACAACGTGAAGATCAAGACCATAAAAGCCTATCATGTCGTGCAGCCCTTCGTGGACGGCCCCTATCGCATGTCGAAGGGGCGGGTCGCCGACTGCTTCGACGCGGTGATCGTCGCCATCACCTGCGACAGCGGCGCGACCGGCTGGGGCGAAATGGCGCCGCTCGGCAATTTCTACTCGGCCGCATTTCCAGCGGGAACACGCGCGGGCGTGCCGGAAATCGCGCCGCATCTCATCGGCCACGACCCGCGCGGCCTCGCCGGCATCGGCAGGCTGATGGACACGGTGTTCAAAGGCCACCCTTACGTGAAATCCGCGCTCGACATGGCCTGCTGCGACCTCGCTGCGCGCGCCGCCGACGTGCCGCTGGTGACGATGCTCGGCGGCCGCGAGAGCGAAACGGCTGAGCTCTACAAGGTCGTCACCCACGGCACCCTCGACCAGATGGCGGCGCTGGCTAAGCGCATCGTCACGGAAGGCTACCACCGGCTGCAGGTCAAAGTCGGCGGCAATGTGCGCGACGACATCGAGCGGGTCACCGCCGTTGCGGCCGCCGTGCCCAAGGGCACGGTCATCTTCTGCGATGCCAATGCCGGCTGGACGCCCTTCCAGGCGCGTCAGTTCGCCGATGCCACGCGGGGCATCGATTACACGTTCGAGCAGCCCTGCACGACGCTCGAGGAGAACATGTCGGTGCGGCGTATGCTGGACAAGCCGATGGTGCTGGATGAATCCGTCACCTCGCTCGAGGAGATGCTGGAGATTCACCGCCTGGGCGCGGCCGACGGGCTGACGCTGAAGATCTCGCGGCTGGGCGGCGTCACCAGGACGCGCCAGATCCGCGACGTCGCCGTCGATCTCGGTTTCATGATCACGGTCGAGGACACCGGCGGGGCCGAGATCGACACCGCCGCCATGGCGCACTTGTCGCTGTCGACACCGGAAGAGCGCCGGCTGCACGCGATCGCCTTCCACGAATGGGTGACGGTGCGCACCGCCGCCAACAAACCGCCGGTGACCGGCAGCCGCATGGGCATTCCCGACGGCCCGGGCCTCGGCATCGATGTCGTCCCGGACCTGCTCGGCAAGCCCTTCTTCGCGATCGGCTGAGACGATGGCCCCGCATGTGAAGGCGATGCCGATCCCGGGTTGAGGCGCTTTACGTCTGCTGGAGACGAAGACGGTGGCGCACCCGCACAGGCAGTGCCATTCAGTCGTCCGCCATGCTGAAGGCGATGGCGTTTTTTACTCAAGACCGACAGTTCCAGAAGTTCCCGCTGCCCCCTTCCCCGACACCGAAGGTCCCGCATTGCCGCTGGAACCTCGTCTCGCATTTGGATTCGCGGCGCGGCCGCAAAGACAGGTTGAAATATTTTTCAAATAGAAATAGGAATGTTCAGACTGATGATCGCGGCGCCGTGGCGCGCCAAGGACTGGAGGAAGCGACATGTCCCATCCGCAATTCGCAGCGGAACTCCTGCAGCGCGCTGAAAGCCAAGGTCCGATCACCATCGGTCTCGCCGGCGCCGGACAGATGGGGACGGATATCGTCGTTCAGGTCGCCCTTATGCCGGGCATGCGCATCGGCGCCATCTCCGAGGTGCGGCCGCAGGCAGCGATCGACGCGGCGCTGCTTGCCGGCCATGACAGGTCCGACATCGTGCAGGCCCCCAATGCCTCGGCAATCGACCGCGCCATCGAGGCCGGCAAGATCGCCGTCACCGAGGACCTGCATGCGCTCGCCGCCGCCGGCCGCATCGACGTCATCATCGACGCCACCGGCAACCCCAATATCGGCACGCTGTTCGCGCTCGAAGTGATGAAGAACGGCAAGCACATCGTCATGCTCAATGTCGAGGCCGACATCACCATCGGCCGCTTCCTGAAGGAAGAGGCGCGCAGGGCCGGCGTCGTCTATACCGGCGCGGCCGGCGACGAGCCCGCCTGCACGCTGGAGATCATCGGCTTCGCCAAGAGTCTCGGCTTCACAATTGTCGCTGCCGGCAAGGGCAAGAACAACCCGCTGAAGATCGATGCGGTGCCGGCCGACTACGAGAGGGAAGCAGCCGAGCGCAACATGAATGCGCGCATGCTGGTCGAGTTCGTCGACGGCTCCAAGACTGCTATCGAGATGGTGGCGATCGCCAACGCCACCGGCCTTGTGCCCGACGTGCCCGGCATGCACGGGCCGACGGCGACGCTGGAAGAACTGGCCGGCGTGCTCTGCCCGCGCGAGGATGGCGGCGTGCTGCACCGCAAGGGCGTTGTCGACTATTCGATCGGCAAGGGTGTCGCGCCCGGCGTGTTCTGCATCATCGAGACCAAGCACCCGCGCGTGCTGGAGCGCATGATCGACCTCAAGGTCGGCAAGGGTCCCTATTTCACGATCTTCCGCCCCTATCACCTGACCAGTCTGGAAGTGCCGCTGTCGGCGGCGCGCGCGGTGGTCTACAAGCGCGCCGACATGGAGCCGCTCGACCATCCGGTGGCCGAGGCGGTGGCGGTAGCCAAGACCCATCTCGGCGCCGGCCAGTCGCTCGGCATGATCGGCGAGAACGACTATCGCGGCTTCGCCATGACCTGGGAGGATGCGCGCGCCAGGGGCGCACTGCCGCTCGGCCTCGCCGAGCGCGCCAAGGTGGTGAAGCCGGTCAAGGCCGGCGACTTCCTGACCTATGAAAATTGTGTACCCGACGATTCGATGGTGATAACCCAGATCCGCCGTCGTCTCGACCAGGCGGACGGACGGTTCGTAACCAACGCGGCCTGACCTTCTGATGGACGATGTCGTAATCGGGATCGACGCCTCGACGACGGCCGTGAAGGCGATCGCCTTCGCACGCAACGGCACTGAACTCTTCCAGGCCCGCGAGACCTATCCGCTTTCCAACCCCGCGCCCGGGCATTTCGAGCAGGACGCGGAGCATTGGTGGACGGCGCTTTTGTCGGCGTTGAAACAGGTCGCCGACAGGGTCGGCGCATCACGCGTCAAGGCGCTTTCGATCGCTCACCAGCGCGAGAGCTTCACGCTGATCGACGCCGCCGGCAAGCCGCTGATCCCCGCTATCCTGTGGCTGGACGAACGAGCCCGCCGCCAGGTGGCCCGGCTTTCGGCCGAGCTTGGCCGCGAGGCGATCCGCAACTGGAGCGGCAAGCCGCCGGATCCGACGCCGGCGCTTTATGGGCTCGCCTGGCTGAAGGAACACAAGCCAGAGGCACTCGCCGCGGCGGCAGCGCTGGTCGACGTGCACGCCTTCTTGGTCCATCGGCTGACCGGCCGGCTCGTCACCAGCACCGCGAGCGCCGATCCGCTCGGCCTGCTGGACATCGCGCATGGCAATTGGCATCCGCGGCTGGTCGAGGCGGCAGGCCTGTGGCCGCAGCAACTGCCCGAACTGGCTGCGCCCGGCGCGATCTGCGGCGGCGTTTCCGAAAGGATCGCATCTGCGACCGGCCTGAAGGCCGGCATACCGGTCGTCGCCGGCGCCGGCGACGGCCAGGCGATGGGCCTCGGCATGGGAGTCTACGGACCCGGCAAGAGCTATCTTTCGCTCGGCTCCGGCGTCGTCAGCGGAAACTATGCCGGCACGGTCACGACGTCGGATGCCTTCCGCACGCTGGTTTCGCCGACCGGCTGCGGCTTCATGCTGGAGACGGTGCTGCGCTCCGGCATGCAGCTGGTCGACTGGATCTTACGCACCACCGGCTCGCCTTCGGCTGCCGTTCTTGAGAAGGCGGCGATGACGGTTGCACCGGGCAGCGACGGACTGCTCGTCATGCCCTATTGGGCCGGCGTCATGAGCCCATACTGGGACGGTGCGGCGCGCGGCGCAATCGTCGGCCTGTCGCTCGATCACGAGCCGAAACATCTTTTCCGCGCGGTGCTGGAAGGCATCGCCTTCGAGCAGGCGATCGCCACCGATGCGATGGAAGCGCAGACCGGCAAGGCCGGATCGATGATCGCGGCCGGGGGCGGAACAAATTCGACGCTGCTGATGCAGGTCATGGCGAGCGTGCTCGAGCGGCCGCTTTTCGTCTCGCCTGTCAACGAGGCGGCAGCGCTTGGGGCGGCCATGCTGGCGGCATCGGCCATCGGCTGGTTCGCTTCACCTGAAGACGCGGCAAAGGCGATGGCCGCACCGCCGGCAAGACAAGTCGATCCCGCTGATGCGCTCGTGCCTATCTACCGCGCCCGCAAGACGATCTACCGCGACCTCTATCAAGCGACGCGCGACATCCACACCCGGTTGGGTGAGATAGCGCAAGATTAGCGGCTGAGCAGGCCCTTGGCGGCGTCCTCGTCGGTGATCAGCATCGAGATCTTGGTGTTGGCGAGGGCCGCGCGCATCACGGCCACCTTCTCCTGCCCGCCCGAGACCAGGATGATATTGGGAATGTCCGAAAGCTCCTGCAGTGGATAGGCGCAGACGCGGCGGTTGACCTCGTGATCGACTGGACGGCCTTCGGCATCGATGAAGTGGCAAAGGATATCGCCGACCGCACCGGCAGCCTGTAGTTCCTCCAACTCGCTGGGCTTGATGAAGCCGTAATTGGCGATCGGGCTCTCGTGAGAAAAAGAACCGACGCTGAGCACGGCGATGTTGGCGCGCCGCGCCCGGAAGACGACATCCTGGACGCTGCGCTGGCTCATGAAGGCATCGCGCTGTTCCGGCCTGTCGGCATAGACGGGCACCGGAAGCAGATAGCATTCGGCGCCGATCTTTTCGGCGAACTCCCAGGCGCTTTCGGTCGGGTTGAGCGGCTGCGCATGGGTAAGGCCGCCGAGCATCGAGACCACCGTGGTTCGCGCGATCGGCCGGCGCGGCAGTTCGTTGATGGCGAACTTCAGCGTGCGGCCCCAGCCAAGAGCGATGACATCGCCAGGATTGACGTTATCGGCGAGATAAGCGGCGGCGGCATGGCCGATCATCAGCGGAGCGTTGCTCCTGTCGGCCGCCGACGGCACGACCACGGCCTGGCTGAGACCGAAACGCTGCTTCAGGCCCTCCTCCAGTTGCACGCATTCGACGACGCTGTCGCGAATGCGGAACTGGACCACGCCCTCCTCGCGCGCGGCGGAAAGTATCCGGTGCACCTTGATGCGGCCGACGCCGAGGATTTCCGAGATCCGCTCCTGCGTCAGGCCTTCGACATAATAGTGCCAGGCGGCACGGGCCTTGAGCTCCGCATCGGGGAAGCGCGAGGCCTTTTCGTTCTCGATCACCGCCAACCTCGTGTCCCTCCCGGCCGACTTTGAACTTCTTCCGATGATGCGCCGCCCTAGCTTCCCTATGGCAAACCGGCCGCTGGCGCAAACCGCCCCCGAATGCGTGCCGGCACTTGACAATGTTCTGATGAACGTTTTAGCTGAACAAAATTGCATATCAAAGATAAATTGTTCACAAGGGAGGATGCCTGGTGAACAGGAGCGGACAGCGACGCATCGCCGGCCGCGGACGGAGGAGACGAAGTGGCCGTGAGCAACGAGACAAGCGAGTTGAAGGCCGGCACCGGCGCCGCGCAGGGCGCGTCCAGTGCGAAGCTTTCGGCGCTGTTTGCCGGAACGATGGGACCGCTGATCGGGCTGGTGCTGCTGTGCCTGGCGCTGGCGCTGACCACCGACACCTTCCTGACCTTCCGCAACATCCTCAACGTGCTCGACCAAGTGACCGTGCTCGGCATCATGGCGATCGGCATGACGCTGGTCATCCTGATCGGCGGCATCGACCTTTCGGTGGGCTCGGTGCTGGCGCTTGCCTCGATGGTGATGGGCTATGTTGCCTACCCCGACTATCTCAACCTCGGCGTCCCGGTGGGCATCGCCGCGGCGCTTGTCGTCGCCGCCCTATGCGGCCTGGTCTCGGGCCTGCTGGTCACGGTGACCAGGCTGCCGCCCTTCATCGCAACGCTCGCCATGATGTCGGTGGCGCGCGGCCTCGCCAACATGATCACCGACGGATCGCAGATCGTCGGCTTTCCCGACTGGTTCACCAACCTGTCGATCGTGCGCCATTTCGGCTTCCTGTCGGTGACCGTCGGGCTGATGATCGTGCTGGCGATCATCTTCGCCATCTTCCTCAACTATCGCGCCACCGGCCGTAGTCTCTACGCCATCGGCGGCAGCGCCGAGGTCGCCCGCCTGTCCGGCATTCCGGTCAAGTCGCTGACCAACTGGGTCTATGCGATCTGCGGTCTGCTTGCCGGGCTGGCCGGGATCGTGCTCGCGGCAAGGCTCGATTCGGTGCAGCCGAGCTCAGGCGTCGGCTACGAGCTCGACACCATCGCCGCGGTGGTGATCGGCGGCGCCAGCCTGTCGGGCGGCATCGGCTCGATCGGCGGCACGGCGATCGGCGTGCTCATCATCGGCGTGCTGCGCAACGGCCTCAACCTGCTCGGCGTGTCGCCCTTCATCCAGCAGGTGGTGATCGGCGTGGTCATCGCGCTGGCGGTCGCCACAGATAGCTGGCGGCGCCGAGCACAATGAATTCGCCCGGATGTCCGGGCGGAACGGATCGGTCGATCCGAGACTGGGACTGTCCGGCCGGGGCGCCGCGATGCGCAGGCTGGACGGGATTGAACACCAACGGAGGAAAAACATGCTGACCAAACGTTCACTGCTGCTTGCGGCGGCGGCCATCGTCCCGCTGCTCGGGCTGTCCGATGCGGCCTCGGCCAAGGACGCCAAGAAGCTCGGACTTGCCGTCGCCAATCTGCAAGCTGACTTCTTCAACCAGATCAAGCAGTCGGTCGAAGCCTATGCGAAGGAGAAGGGCATCGAGGTCATCACCGTCGACGCCAAGGGCGATTCGGCCACGCAGGTCAGCCAGGTGCAGGATCTCGTCACGCAGAACATCGACGCGCTGATCTACATCCCGGCCGGCGCCACCGCCGCGACCGTCCCGACCAAGACCGCGAAGGCCGCCGGCATCCCGGTGATCAATGTCGACCGCAATGCCGACGGCGCGCCGGGTGACACCTTCATCGCCACCGACAGCGTCAACTCCGCCAAGGCGGTGTGCGACTACATTGCCAAGCAGGCCGGCGGCAAGGGCGAGATGGTCATCATCCACGGCCAGAAGGGCACGACGCCGGAAGTCGACCGCTCGAAGGGCTGCGGCGAAGCCCTGAAGGCTTATCCGGACATCAAGGTGGTCGGCGAGCTCTGGAGCGAGCAATGGCACCAGGACGAAGGCTTCAAGCTGGCGCAGGATCTGCTGCAGGCTCATCCGAATGTTTCGATCATCTTCGGCCAGGCCGACGCGCTGGCGCTGGGCTCGGCCCAGGCGGTCAAGGTCGCCAATCCTGACCACAAGGTCTGGATTGCCGGCTTCGACGGCGACGTGGCTGCGCTTAAGGCGCTTAAGGACGGCGTGTTCGACGTCACCGCGACGCAGCAGACGCAGGGCATGGGCCGGCTCGCTGTGGACTCGGCGATCAAGATCGTTGGCGGCGAGAAACTGCCTGCCGAACAGTTGCAGGATGCGACGCTGACCACCAAGGACAATGTCGCGCAGTTCATCGAGAAGCACCCCTGAGGGCTAGCTGAGACCCTGAGCGAGCACCACGATGCCCCTTGACCCTCACCCTGGCGAGGCCCCGCATAACGGGCTCTTCGTCAATGGCCTCTGCAAGAGCTACGGACCGGTGCAGGTCCTGGCCGACGCGAGCTTCGAGGTGCGGCCGGGCGAGGTCGTGGCGCTGCTCGGCGAGAACGGCGCCGGCAAGTCGACGGTGTCCAACATCATCGCCGGTTCGATCAAATCAGATGCCGGCACCATCATCTGGCGGGGGAAGCCCTATTCCCCCGCCAATCCCGCCGCGGCTATCGAGGCCGGCGTCGGCATGATCCATCAGGAATTGAAGCTCCTGCCGGACCTGTCGGTGGCGGAAAATGTCTATGTCGGACGCCTGCCGATGCGCGGCGGCCGCGTCGACCGCGCGAGCATGAACGCGAAGGCGTCGGCGCAGCTGAAGCGGCTCGGCCTCGACGTGTCGCCCGAGCGCAAGGTACGCACACTGCGCGTCGCCGCCCAGCAGCAGGTGGAGATCGCCAAGGCGTTGACGCTGAATGCCGAGCTCTTGATCCTCGACGAGCCGACCGCGGCGCTCGGCGGCGAGGAAACGGAACTTCTGTTCAAGCAGATCCGCAAGCTCAAGGCCGAAGGCATGTCCTTCATCTATATCAGCCATCGGCTGGACGAGATCGCGCAGATCGCCGACCGCGTCGTGGTGATGCGCGACGGCCGCATCGTCGCCAGGCACGAGCGCGCCGACATCCCGGTGCGCACGGTGGTCGAGCAGATGGTCGGCCGCAGCGTCGAGCGCATGTTCCCGAAGCTATCCCCTCCAAGCGACCAGACGCTGCTCGAGGTCGAGAACCTGTCCTCGCCGGAGAAGAGTTTCAACAACGTCTCCTTCGCGGTGAAGGCAGGCGAGATCCTCGGCATCGCCGGCCTGATCGGCGCCGGCCGCACCGAGTTGGTGCGCGCGATCGCCGGCGCCGATCCGATCTCTTCGGGTTCGGTGCGCGTCGCCGGCCAGCCGGTGCATCTCAGCGGCCCGGCGGCGGCGATCAAGGCCGGCGTCGTGCTGGTGCCGGAAGACCGCAAGGCGCAGGGCCTAGTGTTGGAACAGACCATCGGCGAGAACCTCGCCTTCGGCAATTTCGACCATGTCGCGCCGAAGGGCTGGGTGTTTCCCAAGGCGGTTCAGAAATTCGCCGCGGCCGGCATCTCCAGGCTGGGCGTCAAGGGCAGGCCGAACCAGGCGGTCTCAAAACTTTCCGGCGGCAACCAGCAGAAAGTGATCATCGCCAAATGGGTCTCGCGGCCGCCCAAGGTATTCATCCTCGATGAGCCGACCCGCGGCATCGACGTCGGCGCCCGCGCGGCGATCTACGACGTCATTGCCGATCTCGCCCGCTCCGGCATGGCGGTTGTCGTGGTGAGCTCGGACCTCGAGGAGGTGCTGGGGCTTTCGCACCGCGTGCTGGTGCTGAGCCGCGGCCGCCAGCGCGGCATTCTCGATCGCGATGAAGCAAGCAATGTCGCCGTGATGGAACTCGCGACGAGCTGAGGCACGGCAGATGGGAACAAAGCGCAGCAGGTGATACCCTCCCAGGCACCGGACCGCGCGGGGCGCCAGCAATGTTGGCGCCCCTCCATTTCAGGAGAGGAGCGACATGAATCTATTCGATCTCAGCGGCGACGTGGCGCTGGTGACGGGCGCCGGCAGCGGCATCGGCCAAGCGATCGCCATCGGGCTCGCGGAAGCCGGCGCCGATGTCGCCTGCTTCGGCCACAGCTCGAAAGGCGGACTCGAAGAGACGGCCGACAAGATCCAGGCGCTCGGCCGCAAGGCGCTGGTGCTGAACGGTTCAGTAACATCGGAAAGCGACCTCGCGGCCGCGATCGACCGCACCGAAAAGGAACTCGGCGCACTGACGATTGCGGTCAACAACGCCGGCGTCGCCGGGGCCGAGCCCGCGGAGACGCTGCCGCTGGACAAATGGCAGAAGCTCTACGACGTCAATGTCAGCGGCGTGTTCCTGTCCTGCCAGGCCGAGGCGCGCGTCATGCTTACCCGCCGCAAGGGCTCGATCATCAACATCGCCTCGATGTCCGGCTCGATCGTCAATCGCGGCCTGACGCAGGCGCACTACAATTCCTCCAAGGCGGCGGTGATCCACATATCGAAGAGCCTTGCCATGGAATGGGCCGACCGCGGCCTGCGCGTCAATGTGGTGAGTCCCGGCTACACGCTGACGCCGATGAACAAGCGGCCGGAAGTGGCCGAGCAGATCAAGATCTTCGAGCGCGACACGCCGATGGGCCGCATGGCGACGCCGGAGGAGATGGTCGGCCCGACCGTGTTCCTGGCGAGCCGGGCCGCGAGTTTCGTCACCGGCATCGACCTCATCGTCGATGGCGGCTTCGTCTGCTGGTAGGAGAGAAAATGCAGAAGCGTTTCGAAGGAAAGACGGCGGTCGTCACCGGCGCCAGCGGCGGCATAGGGGCGGCCATGGCCAGGCGCTTCGCCGCGGAAGGTGCCGCGGTGGTGATCAGCGCGATCGACCCGCGTGTCGACGAGGTCGCCGCCAGCCTGAAGGCCGCGGGCGCCAAGGTCGCTTCGATGCGCATGGACGTGACCAAGAAGGACGAGGTCGCGGCGCTTTATGATCTCGCCGAAAAGGAATTCGGGCGCGTCGACATCTCGGTGCAGAACGCCGGTGTCATCACCATCGCAAAGATCGAAGCGATGACGGAAGCCGAATGGGACAAGGTGATGGCGGTCAACACCAAGGGCGTGTTCCTGTGCTGCCAGGAAGCGATCGGGCGCATGCGCAAGCATGGCGAAGGCGGCCGGCTGATCAACACCGCGTCCGGCCAGGCGCGGCAGGGTTTTATCTACACGCCGCATTATGCGGCCTCGAAATTCGGCGTCGTCGGCATAACCCAGAGCCTCGCCAAGGAAGTGGCCAAGGAGAAGATAACCGTCAATGCCATCTGCCCCGGCATCATCGACACCGACATGTGGGCCTATAACGACACTGTCTGGGGCAAGCTGCTCGGGAACTACAAGCCGGGCGAACTCATGGCGGAGTGGGTGAAGAACATTCCCATGGGCCGCGCCGGCAGCGGCGAGGATGTTTCCGGGCTGGT
Organism: Mesorhizobium sp. M3A.F.Ca.ET.175.01.1.1; assembly: GCF_004791945.1. Lineage (NCBI taxonomy): Bacteria > Pseudomonadati > Pseudomonadota > Alphaproteobacteria > Hyphomicrobiales > Phyllobacteriaceae > Mesorhizobium > Mesorhizobium sp. M3A.F.Ca.ET.175.01.1.1. The sequence continues at coordinate 5,021 of NZ_SRTP01000021.1, read as the reverse complement.
CAGCTTTCTCGCCAGCGACGATGCCGCCTATATCACGGGCCAGACCATCAATGTCGACGGCGGACTGATCATGTCGTGAGCGGGCCGACGATGTCTTCGAGGGCGATGCCTCGAGGCGCCCTTTGCCCGGTTAAGCGGGGCGACAGCTGTTTTTAGACGCCGACGCGCCGCACGGACCCGGAAGCTGAAGCGGCTGCGGATTCACGATCTCATCTGCTATCGGCAAACCGGCACGAGCTGACCAGCCCGCGCCATCGATGCGGCACCGCAGCCGCCGACATCCCCCTGCCGCTCAAGGCGCCGTCCGGCGGCGGCAATTTTCCTGCAGGCAAGTAGTTTTATCCACAGGCAAGGTGCAGCCGGCGGACCAAACGGCCCGGCCGGCGCAAAACCGGCTTGACAATTCCTGGAATCGGGCGGAACCTATGAAAAAAATTTCACTCTGTTGAAAGAGGGACGGTCGGCCGATTCGGGGCCGGACGTCGACAAGAAGGGGAAAACCGATGTCCAACCTGCAGCAGCGCATCGAGGCGCTGTATCGTTCCGACGTGCGTGGCTCCGTGCTCCTGATCGTCTGCCTTTGGGCAACGATCCTCTTCGTCCTCCTGATGACCTGGGCCTACATCCCGCACGGCGGGATCAAGCTGGTGGTGGTGGTCGCGGCAGCCGCGGTGCTGATCTTCAACACCGCCGCCATCCTGGCGATGCTCAACCACTACAGGGAAGACAAGGACTTCATCTACGGCCTCGACATCAAGAACGCCGACGCCTACCGCAACCGCCAGTCTTGAGGGAAAATTCCATGTCCCGCTACATCCCGCCGCAGCAAAATAAGGCCGGCCAGGTCTTCGACATCGCCATCGTCGTCGTCGCCATTTTTGTGGCGCTGTGGCTGCCGCTGAAACTGGGGCTCGCCGGAGCGGCGAAGTCGATCGACGCGCTCGACGCCAAGACCTGGGAGGCGCTCGGCCAGAACCCGACAATGGCGTCGATCTGGGAGAAGCTCGGCTACACGCCGGAGACGGCGCACGACATCATCCAGAACCGCTTCCACTACATCATTGACTGGCCGACGCTGATCATCATGGCGGTCGTGCTGATCGCCTATTTCGTCTTCCTGTTCCGCGCCTCCGATCGCGAATATCGCGAGGTGATCAACGAAAAATTCGACGACAAGTAATCCGGGGGACAAGACCATGTGGCTGACAGTCTCTTACGCATGCTGGGGCATCTCGATCCTGCTCGCGCTGTGGATGCTCTTCGATTGGTTCAAGGTCGATACGCGCTATTCCGAGGACACCCTGACCTCCTCGCGCGAAGGCGAGCTTGAAGCCGTTTCCGAAAAACACCGGATTTGAGTGGGGACTGACAAATGACGGCCGCGGTTGAAGTAAGAGAAACAGTAATCCATGGCGACAGGGTCTCGCTGCTCAGAGTGCTCGGCCCAGCCCATGTCTGGGCGCTCGGCGTCGGCATCGTGCTGGTGGGCGAGTTCACCGGCTGGAACTTCGCTGCCGACAAGGGCGGCGCGCTGGCAGCGCTGATCGTCTGCTGGGTCGTCGGCCTGCTCTACACCTCGGTCGCCATGATCGATTCCGAGGTGACATCGACCGTCGCCGCCGCCGGCGGCCAGTACGCGCAGGCAAAACATATCGTCGGGCCTTTGATGGCATTCAACGTCGCGCTGTTCCTGGTCTTCGCCTACACCATGCTCGAAGTGTCGGATGCGATCCTGCTTGGCGACACGATCGTCGCCAAGGCAGGCGTCGAAGGCTTGACCCACAATTCATTTATCGCGGCGACCATCGTGGTGCTGGCATGGCTCAACTATCGCGGCGTGCTGATGACGCTCAACGTCAACTTCGTCATCACCGCGATCGCCTATATCTCGATCGTGATCCTGTTCTTCTCGGTCAGCCCGTGGACGCAGGGCGCGGTGCTGAAGCTCAATGAGCTGGTCACGCCCGGCAACGCTCTGCCCTATGGCTGGATCGGCGTCATTGCCGCCTTCCAGTTCGGCATCTGGTATTATCTCGGCATCGAAGGCACCACGCAGGCCGCAGAGGAAGTGCGCTCGCCTGCCCGCTCGCTGCCGTACGGCACGATGGCCGGCATGATCACGCTGCTGATCGCCGCCGCCATGACCTGGTATGTCTGCGCCTCGATGATGCCCTGGGAATATCTCGGCATCACCTATTACCCGCTGTGGGATGCCGGCAAGCTGACCGGCAGCCCGCTGCTCGAGAACCTCCTCTTCATCGCGACGCTGCTGGCGGCGCTGGCTTCGGCCAATGGCTGCATCAACGACGCGGCGCGCGCCTGGTTCTCGCTCGGCCGCGACCGCTACCTGCCGAGCTGGTTCTCAGCGGTGCATCCGAGATATCGCACGCCCTATCGCTCGATCCTGTTCCTGCTGCCGATCGCGCTGGCCTTCGCCTTCATCGCCGACCTCAATCAGGCGATCACCTTCTCGATCCTGTCGGGCGTGCTGCAATACACCTTCATGAGCATCAACATCATGATGTTCCGGAAGAAGTGGCCTTTGGGTTCCATTCAGCGCGGCTACACGCATCCCTTCCACCCGCTGCCGGCAATCGTGTTGTTCTGCCTGTGCGTGGTGACCTTTTTCGCCATCTTCCTCGGCTTCGGCTCGCAGCTGATCGCGATGATCGCCTTCTACTTCCTGATCTCGGTCTGGTTCCACTTCTACCGCTACAAATTTGTGCGGCGCGGCGACCAGTTCACCATGCCGTGGCCGAAGCCGCAGGGCTATTGAGCGGGAAGAGAGCCCGCCGGGTGACGGCGGGCTCTGGCGTGTCGAGATGTCTGAGTTGACGTCAGTCTTGTTTGCCGGGGCGATCGCACTTGCGGTCGTGCTCCACCTTGCCTGGCTTGCGCGCACCAGCCGCGGCAGAGCCAGCGCGGCGCGCGCTGCCGACGAGGCCAGCATCCGCGCCGTCATCGCCGACGCCGTCGATATCTCCGACGGCATGGCAGGGGTCGCGGCATGGGCGGGTTCCTGGAACGGCAGACGCGTACAGATACGCACCATCGTCGACACGCTCGCAACCAGGAAGCTGCCGACGCGCTGGCTGAGCGTGACGATCACCGAGGCAGTCGCGGTGCCGGGCACCTTCGACATGATGATGCGGCCGGGATCGCCCACGACCTTCTCCAACTTCGACCATCTCGAACACACGCTGCCCAAGGCGGCAACCCTTCCCGACGAAGCGGTGGTCAGGACCGATCGCCCAGGCGTCGCCTTCCCGCTGGAGGTCATTGCCGCGCATGCCGGGATCTTTGCCGAAGGCCGCGCCAAGGAATTGCTGATCACATCCAAGGGGGTGCGCATCGTCTGGCTGCTGGCCCAGGCCGACCGGGCGCGCTACGGCGTGTTCCGGCAGGCCGCTTTCGGCGACGCAGCGCTCGACCCGGCATTGATCGAAAGGCTGCTTGATGCCGCGTCCTCGCTTCGCGATGCGCTCAACCGGCGTGAAAGGCAGGCCGCATGACCGACCTCTCCACGCAAACTCCGCCTTCGAACCCTTACCTGGTGCTGGCCTCGGCGATCGTCCTGCCGGGCAGCGGGCATGTCATGCTCGGCTTGCCTGCGCGAGCCCTCCAATTCCTGTTTTTCATGGTCATTCTGGCCTGGGTGACGACCAAGGTGGCGCCGGCGGATGCCAGCTTCATCGGCCGCCATGCCGGCGGGTTTCTCATCTATGCGCTATCGATACTCGACGCCTACAGGATAGCGCGGGTCCGCCACGCGATTTGGGTTCACCGAACGGGTCCGGACGGAGACAGCACGGGAAGCGGTGCAAAGTAGAACTATAACCAGAGGCAAATTTCTTTCATGCCATTGAATTCCATTCTTTCATTCGGTACATCCATTAGAAGCCAGAACATCGGAGGCTGACATGTGCGGAATCGTCGGACTTTTCCTGAAGGACAAGGCGCTTGAACCGAAACTCGGCGCGATGCTGTCGGAGATGCTGATCTGTCTCACCGACCGTGGTCCAGACAGTGCCGGCATCGCCATCTATGGCGCGGCGACGGGCAACGAGGCCAAGATCACCATTCAGTCGCCGAAACCCGAGCGCGACTTCCACGGGCTCGATGCCGAACTCGCCAAGGCGATCAATGCGCCGGTGAGCGTGGCGGTCAAATCGACCCATGCAGTGATCAGGACGATGCCCGAAAAGGTCGAGCCGGCACGCGTAGCACTTCGGTCGCTTAGACCCGATGTCCGCATCATGGGCGCCGGCGAGGCGGTCGAGATCTACAAGGAGGTCGGCCTTCCGGAAGCCGTGGTGGAACGCTTCGATGTGCGCTCGATGACCGGGACGCATGGCATCGGCCACACCCGCATGGCGACGGAATCGGCGGTGACCACACTGGGCGCCCACCCGTTCTCGACCGGCGCCGACCAGTGCCTGGTGCACAATGGATCGCTGTCCAACCACAACAATGTCCGCCGCGAGCTGGTGCGCGAGGGCATGAAATTCGAGACCGAGAACGACACCGAGGTGGCGGCCGCCTATCTCTCCAACAGAATGGCGCACGGCAAGAATCTCGGCGAGGCGCTGGAGGGCACGCTGTCCGACCTCGACGGTTTCTTCACCTTCGTCGTCGGCACCAAGAACGGCTTCGGCGTGGTGCGCGATCCGATCGCCTGCAAGCCGGCGGTGATGGCCGAAACCGACCAGTATGTCGCCTTCGGCTCCGAATATCGGGCGCTCGCAAATCTGCCCGGAATCGAGAACGCCAAAGTCTGGGAACCGGAACCTGCAACCGTCTATTTCTGGGAGCATTGAGCCCATGCCGGCAACAACCATGTCGAAGGCGCAGCGCGAGCAAGGCCATACGAGGATCTTCGATCTCGGTCAGCAGCCGCTGCGCGAGCTCAACCAGGCGCTTCATCAACTGACCCCCGGCTCGAACGAGACCGCGTGGGAGGTGCTCAACCCGAAAGGCAGCCATTCCGTCGCCGTCGGCGTCGACCAGCCGGTCGCCGTCGA
>NZ_SRTP01000217.1:0-333 GCF_004791945.1 Mesorhizobium sp. M3A.F.Ca.ET.175.01.1.1 | reverse complement strand
GCGAAAAATGCCAGAGTGAGCGTGACGATGCCGGCTAGCAGCGTTCCCACGAAGGCAATGATGATGGTCTGCAAGAGTTTTGCCCAGACGTCGCCATGCTGCCACTGCGCGTTGTTCCAGATGTTGTCGGCGGCCAAAGCAAGGTTCGACGTGCCCGGCTTGAGATCGGGTCCGGAAACGATCAGCGATAACACCTCGCCTGCCGATTTGCCGAAGAAGGGCGAGCGGGTGTCGAAGACGAAATTGGCCCAGCCGAGGAAGCGCTTGCGCACCTTGACGCGGTCGACCGTGACGCGCACTTCGCCCCCCAAAAAGGGAAAGAGCACACTTGTA
>NZ_SRTP01000216.1:0-334 GCF_004791945.1 Mesorhizobium sp. M3A.F.Ca.ET.175.01.1.1 | reverse complement strand
GAACTTTTCGACCGTGCGGCCGGAGCCGATGCCGAGCGCGTCCGTGCCATCACCGGCGGTCTGTCCCGTCAGGCTTCCGTCCGGCTAGGACTTCTGGCGCTCAGGGAGCAGGCGCCGGCAAAAGTGCTTGTGCATGACGCGGTGCGCCCGTTCGTCGATGCCGCGCTTATCGACCGCACCATCGAAGCCATCGGCCAGCGCCAGGGCGCGCTGCCTGCCCTTCCCGTCGCCGACACGCTCAAACGGGAATCCGCGACGGGCATGATCGAGGCGACGGTGTCGCGGACCGGCCTGCACGCCGCGCAGACGCCGCAAGGCTTTCCGTTCTGGCCGC
>NZ_SRTP01000215.1:0-314 GCF_004791945.1 Mesorhizobium sp. M3A.F.Ca.ET.175.01.1.1 | reverse complement strand
ATGCTGTCAGCGCGCATTACGACATTCCGCATGGCGTTTCCGTGCAGCTTGCCAGCTTCAAGGGACCCCTCGCGCGAAGCTATTGGGGTCAGGCTGTGCTGCCCTCCCTGGCTCGGCGCGGCCGCGTGGAGGTATTCTGGGGCCCATCGCATCGCCTGCCGTTCGTTCTCGACAGCACAATGGCACGAGTTGTCACCATCCACGACCTCGTCTGGGTGCACGCGCCCGAAACCATGCGAGCCCGGACTTTGATCGGCGAGCGCCTTCTGATGAAACCCGCCTTGCGAAAGACCGATGTCGTGGTCGCGGATTCG
>NZ_SRTP01000214.1:0-335 GCF_004791945.1 Mesorhizobium sp. M3A.F.Ca.ET.175.01.1.1 | reverse complement strand
CATGACGGCAGCATGGCCGAAGACCGGCGCGACAGCCGCCGGGCGCTTGCCGCCGCCATCGGCGTGAGCGGTGACGTCGGCGCTCAGCATTGCGCCGAGCGCTTTCATGTCGCCGCTGCGTGACGCGTTGAAGAAGGCCTCGGCGATCTCAAGGCCGCGCTCCTTCTCGATCTTGAAGCGCGGCCGCGCCTCGCGGACATGGCTGCGGGCGCGGGCGGCGAGTTGGCGGCAGGCGGCCGGGTCGCGCTCGATCTCCTCGGCGACCTCCTCGAACTGCAGCCCGAACACGTCGTGCAGCAGGAAGGCCGCCCGCTCGAGCGGCGACAGGCGCTCCA
>NZ_SRTP01000213.1:0-309 GCF_004791945.1 Mesorhizobium sp. M3A.F.Ca.ET.175.01.1.1 | reverse complement strand
GCCGGCGATGTCATGGAAATCGCCGGGTACGAGCGCGGCGCCTTCGACGCCGCGGTCTGCTTCGAGACCATCGAGCACCTCGCGGATCCGCTGCCGATGCTGCGCGAGCTGCGCAAGGTCGCCGGCATCCTGATCGCCAGCGTGCCGAACGAGGCGGTGTTCCCCTTCAAGGGATACCGGTTCCACCACCGCCATTACACCCGGGTCCAGTTCGCCGCCCTGCTCCAGGAAGCCGGCTTCGAGGTCACAGGCTGGTATGGGCAGCTCGGGCCAGATTCCGAAGTGGAACCCAACTTTGAGGGTCGCACC
>NZ_SRTP01000212.1:0-336 GCF_004791945.1 Mesorhizobium sp. M3A.F.Ca.ET.175.01.1.1 | reverse complement strand
CCGCCGGCCTTGATGGTGCGGCATTTCCAATTGCCGGTCAGGTCCTTGTCGGAGAAAGCGACCAGCGGCTTGGCGAGCAGCGCATCGAGTTGCTTGACCTCGGCCGGATCGCCGGCCTTCGCTTCGTCGAGGGCAGCCTTTCGCGTCTCGCCATATTTGTCCAGCCGCGCCTTGTCGGCGGCGGTGATCAGCTTCTGCACCTCGCCATCGGCATGAGCGGGCAAAGTGAGGACGATGAGGCCGAGGGCAGCGAAAAGCAGGCGAGGGGTCATGAAATCCGTTTCCTCAATCAATGGCTGGAACAAAGTTCTTTCTGTCACTGGCGCACAACTGACC
>NZ_SRTP01000211.1:0-337 GCF_004791945.1 Mesorhizobium sp. M3A.F.Ca.ET.175.01.1.1 | reverse complement strand
CTCTGCTCAGCGGGCTGACGTTAGCCTTCACCCTTGGCCAGGCCGCCTGCGCGCTGACGCCCGATTTCGCCGCGATGCTCCTGCTGGGCGTTGCGACTGCCGTGGCGCATGGTTGCTATTTCGGCGTCGCCATGGTGGTCGCGGTCGGGCTGGTGCGCGAGGACCAGCGCGGTCGGGCTGTCGCGGTCATCCTCTCGGGGCTGACCGTCTCCAACGTCATTGGCGTGCCGGCCGGAACAGCGATCGGCGGCCTATGGGGCTGGCGGGCGACCTTCTGGGTGATGGGCGCGCTGGGCGTCGTCGCGATTCTCGCCATGCTCGCGCTGCTGCCGCGCAC
>NZ_SRTP01000210.1:0-337 GCF_004791945.1 Mesorhizobium sp. M3A.F.Ca.ET.175.01.1.1 | reverse complement strand
CGTCGGCGGTTGCTTTCTTGTCCTCCTGCCAGGCAAGAAGCTCGTTCATGATCTGGTTGGCGAAGCTCACCTTGCTCATGAGCGCGACCAGTTCTGGGTTCTTGTCGTAGAAAGGCTTCGACATCGTGGTCAAAACCGTGGCCTTCGGCCAACCGGTCTTGCCTGGGGTCGGGCAATTGGCCGTGGCGTTGCACTTTGCCTTGTCCTTGTCGACCGGCCCCATGTCGACCTCCACCATCTTGTACTTTCCGAGAACCCCCGTGGGCGCCCAGTAGTAGCCAAACCATGGCTCCTTCGCTGTATAGGCCGCCGCTATCGAGGCCGCCAGCGTCTCGCC
>NZ_SRTP01000209.1:0-337 GCF_004791945.1 Mesorhizobium sp. M3A.F.Ca.ET.175.01.1.1 | reverse complement strand
CCCACATTTCGGACAGAACTCGAAATCAGGTGCGCAGAGGTAGCCGCAACTGGCGCATGGCACGGGCTGGCGCTTGCCACACTTCGGACAGAAGGCGAAACCGCTCTCAACCTCGAAACCGCAGCCCAAGCAGTCCATGGAACAAGACCTCACTTGCGGCCGTGACGGCGTGATCTCGCTACGCGCTTCACGGCCAGGCTAGGCACAAGGATGAACCGATAGCCGTCAACCAGCAAGCGGCAGCGCAAATGGGCATCGAGCGATCGCTGTGGGCCGGTGGCAGAACGCTGCCGATTCGGACGGCTGAGGCGGCCGTCGTTTGCGAAGCTTTCGCTTA
>NZ_SRTP01000208.1:0-337 GCF_004791945.1 Mesorhizobium sp. M3A.F.Ca.ET.175.01.1.1 | reverse complement strand
GAGGCACGCAATGATCATGCTGCGCGTCGCGTGTACGATGCGGGGCAGGTCGTCCGCTGTGAGGCTGCGCAGTCTTGTTGCGATGCTGTCGACGTAGTCGATCAAGAGATCGGCAAAATTGCCGGAAAGGATCGAATTGTTGTTTGCGTCGAGGGTTGCGGCCGCATCGGCGAACAAATCGCGCGGCAAATAGAGAAAGAGACCTTTGGATTCCGTCGCCCTCCCGCGAAACGGGTAGCCGAGCGACCTGATCTCCAGTTTGCCAGGCTGTCCCTCCGCGACGCGGCGATTGACCTCCGTCCATGACCGGCCGCTATGTGGCAGGACGACATACCAG
>NZ_SRTP01000020.1:0-75507 GCF_004791945.1 Mesorhizobium sp. M3A.F.Ca.ET.175.01.1.1 | reverse complement strand
GGCTGATCTCCACTGAGGTTGCGCCCTTTGGCGGCATCAAGCAGTCGGGAATAGGCCGTGAAGGTTCGAAATACGGAATCGATCATTATACTGAAATGAAGTATATTTGCCTGAGCGTGTAATTGTCGCTAAATTCCGCGTGAGAAGTGCCCATCTTTATCTGACGTTATAGTCATCAGCATGATCGGGCCAGAGCCGCGCAAGCTTGAGCGATTAATAGAAGTTGCAGGGCCAACGTAACCGGCCTCGGCAACTTGCCAAGCTGGGACCGATCATACACCGACGGGCTGGTGATGCTCCAGTCCCATAAAGCAGCCGTGCGGTTTACAGCATGACTCTTGTCCCGAATTCAAAGACGGCAAAGCCACGGAGGCGCGGCGTCGCCGTCGTTGAAGAACTGCACCGTCAAGCGGGTCGTCATTGCATGGCGGGGCGATTGACGAAGTGCGACGGCAAGGTGTTCGATGAGGAGGTATCACTGTGATTGTGGCTCAGACGGCTGACTATAGAAGGTGGAAATCGCGCCTCAGTCAGCATACCAGAGGGCAATGGCGGTAAATGTCAACGATCTGACCGAAACTGTCAACGCGATTCGCGTAGCACGATCTAACTATGCTCGATAGGGCGCGTGTGAATTGCCATCGCGCGCGAGCACCGCCCGGGCAGCCCACCTGGCCGACGAGGGAAGGAATTGCTGGAACACATACCGCTAATAATACCAGTACTGATTACAGGGTTGGCAATATTACTGTGTTGAAGCAGTTGGAAGTCTCCTTGTCGCTTGGCGCGGTGATTCTCGGTCATACCGTGGCTTGGCTGCCTGTAGTTGTTAGGCTGATATACGCGCGACCGCAACGGTTCGACCGACGCCTGGAGAAAAGCAAGTTTAGATTGGGGGCAGAGCTGCACCAATGCATATGTGGTCCATGATGCGTGCAGGCTTCACGCCCGAGATCACCGCGTTGGAGCGATTACTATAAAAGTGACGTTGGGCATCGCAGGAGTCGCGTTAGCGTTCTTAAGGTTTGGGGTAGGTGGGGAAACTACCGTTGAGCCCAGCTCCAGCGACGCGACAGCATCGCCCGTTAAGCAAGTTTACGTTCGATGAGTGCCCCGTACGGGCACCACACCGAGCCGACCATCAGTCATGCAGCGGTCTGAAATGGCTAAGACGGATTTCACGTTCTCAATCCCGCTTCGCGTCCGCTGGGCGGAGGTTGATGCACAGGGAGTCGTCTTCAACGCAAACTACGTCAACTATTTCAGTCTCGCATTGTGGGAGTACATGCGGGCACTCAGGGTCCGTCTCGTGGATCGTGAAGATCATATTGATTTCCACACCGTCAAGATCAGTGCTGAGCTCAAGGCCCCCCTCCATTTCGATGACGATGTGGAGATTTTCGCCCGCGCATCCTGGACCGGACGGACGAGCCTTGCCTTCGCCCTCGAGATCTACCCTAGGGACGGTGAGACTTTGCTCAGCTCGGGCGAGATCGTTTGGGTGAGTTTCGACCGGACCACTTATCGGCCGGCGCCTATCCCCCAAGCTTTGGTTGATTTGCTGCGCGGTAGAGAAGGGGAGCGCATGCGGGTCAAGCCTTTCCTGCCGAAGGATTAGACGAGTCATGAAGGCGAATTGCCGGACGGTGCAAGCGGGGGTGAAGCTGATCACGCTCGACGGCTCGCGCCTGAACCTACTTTCTTTCGACTTTCGCGCTGTTGCCCGGAGTGCTAGGCGACAGGACGGTCGAGACGCTCATGGAGACGCTTAGCTACTACAGCTTCTCCAACAGTCGTGTTGGCTGGAGATTTGGACCGACCGCCGCGCTCGGGTTGTGGGAACCTTCCCGGACGGCCAGAGCTGCCAGAACCGGATAGCTGGACGGTGCAGGCACATCGCCGGCAGCCAGTGGTCCGCCCGAAGATAATGACGATCGACCCGCTCCACCGGAGCAGATCTCGGCCCACGGAGAAGCCGCCGCCCGAGAAAAAGCGAAAGTGTCTGGACCTAACCGGTAGAATCCTCATGGTTAACCCAAAATACCAAGAAATAGGCAGGCAGCCCTGCTACCCTCGACGCTCAGAATCGCTGCGAAGCGCAAGCTCGTGTGGAGGGGGCGATGAGCGCGGCGCTTGAACGCCTAACCGCGTTTCTGTTCGAACTTCAGTTCGAGGACCTACCGAAAACGGTCGTCGCGCAAGCCGAGCGCTGTCTCATCGACCTGCTTGGCACCGCTGCCGCCGGCGCGCTCACTCCTGCGTCTCAAATTGCTCGTGACTTCTCGGCCACATTTCTCGCCGCCGGTGCTGGAACCTTAGGAGCAAGTCTCTTATTCGACGGACGTCGATGCAGCGCGGTCGGCGCGTCGCTGGCCGGCGGCATCACAATCGATGCCATCGATGCACATGATGGTCATCGTCTGGTGAAAGGGCATGTCGGATGCGCCGTGCTTCCGGCGCTTCTCGCGCTGATTCAGGACTTAGTCGTGACGCCCACCGGCCGCGAGTTTCTCACGCTGTTGGTGCAAGGCTACGAGATCGGCACCCGCGCGGGGATTGCACAGCATGCGAGCACCTCCGATTTCCATTCATCGGGATCCTGGAACTCCATCACCTGCGCCGCACTGGGAGCGCGCCTGATGCGTCTAGGCCAGGAGAAGCTTCGGCATGCGCTTGGGATTGCTGAGTATTACGGTCCGCGCAGTCCCATGATGCGCATGGTGGCTCATCCGACCATGGTGAAAGACGGTTCCGGTTGGGGCGCAATGGTTGGTGTCTCTGCCGCCCACCTTGCGCGGCAGGGCTTTACGGGCGCCCCGGCCGCCATAATCGAGAGCGAAGAGGCGGGGGCGCTTTGGGCCGATCTGGGCGTGTGCTGGCGCATCGAGGAGCAGTATTTCAAGCCATATCCGGTATGCCGTTGGGCGCATCCGGCGATTGATGCCGCGCTCGATCTGAAGCACCGGCACGCGCTTACGCCACAACAGATCGAGCGGGTTGAGATCCGAACATTTGCCGCGGCCGTCGCCCTCGGCTCGCGGGTGCCGACCGAGACCGATGCCGCGCAGTATTCCACAGCCTTCCCCGTCGCCGCCGCGCTGGCCCACGGGCAGGTGGGCACCGAAGAAATCACCGGACGTGGTTTGACCGACCCGCTCACCGCCGCCCTGCAAAAGCGCATTGTACTGGTGGAGCACGGACCCTACAGCAACGTGTTTCCGGCGGAGCGATGGGCTGAGGTCGTCGTCACCACGACGGACGGACGCCGGCTAGCTTCAGATCCAGCGACACCACGCGGTGACCCGGAATGTCCGCTCCGGACCGATGAGTTACGTTCTAAGTATCGCGCGCTGGCTAGCACTTCGCTTGAGGCCGGCAGAATGACACGTATTGAAGATGCTGTGTTCGGTCTCGCCGACGGGACAAGTGGATTGTGCGAGATACTCCAGGAGCTTTTTCGTCCACCAGACTGCCAATCACGGCTAAGCTAGGGACGTCGTGCTGTAGCTCGTCCCACCACCGGCTTTCCGAGCACTGCCGTCATCAGACTTTGCCCGACCGGTGAGAACCGCGGCAGTGTTGGCCTGAGCAGCGTTGGGCATCGGGCCGAGACTGCCTGCCCACCGCGTGGCGCAACTCGGGGCCTATCCGCTCTCCTGCTCGATGCCATGAGGCGGGTGATCCGCCTCAGAATCTCGTCGGCGACGGCGCTTCATTCTTCCATCCTTCGGCGTTACCTTGATGACTTCGCGTCGGGAGAGGGCGCTGGTGGACTTCACCTTCGCCTCGGATATCCCAGTGCTTGGGGGGCAAATCGCCCGCCCTCGCTTCCGCCTCGAGCTCGCATCCTAGGGCAAAACGGCAATATCAAGTGTCGATGGCGGCAGATGTCAAAAAAGTGGCTGAACGTGTCAATGCGATCCTAATCGCGCGGTCTAATCTCGACCGATGGAGCTCGTGTTAAACTGGTTTTGCGAGCGCCGTCATATGTAGATCGCTTTGCTGGAGAATGCTTGATGTTGGGTGCCCCTCACTACAAACTATTTGGTCGGGCTGCGGTCATCTATTTAGACAATCCTCCGGTGAATGCGATCACTGCCGTTGCTCGTGCACGGTTGAAAATTCTGATCGAGCGGTTTGCGACGAGCAAAGGCATCGATGCGATCATTCTGACGGGCGCAGGGCCGGAATTCTCTTCTGGAACTGACATTTCAAGATGCTCAGGGAAGACAGACTTTAGCGGCTTGCCGGAACTGATAACCGCGATTAAGGCGTCTGCGGTCCCCATTGTCGCGGCTCTTGAGGGTCGTGCTATTGGGGAGGCTCTGTCCATAGCGCTCGCCTGCCACGCGCGGGTTGCGACACCGAGCGTACAGCTTGCGTTTCCCGAGGCGACATGGGGGCTTGTTCCTTCAGGTGCCGCCGCTCTTCATCTGAGTGAATTGGCAGGATTGCAATGCGCCCTTGAAATGATCGTCGGGGGGAAGAACATTACCGGAAATGCCGCGCACGCGCTCGGAGTGGTTGATGAACTGGTCAGCAGCCGTGAAGCGTTGGTGGATGAGGCAATTCGGGTCGGGACGGATCGCAGTCCGAGGCGTTCAAAAAGCCCAACTGAGAAAAGTCGGCAGGATATCATTGAGGATTTCAAGCAATCGTTTCCAGCTTCCTTGAAGGCGCCGGCTGGGAAACTGGCTATGGAATGCGTCATGGGAGCCCAGTCAACTTCCCTCGAAGAAAACATCGCCATTGAAAACCGACACAACGAAAAGCTGCTCGCGGAAGCCGAGACAATAGCACTATTACATGCAAGCAAGGTCGAGCTTGCAACTGATCTGCCTCATATCCGGTCTGGGTCCGACACCATAAGTCTTCCGAAATGCGTTGCAGTGGTGGGCTTCGGCTTCATGGGTCGCGGAATTGCTATCAGCTTTGCGACAGGCGGCTTGAAGGTGTTGGTTCACGATCAAGCTGGAGATCGGCTAGCCGAGGGCCTTGAGGCCGTTGGTGCGTCGCTGAAATCCATGGTTCGGCGTGGTCGAATATCTCAGGAGCAGGCCGAGATTGCACGCAACAATATCATAGCGATTGGCGATATGGAGGCGTTAGATGAGGCCGATCTGGTTGTCGAAGCGGTCTCCGAAGACCTTGAACTAAAGAAAAGGATCTTCGCCAAGCTAGACAGCATATGTCCAAACAACACGACTTTGGTCACAAATACATCATCGCTTGATATCGATGAGATTGCAGCTGCAACAGGGCGGCCGAAAAACATTGCTGGGATGCATTTCTTCAGCCCTGCTCATCTCCTAAAGCTGGTTGAAATAGTTTCAGGCAGGGAGACAGCGGAAGGGACTATTGAGCAACTGAGAGTTGTTTCCAAGCACATTGGTAAGATCGGGGTGGTTGTCGGCAACCAGTTCGCGTTTGTAGCTAACAAACTACTTGCCGGGTACCAACGCGAAGCACTCTTTCTGTTGGAAGAGGGCGCCCTTCCGGAACAGGTCGACAGAGTGCTTCAAGAGTTTGGGTTCGCGATGGGGCCATTCGTGATGAACGACATGGCCGGAAACGATATCAGCTATCATGTAAGGCAGGCGGCGTCATATCCCGCCGGAATGCGTTATCCGCACGTCGCGGACCGGATCTACGAAGCTGGCCGCTATGGTCAGAAAACAAACAAAGGTTGGTACAGATATGAGCCGGGACAGCGCGAGGCGCATCCGGACATCGAGGTCGCGGCGTTGATCGAGTCGACATCCTCCGAGCTCGGGTTCAAAAGACGGAACATCTCCGATGACGAGATACTGCAAAGATGCCTGCTGCCTGTGGTTAACGACGCAGCTTGGCTGCTCGGTGACGGCATAGCGAGGAGTTCCGGAGACATCGATGTCGTTTGGATGAATGGGCTGGGCTTTCCACGTCGCAAGGGAGGTCCAATGTTCTGGGCCGATCATTTGGGTCCAAAACGAGTCTACGAGCGGGTCATCGAATTTCGAGAAGAACACGGCCCGGTGCTATGGGAGCCTGCCCCTCTACTGGCATTCCTTGCCAAGAGCGGTATGCGATTTGCGGATGTCAGGTGAAAGATGCGAACGGTAGCTATCGTTTCAACAGCTCGGACTCCCGTCGGCAGAGCGTACAAGGGAGCGCTGCGCGCGGTTCATCCCGTTTCGCTGGCTGCGCACGCTATTTCCCACGCTGTCGCGCGTGCTGGAATTGAACCTGGTCAAGTCGAAGACGCGATCATTGGATGCGCACTGCCTGAAGCCGCCGCGGGACGAAATATTGCCCGGCTGTCGTCAATCCGCGCAGGTCTGCCGACCTCGGTTGCGGCTGCAACTGTAAACCGAGAGTGTGCCTCCGGGCTGCAGGCAATCGCTCAGGTTGCTCATCGCATCGCCTGTGGAGAGATTGACATCGGTGTTGCGGGGGGGGTGGACTCAATTAGCCTTGTGGATAACGAGCAGATACGTCAAGGCTGGATCTCCGAGCCATGGCTCAAAACCCACAAGCCCGAAATCTACATGCCCATGCTCCATACCGCTGAAGTCGTCGCTCAGCGATACGGGATCAGACGGGAAGATCAGGACGCTTATGCGGCGCAAAGCCAACGTCGCGCTTCGGCCGCGCGGGAAGCAGGTCGATTCAGCAGCGAGATCGCGCCGATCACCATAGATGACGAACTGTACCCTGCAGGTTCGGCAAGCGTCGATAAAGATGAAGGCATCCGGCCTGGCACAACCGAGCAAACCTTGAGCGGACTTAAGCCGATCCTCGGAAGTGAGTACACGGTTACGGCCGGAAACGCCTGCCAGATGTCTGATGGCGCATCAGCATGCGTTCTAGCTGACGCGGATTACGCGGCGCGATCGGGGCTCCCCGTCCTGGGCATTTTTCGGGGATACTCGGTCGTTGGATGCGAGCCGAACGAGATGGGATTAGGACCGATATTCGCGGTGCCGCCACTGCTTAGGAAGGCGGGCTTGGCAACCAGCGATATCGACCTATGGGAGCTCAACGAGGCCTTCGCTGCCCAGGTTCTCCCCTGTCAGCATCGATTGGAGATTCCCTCTGAACGGTTGAACGTGAACGGTGGCGCGATTGCCCTTGGACATCCATACGGAATGACAGGTGCTCGCCTGACTGGCCACGGAGTTATTGAGTTGTCCCGACGAGGTGGCAAATACCTTGTCGTCACAATGTGTGTTGGTGGTGGTATGGGGGCGGGCGCATTGTTTGAAGCCGGGAGTGGTCGCGATGCCCGAAAGAATTGACCTTTTTGACCCATTTGCCTCAATCGACATTCCGGTCAGGGAATGGGTTAACAGCGGAATGGCCTGGGTCACGTCAAACTATCGTGAGGTGTTCCAGTCTATCAAGGTTCCGTTTCAGCTTCTTCTCAACGCCGTGGAACAAGCATTGCTGAGCTGTCCGCCAACTGTTTTGCTCGTGGTTGTCGGGTTGGTCGCGTGGCAGACAGGTGGGGCTGGCGTGGCGGTAGCGGTGGTCATGCCGTTGATCGTGATCGGCCTCATCGGCGCGTGGATAGAGGCGATGACGACGCTATCACTCGTCGTAAGCTGCGTTCTCGCATGCCTTATCATCGGCATTCCTCTCGGAATCCTCATGTCGCGTAGTGACAAGGTCCAAGCCGGCATGAGGCCTGTTTTGGATCTCATGCAAACGATCCCCTCATTCGTTTATCTGGTGCCAGTTGTGATGCTGTTTGGCATTGGCAAGGTCCCGGGTGCGATCGTTACGATGATATATGCGCTCCCCCCGGTGATCAGACTGACAAACTTTGGCATTCGTGAGGTCAGTCACGATCTCGTTGAAGCCGCTCGTGCGTTCGGAGCGAATGATTGGCAGGTCCTGTTTAAGGTTCAGTTGCCACAGGCGCGGCCGGCCATAATGACTGGCGTCAATCAGACAATCATGCTTGCCCTGTCGATGGTGGTTGTTTCTTCGATGATCTCTGTTCCAGGGCTGGGGCAACTCGTGTTGAGCGGTATAGGCCGCTTAGATCTCGGCCAGGCAACCGTTGGGGGTTTTGGAATTGTGATGCTGGCGATTGCGATCGACCGCCTATCACAGTCGTTTGCGCAGACGACCAGACAGCGTGTTGGCGCCACAGGGCCAGGATCGCGGCCTCTCGCGATCCTGAGCTTCCTGTTCCGTGGAACAAAATGAACAACAATAAGCAGATCTCAAGGAGGATGAAATGATCACGTCAGTTTTGAAAAAATTGGCAACCGCCGTTGCGGTGTTCACCGTCGCGCTCGCACCCGGCGTTTTGGCTCAAGATCTCCCAGGAAAAGGGATAGTAGTCCGACAGATTAAAGGCGAAGATTACACCTCGGTGTTCCAACACCTGATTGTTCAGCATGGGCTAGAAGCACTCGGCTATACGGTTGAGGAGCCTCAGATAGCGAACTATCCCACAATTCACATCGCTGTAGCAAACGGCGACGTCGATTACACGGTGCACCATTGGCAACCCCTTCATGACGCGTTCTTCGAGAATGCTGGTGGCGATAAGGTAATGACGCGGCTAGGAAACTTCACGCCCAACGTGAAGCAGGGATATCTTATCGACAAACGCACAGCTGACAAATACAGCATATCGAACATCGGGCAGCTCTCTGACCCGAAGCTTGCAGCACTTTTCGATAGTGATGGTGACGGGAAGGCCAATCTCGTGGGATGCAACCCAGGTTGGGGATGCGAGCGGATAATTGAGCATCATATGACGACCTATAAATTGCGGGATACAATCCATCATGACCAGGGCGAGTACTTTGCTCTGGTGGCTGATATGCTGGAAAGGTACAAGAATGGTCAATCAATTGTGTACTATACGTGGTCGCCAAATTGGCTGAATAATCGTCTGAAGCCTGGAACGGATGTCGTTTGGCTCAGCGTGCCCTTCTCTGCAAGCCCCGACGACCCGAACGCGAACACGGAATCTCCGGACGGCACGAACACTGGATTTGCCCCTAATACGATTCGTGTACTCGCGAACAATCAGTTTTTGGACAAAAATCCCGCAGCCAGGAAATTCTTCGAACTCGCCACGGTGCCAGTCGCGGACATTGAAGCTGAGAACAGCCTCATTGAACAAGGCGAGAAGTCTCCCGAGGATATTGAGCGCCACACGCAAGATTGGCTCAAGGCAAACCGCGCTGCGTTCGACGGCTGGGTAAGCGAGGCGCTGAAAGCAGCCAAGCCATAGAGGCCAGCACCACCAAGGCGCCTTTGTCCCCCACGCTTGGTTTAGGACCTCGAAATTGTCAGTCAAGAAGATTGAGTTCAAAAACGTCTGGAAGGTCTACGCGGCGCGCGAAGGCGATGCGCTGGAGGAGATAAAACGATCACGTCTGTGCGGCGCCCCGGCACCCCCATATGTCGTGGGCGTCGAAGACGTTAGCTTCGACATAAATGAAGGCGAGATATTTTGTATCATCGGCCTTTCCGGAAGCGGGAAATCCACCCTGCTGCGCCACATTAACGGCCTGATTAGGCCCACCGCCGGAGAGGTTATTATTAATGGGGTATCTATCAAAGAGCTGAGCGACGCACGTCTGCTGCAATTGCGTTCGCAAAAGATTGGCATGGTCTTCCAGCATGTCGCACTACTGCCGAACCGAACGGTGACGGAGAATGTCGCGCTGGGCCTGGAAATACGCGGGGTCAAGAGGGCGGAGCGGCGTCAGCTTGCCCAAGAGGCGCTGGAACGGGTTCACCTGCCACAGTGGGGCGCGTTCTATCCGGACGAGCTGTCCGGTGGAATGCAGCAGCGTGTGGGTCTAGCGCGCGCCTTGGTAACAGATCCGGAAATTCTGCTGATGGACGAACCGTTCAGCGCGTTGGATCCCATTATCAGAAGGCAGCTACAGGATCAGTTCATAGAGATCTCGGCAAAAGCGACAAAAACCACTGTATTCATCACTCATGACATTGAGGAGGCCGCGCGTTTAGGTGATCGCATTGCGATCATGAACAAAGGAAAGGTGGAACAGATCGGTACGCCGCAGGATATTCTACTGAGACCTGCGACACCCTACGTTCGAGAATTCGTGAGCCATGTCACCCTCTTGGACAAGTTGGTTGCCGGCGACATCATGCAATCAAACTCGGAGATCGTCCATTCCGCAAATGTCGCCTGTGATGGCGGTTCTATCGACGCCGAAACGCCAGTGGCAGAGGTCATACGAAGGGGTATCTCTGGAACTGGAACGCTTCTCGTTTCGAGAGGCGGTACGAACGTCGGCATGATTGGTCGTGAGGAAATTCTGACATTTCTCACAATGCGCCCTGACACGGACCGTTAAGCGTTGTGGGTTTGCAATGGCCTCGCATCGCATCAATGGAGTTTCGCTAAGGAGACGTCGATGCGTGGTTCGTAGTCGCGCACGCGCGGCGCCAGCGTATTAGTCTAGCCAGCCGAACGTTCTTTCGACCATCCAACGCCTGAGCAGCGCCTTGAAGCCGGCCTCGGTATCGATACGGCGCATCACTTCGATGACGAAATCGTAGCCCATAATCACAATTCGATCGCGCAGGCAATCAACCGGACTCTTACGCGGCATGGGAGCCACACATGACAAAACCCTTTGATTGTGGAAATGGACCTCGCCAGGACGAGTTTTTATGCTTGGTGCGAAAGAAGTCGAGCGCGTTCTGGCCAAGTACGATGAGGTTCTAAAGGAACGGAGCTCGATCTCATCGCGATGTTGACTGGCAATACCGCTGTTGCCGATTTGCTTTCGGCAACGCCCCAACAGGCTATCCATGACGATTTGACCGCCCTGGCCACGGAATTTGTTCGCAGGCTCGCAGCCGATGCAGCGCATCGTTCCGATGAAAGCGCCCGTGAGGCGGCTTCGCTCACGGCGCCGACCGAGGGCCCGCATGGGTACACAGCCCTAAAAGCGCGAGATCTGCAAAGCGATTGCCTGCGAATTGAAGACTGGGCGGGTCAGGTTGCAGGGCCAACCTATCTGGAGGAACGCTTCGGCATACCGCGATCGAGATTGCATTGGTGGCAACGGCACAACGACGTGGTCGCATTGCGGAAAGCGCCGCAAGCACGTGTCCCCTTGGCTCAGTTCGTCGACGGCAGGCCTGCGGCGGGGATACGACAAGTGCTCTCAGTGTTTGCCAATCCCAGACTGGCGTGGCTTTGGGTGACCTCTCCTTCACCGCGGCTTGACGGCCGAATTCCCATAGAAATGCTGAGACAAGATCTGGCTGCAGAAGTCATCTTGGCCGCGCGAGACTTTTCCTCGACATAAGCCCAACTGAACCTCCTGGGAAAATTGTATGAGCGGTGCGGGCGCGGCTTCGCACTGAGCGTTCTATCCGTAATATGTGCAAGTTGTCCAGTCTGCGTTGTTTGTATAGTTTGCACGACCTGTGCAGTATAAATGAGGTATTTGTGACATAATAGCAACTTCTACATATATCATGTCGAATGATCGCCACGAAACTTGGACTATTTTATACGTCGGATAACGTTAAGCTGCGAAGAAGCAGCGCGAGCGCACCTTTTTCGATCGCGGGGACCGGGTGGGGATGCTCTCTTCCAGCAAATATACCCTGGCCCATTTTTCAACTTTTGAGTGGAGATCAAAATGAACATCAAGAGCCTTCTTCTCGGCTCCGCTGCGGCACTGGTCGCAGTTTCCGGTGCGCGCGCCGCCGACGCCGTCGTCGTCGCCGAGCCGGAACCCGCTGAATACGTCCGAATCTGTGACGTCTACGGCGCTGGCTACTTCTACATCCCCGGCACCGAGACCTGCCTGCGCATCGGCGGCTATGTCCGCTACGACATCGGCGTCGGCGACGTCGGCACATTCACCGGTGCGGGGACCGTCGACGTCGAGGACGGCGACGATCAGGATACCTACTGGAAGCGTGCTCGCTTCACGCTGAAGACCTCGACCGGCCAGGAAACCGAGCTCGGCACGTTGAAGACGTACACCGAGACCCGCTTCAACTTCCGCAACACCCAAGGCGATACATCTCCGTACCTCAACGAAGCCGGCAACACGGGCGTTTCGCTGCCCTACGCCTGGATCCAGCTCGGTGGGCTGCGCGTCGGTAAGGACGACTCGGCCTTCGATACGTTCAGCGGCTACGCCGGCAACGTCCTCAACGATACGCTGGTTCCCTACGGTGGCTTCGACACCAACGTCGTCCAGTACTATTTCGACGCCGGCAACGGCTTCTCCGCCGTCGTCTCGCTCGAACAAGGTTACGGCGCCTTCACGATCGACAGCTACGTCCCGCATGTCGTCGGCGGTGTGAAGTGGACGCAGGGCTGGGGCGCGATCACCGGCGTCATTGCTTACGACAGCAACTATGAAGAAGTCGCCGGCAAGGTTCGCCTCGACGTCACCCCGATGGAGAACCTGTCGCTGTTCATCATGGCCGGCTACGGCACGGACGACAACTACACGGATGGCGGCTTCGCAATCCCCGCCGGCGGCCGCGGCATGTACAAGCTGTGGAGCGGCAATTGGGCAGTCTGGGGCGGTGGCACCTACACCGTCAACGAGAAGACCTCGTTCAACACCCAGATCTCCTATGACGAAGGTGAGAATCTCGGCGTCGTGGCGAACATCGCCTACGATATCGTCCCCGGCCTGACGATCACGGCCGAAGCCAGCTACTTCCATCTTGGTGATGAGACCGTCAGCAACTGGACCGGTGCCGATGACGACGACAACTTCGGCGGCCTCCTCCGCTTCCAGCGCTCGTTCTGACGGATCGAAGCATTTAACCATAGCGCCCGTCGCATAATTGCGTGCGCTAGACTCGCCCGGCCGGCGTTGGCTCGGCGGGATGCCCAAAAAAGGGCTCATCGGCGGCTCCTTCCGAAGTGCTTAGGTCCGCGCCTCCGGGATCGAAGCCTGCCGCCGATGCGAAGGGCGCCCTTGACCAAGGCGCCCTTCATTCTAGAGCGTCGAGCATTCTGACTGAATCGAAGGGGTCGCCGTCGTGTAGCGACGACCTACTGTCAGAAAAACTGGATTTGAATCTCACGTCGGGGGATGTCGTTGTCTACAGAGCGGTACAGCGGCTGACGTCGATGCGCTTCTCGTAGTCGCGGACGAGGCGGCGCCATCTTGTCATCCAGCCGAAGGTGCGCTCGACAACCCAGCGGCGGGCCAGACTTCGAAGTCCTTCTGGTCGTCGGATCTGCGGATGATCTCTACCACGAAGTCCAGATAGGCTGCCTTGTCCATGAGCTTCAGCTGATCGCAGGCGTCATCGGCGAACAGATGCTTCACCCAGGGCCAGCGCTTGCGGATACCATCCAAGATCGCCTGAGCGCCGGCGCTGTCCGAGATATCGGCCGGCGTTAGGTTGACCATCAACAGGCGTCCATCCGTATCGACGGCGATATGGCGCTTGCGTCCGACGATCTTCCGGCGTCGGTAACCCCTTGTTCCAGCTTGCGGAGCCTTCACCGACTGGCTGTCAATCACCGCCGCCGTTGTGCTCGCCTCGCGCCCAGCCCGCTCACGATCCAGCATCAGAGCCACGTTGTGGATGATCTAGTACAGAAACCGCCGCGCCAGCTCGCGAAACCACCCATAGACCGTCTGCCAGGGCCCGAAATGAATCGGCAGCATCCGCCAGCCGCACCCCGAGCGAACCAGGTAACGCACCGCATGGATCACCTCGCGAAAATCAACCTCACGCGGACGCCCACGCGCCGCGGCTTGGGCATCGGCGGCGCGAACTGCTCCCACTCCTCGTCGGTCAAATCAGACGGGTAGCGCTTGGTCTTCTTGGCGATCTGGGCCATCCGGCCACGGCTCTGCTCTGTCCACATCCAACGCTTGAATCATACCCCAGCCTCAGACCGATTCAAAACAGCCTCTAAGAGACTAATCACGCCGACGAGAGCCGACCTGTGCGACCTCAGGCATTGGCGAGCGCCTGTTCTCGCCAATGCACTCGGTATGCCTTTGGGGGCATACCCGTCCAGCGAGTGAAAGCTCGAACAAATGCGCTGACCTCCGAGTAGCCCAAGATCATGGCGATGTCGGCAAGACCGTAATCAGATTTCTCCAGTAGATCGGTCGAGACGGCTTTCCGCTTGGCGTCGACTAAATCACGCAACATTAGTCCCTGTTCGTCCAGGCGACGTTGAAGCGTTCGTGTGGTCATGCCCAGTTGCTTAGCAATCCAGTCGATTCGGGGAGCCCTACCCAGCAGCAGAGCTTGGTCAATCTGCGCGCCTACGAGCGAAGCCAGATCAGCAGAGTAGGTGTCTCGTGATATAAGGCTCTCTGCCTGGTCCCGCAGAATGCCCAACAACTGCGGGTCTGCGTTGGCGACAGGATGTTCCAACACCCTGCTGTCGAAAAGAATCGAACTGGAACCCTGTTCGAAATGAACTGGCGATTGAAAAACCTCCCGGTAATCCTCGATAGCGGCCAAGGGAGTATGCGTGAACTGCACGCTAATCGGGCGCCAGGTACGGCTTGATAGCGTGCGTATTATCTGCATGCCCCAGGCGAGCGCCAGTTCAACATCCTGTCTGCATTCAGCGACGCCGGGGGCGATAACTGTATAAGTCAACTCCGCAGTCCCTTCTGTTCCCCTAATGAGGTCGAATCGACAACCGTCGGCACGAAGTTTGAAATACCGCACAAATGTCCGTAGAGCGTCTCCCACATCCTTTGAGTTCAGCATCATGTAGCCGATGATCTCAAGGTCATAAATACTATAGGTGCGGCCGAGGTTAAGGCCAAACGCCGGCTCGGAAATTTCTCGCGCGGCAAACTCCATAAGAGCGATACACTCGCAGAGGAATACACGCTTACCGTCAACTTGAAATTTCGAAAGGTCAAACCCAGTACGCGCATCACGTGCTGGGATCGCAACGCCGTGATCGCGCATATGGGCCAAGACCGGTTTGCAGACGCGCATTGGAATAGTGGGCAGCTTCAGAACCGCGGTCGTCATGATGTACTCCTAGGTGTCGACAACGACCCCTGTTGGCGGGCACTATCGAAAATGTGGCATGAAATGTCAATGTGCATGGGGTCAGCATGGCTATGTTGGCTATAAGAAATTGCCCCTCAAGGAGAATTCCGAAGTGCCCTCCAACCACTGGCTAAAGCCATTGCTTGAACCTCATTCCGCCGTGATTATCGGTGCTTCGGCAACTGAAGGTAGCCTAGGCAAAAGCGCGGTTGACCACATGGTTGAGCGTGGGTACCGCGGGCGCCTCTACGCCGTAAACAGCAATTATAAGAAGATAGGAAATGTCGACTGCTTCAGCGCGGTGTCTGAACTGCCAGAGACGCCAGACCTGGCTGTAATTGCGGTCAATCAGAGATCGTTGGAGCAAGTTTTCTCGGAATGTGTAGCGCTAGGCGTACGGGCGGCAGTCATATTCGCGGACTGCGGGAATATGGAACAACGCGATCGCCTGGCCCGTATCGCCGCCGAAGCGAGAATACCGATCTGCGGCGGTAACGGGATGGGGTTTCAGAACTTCACCAACAGCACGCATGCAACGTTTAGCTCCTGTCCGGTTACCAAGGCCGCGCCTGGAAACGTTTCATTGATCGCCCATTCCGGGTCTGTCATTCAAGCGCTAGCCACTGATCTAACGCGTCTTAGGTACAATTTAACCGTGTCGTCCGGCCAGGAAATCAATACCACATTGGCGGACTACTTAGATTATGCGCTGGAGTTGCCCTCGACCAAAGCAGTTGCATTGTTTATCGAGACGGTCCGTGACCCCGCACGCTTCGTGGAAGCGCTACGAAAGGCCGCTAGCAAGCGCATACCGATTGTCGCGCTCAAGGTCGGCCGGACGGCAAAGAGCGCCGCTATGGCCATAAGTCATAGTGGAGCGGTCGTCGGCGACGCGTCGACCTATGAAGCGCTCTTCGACCGTTACAATGTGATCTCGGTCAAGACGCTCGATGAGTTGGCGGCGACAGCCCAGTTACTCGCGCACGTCAAGGATGCCAATTCAGGTGGGCTCTGCGTGGCGATGGATTCCGGCGGGCTGCGCGAACTCATGGTTGATATCGCGGAAGACAAGGGCGCCACTTTCGCTGAGCTTAGTAAGTCCACGCTGGCCCAACTGCAGGACCAGTTGGACGACGGTATGATCGCGGAGAACCCACTGGATGCATGGGGTAGCCGTACCGACGCCAAAGCACATTTTGCGCGTTGTTTAGAGGTGATGATGCGTGATCCCAACAGCGCATTTGGCGCTATTGCAACCGAGGCAGGGGACGCCTTTCAATTTGGGACCGTATATGCCGAGATCGTGGCTGAGACGCAGCGGTTGACCGGAAAACCGATGTTTATGATGAGCAGCTTTTCGGGGATTGCGAACTCTAAGATAGCTACGCGATTGTTGGATTGCGATGTTCCACTCATCAACGGGGTCGATTGCGCGATGACGGCGGTGAAGGCCGTCGACACCTTTAAAGCGCGACTAGAAAATGCCGCGAGGGAGGTCCGCCTCTCGGTGCCACAATCAGCTCTTGAAAGTGCTAAAGCCCTGCTCGCGCGGCCGGGTTCCGATGGTGAGAAGATTGGCCTGTCGGTATTGCAGGCTTTTGATATTCCGGTGGTGGCATACCACGAGTGCGAGAATCTGCGGGAGGTGCTGACGGCGA
Source organism: Mesorhizobium sp. M3A.F.Ca.ET.175.01.1.1 (assembly GCF_004791945.1). Classification (NCBI taxonomy): domain Bacteria; kingdom Pseudomonadati; phylum Pseudomonadota; class Alphaproteobacteria; order Hyphomicrobiales; family Phyllobacteriaceae; genus Mesorhizobium; species Mesorhizobium sp. M3A.F.Ca.ET.175.01.1.1. Next base: position 58,843 of record NZ_SRTP01000020.1, on the reverse strand, counting down.
TCGACAGGACGGGTTTTCCTGTGGTGTTGAAGACTGCGATGCCGGGGATCCATCATAAGTCCGACGTCGGTGGAGTTTTGCTGAATCTGGACAGCATTACTCGGGTGACTGAAGCGTACAAGGATTTGACACAGCGTCTGGGACCTAAGGTGATGGTCCAGAGGATGAGCCCCTCCGGCGTTGAGATGAGCTTTGGCATGGTTGTCGATCCTCAGTTCGGCGCGCTGGTAACCGTCTCTCCGGGCGGGAAATGGATCGAGTTGTTTGCCGACCGGCAGATTGCGCTAGCGCCCTTCGACGAGGAGCGCGCACGAGAGCTAATCGACCGCCTCAAGATTCGACCGATATTCGACGGCCGTCGTGGCGAGAAACCGTATGATGTCCATGCACTGGCCCGAGCATTCTCGAAATTCTCAATTATGGCTGATGCTCTGAAAGACGAGCTTGCTGAGTTCGATGTGAATCCTGTGATTATTACTGATGCCGAAGTGATTGCGGTAGACGCGCTGCCGGTTAGAGCCGCCATCAAGAATCAACATATGAAGCACTAATCCAGAAGGCTGCCGCTATGACCGCACTAGTTAGCACTCAGCGCCACGGACAGATACTTGTTGTCACAATCGACAACCCGCCGGCGAATGCGATCTCTCGCCGTACGAGCCGAGAAATTTATGCTGCGTTTGCGGCGTTTCAGGAAGACGAAGACCTACGAGTGGCAATCCTCACAGGCGCCGGGGACCGCATCTTCAGCGGCGGTTGGGACTTGAAGGAGTCCGATGAAAGCCTAACCGCCGACCTCTATTATGATACGCAGGTCGGCAACGGCCCTGGGGGGTTCGGTGGCATTGCGGAGTTCTGGGGTCTGACAAAGCCGGTAATAGCCGCTGTCAACGGCGCCGCGGCGGGAGGAGGCTTCGAGATCACGCTCGCGTGCGATATGATCGTAGCGGCCGAGCATGCGCGCTTCCTTCTCCCTGAGACGCGGATCGGGCTTTTGCCGATGGCGGGCGGCATTCAGAACCTGCATCGCCGGATACCGTACAATATTGCAATGCACCTCATGATGACCGGCAAGCCGATCTCGGCGTCTGAGGCTGCTCGATGGGGCCTTGTGAACGAGGTTGTTCCCCTGGGAGAGGCTCTGGCCGCGGCGATGCGCCATGCCGAGAAGATCTGCGAATCTGCCCCGCTCGCCATTGAAGGTCTCAAGGAAGTTATGCGCTATACATCGCACCTCTCTGCAAGGGACGGTTTCGCAGCGGTTAGAAACCCTCCAAGTGAATTGAAAAAGTACAAAGCTATAGCGAACTCTGAAGATAGCCTCGAAGGACCACGGGCTTTCATGGAAAAGCGTAAGCCCCAGTGGAGGGGCAGGTAATCACTAGAGATATATTCAGCGGCACAACCTCCCAGGTACAGTGACTGGCGTTTGAAATGCGGGTTGGTGAGTGGGGACACAGCCGATGGACGCTTCTCGAGATGACGGGCGCAGCTTGCGTATCCAACTGACTTCGTTGGTGACAAGATGAACGACGCACGACTGCTAGATATTGAGCTTTTCCAGCATTTTGCTGACGAGCATGTCCGGTTCTGTGATACCGACGCTCTCGGTCATGTGAACGTCGGTGTATACTCGTCCTATTTTGCCGCTGGCAGGGCAATATTCGACACGATGCTGGCTTCCGACGACTACATACTGCCGATTGCGCGGATCGCCATGGACCTGCGCGCAGAGATAAAGTATCCAAACAAGATCGTTGTGGGATCATTGTTACTCCGGACTGGCAGATCATCATTTCTTGTGGGCCAAGGTTTATGGATCGAAGGTAAGCCAATGGCTACAGCTGAAGTCACTCACGTGCTTGTCGATCGAAAAAATGGTCGCAGCACGCCGCTTCCCGAACCCTTCCTCCATAAGTTGAGATCACTGGGACCGGTGTGTGCCGAAGGCTAAGAGCCTGCTTGGAACGCTCTACTGGGCCCGCTGCTTAGTTTCTCCCCAGGATTCTTCGGTCAGACTGATCCGGAGCCTCTTCGCGGCCGCGCCGTTTGCGTCGAGTGGCGGGGCCAATGCCAAAGTGGGCCTGAAAGGCGCGTGAGAAATGACTACGGTTGGAAAAGCCCGTGGCAAGCGCCACCTCGACGAGCGGAAGGTTCGACTGCTGCAGAATCTCATCGGCCTTCTCCAACCGCAGAGACCGATAGAACTGCATCACGCTCTGTCCAAGCTGGTTCTTTGTCAGCCGCTCCAATTGCCGCGCCCCGATACCGCTCAGATGAGCCAAATCCTCTAGCTTTAGCGGGTCCGCGATATGACTCGTCATCAGTTGCACCATGGCGACCAGAGCGGGATGGTGCAGATCATACCTGCGCACCGGGTCCAATTGCTGCGGGGCCTCGGCCTGCCGGATGCCGGTATGGATGAACCAATCGCTGACCGCGCGGGCCAATTCCACACCGTGATCTGAAGCGATCAGGGCGTGGGCCATGTCCAGGGGAGCCATGCCGCCGGCGCAGGTAAAGCGGTCGCGATCGATGACGAAGAGGCGGCGTTCAATCAGCGCCTCAGGATAGATCTCGCGCATTGCATCGATGTGTTGCCAGTGGATCGTAAACCGGCGTGACGACATCACACCCGCCGCGGCCAGGATTGCCGCCCCGCCTGAGATTCCGCCCAAAGGCACTCCCGACCGGGCAAGACGGCGCAGCCAGCCCAGAATCCTGTCGTCGCGATAGGTCAGCGGATTGCCGCCCGCCACGACAAACAGAATGTCGAAATTAGTGCCTGCCTCTGAAACAGGTTCGGTCTCGAACGCGCCCGAGACGGAACTGCGCATCCACCCGCCCTTGGCCGAGATGAAGTTCAGATCGTAAAGGGTCCGCCCGCTAAGCAGGTTGGCGGCGCGCAGCGGCTCGACCGCGGAGGCCGCGGACATCAGGGCATAGCCTTCGATCAGCAGGAAACCGTATCGCCGCGCGCTGCCGTGATTCCCGTCAATCATCCCGTTGAAAATCCTATCGTCCACATCGTTCGAACATGTCCGGCAAAAGCACACATGAGTCAATTTTGAAAACACCTCACTGCCCTTGCCGTGACATAGTCTCGGCAGTCCAAGGAGTTCTTGATATGAAGTTTTCGGGCTTCCGCGTCTTTGCTGAAGCGCTCAAGGGGCATACCGGGTGGCGGCCGCTCTGGCGCAACCCTGAGCCCAAGCCCGCCTATGACTACGTGATCGTCGGCGGGGGCGGTCACGGCTTGGCGACAGCGTATTATCTGGCCAAGAGTTTCGGGCGATCCCGTATCGCCGTGCTGGAGAAGGGTTGGCTCGGATCCGGGAATGTCGGGCGAAACACGACGATCATCCGTTCGAACTACCTGCTTGCCGGCAACGAGCCCTTCTATGAGTTCTCGATGAAGCTCTGGGAAGGACTGGAACAGGAGCTCAACTTCAACGCGATGGTTTCCCAGCGCGGCATCATCAACCTTTATCATACGGATGCGCAGCGTGATGCCTTCCGCCGCCGCGGCAACGCCATGATGCTGGCGGGGGCGGGCGCCCGGCTGCTAGGTCGAGAGGAACTGCGCGCCATGGTTCCGTTCCTGAACTACGACAACGCGCGCTTCCCGATCAAAGGTGGCCTGGTGCAGCCGCGGGCGGGCACCGCGCGGCACGACGGCGTGGCCTGGGGCTATGCGCGCGGCGCCGACAGCCACGGCGTGGACCTGATCCAGAATTGCGAGGTGACCGGTGTCCGGCTCGATCGCGGCAAGGTGCGTGGCGTGGAGACATCGCGCGGCTATATCGCCGCCGACAGGGTCGGGGTGGCGGTGGCGGGGTCCTCGGGCCGCGTCATGGCAATGGCTGGAATGCGGCTTCCGATCGAAAGCCATGTTTTGCAGGCCTTTGTCACGGAGGGGCTCAAACCCACCATTCCTGGTGTGATCACGTTCGGGGCAGGCCATTTCTACATCAGCCAGTCCGACAAGGGCGGACTTGTCTTCGGCGGCGATATCGACGGCTACAATTCCTATGCCCAACGCGGCAACCTGCCGGTGGTGGAGGACGTCGCCGAAGGCGGCATGGCGCTGATGCCCATGATTGGGCGGGCGCGGCTCTTGCGCATGTGGGGGGGCGTGGTGGACATGTCGATGGACGGTTCGCCGATCATCGACCGCACGCAAATCGATGGCCTCTATTTCAACGGCGGCTGGTGCTATGGCGGCTTCAAGGCGACGCCAGCCAGCGGCTATGCCTTCGCCCATCTTCTTGCCACCGGCGCACCCCACGAGACCGCGCGCGCCTACCGCATCGACCGTTTCGCACGCGGCCATGTGGTCGACGAGCGCGGCGCCGGTGCCCAGCCCAATCTCCACTAAGGCGGTCCAATGCTGATCCCACATCCACTTCTAGGCCCGCGTGATGCGCAGGAATTCACCTATCTGGGCGACGCGCGGCTCATCGACCGTCCAGACTCCTCCGCGCCCGATGCCGAGGCCGCCTTTTGCGACTACGTCTTCCTGCGCGACAACCCGGCGGGCGTGCACCGCGAACTGTGGTTCCACGAGCAGGGCGACCGGTCATGGCTGGTGGTCACGCGCGACACGGTCACCCATGAAGTCCTCGGTGCGGAACTGGCCCGCAATGTCCCCCTTTCGCGGACGAGGTGCGGCAAATGACACGGCTAGCCGGAGGGCTGATCGACCGCTCGCGGACCTTGAACTTCAGTTTCGACGGCAAGCGCTACCAGGGCCATCCCGGAGACACGCTCGCCTCGGCGCTTCTGGCCAATGGCGTGCGTCTTGTGGGCCGCAGTTTCAAATATCACCGCCCGCGCGGGGTTCTCTCGGCCGGTTCGGAGGAACCGAACGCTATCGTCGAACTCCGCTCGGGCGCGCGGCAGGAGCCGAACACGCGAGCCACGGTGGTGGAGCTGTTCGAAGGGCTGCAGGCGCGAAGCCAGAACCGCTGGCCTTCGCTCGGATTCGACGCACTGGCGATAAACGACTTGTTGTCGCCCTTCTTGACGGCCGGTTTCTACTACAAGACTTTCATGTGGCCGAAGGGCTTCTGGGAAAAGCTTTACGAGCCGGCGATCCGCAGGGCGGCAGGCCTCGGGCGCCTTTCAATGCAGGCTGATCCCGATATCTATGACAAGGGCTTCCTGCATTGCGATCTCTTGGTCATCGGCGGGGGGGCGGCCGGGCTTGCGGCGGCGCTGACGGCGGCGCGCGGGGGCGCGCGTGTGATTTTGGCCGACGAGGATTTCCGCCTGGGCGGGCAGCTTCTGTCCGAGACGGGAACGCTGGACGGAGGGCAAGCTACCAACTGGATCTCAGCGTTGGAGGCTGAATTCGAGAGCCTGCCGAATATTCGCGTGATGCGTCGCACCACGGTTTTCGGGGTCTATGATCACGGCATCTATGGCGCGGTGGAAAGCGTGTCCGATCATTTCCCAGAGGCGAACGGGTGTGTGCGCCAGACACTCTGGCGTATCACGGCGAAGCGCGCGATATTGGCGGCGGGCGCGACAGAGCGGCCCATCGCCTTCGCCGACAATGACCGTCCGGGAATCATGCTGGCCGGCGCGATGCGGGCTTACGCCAATCGCTGGGCGGCATGCCCGTCCGAGACGGTCGCCGTCTTTACCAATAACGATGACGGTCATCACACCGCGCGCGATCTGGCCGCTAAGGGTGTCCAGATCGCCGCCGTCATCGACGCGCGCCCCGAGGCGAAGGCTCGCGGTGACTACCGACTGATCGCGGGGGGCATGGTGACTGGCTCACGCGGCCGGCTTGGCCTGAAGTCGATAAAGGTTCAGGAAAACGGCAGGTCCGAATGGATCGAGTGCGGCGCGCTTGGGGTCTCTGGCGGCTGGAACCCGAATGTGCATCTCTTTTCGCATCATCGCGGTCGGCCTGTTTGGAATGAACCGCTGCAGGCGTTCCTGCCTGGGGAGGAGGGGGCCCTAGGACTAATTCCGGCAGGTGCGGCGGCGGGCCATTTTTCCACCGCCGACGCCTTGCGTTCCGGCGCGCAAGCCGCACAGCGTGCGATGGACGAACTTGGAATCGCGGCATCGTTGCCCGATTTGCCGCGCGCCGAGGAGGCAGACTACACGGTTGCGCACGTCTTCCATGTACCGGGCAAGAAGCGCGCCTGGGTCGATTTCCAGAATGACGTGACGGTGAAGGACATCAAGCTCGCCCATGCCGAGAACATGGGGCCGGTAGAGCATTTGAAACGCTACACGACTCTGGGCATGGCGACGGACCAAGGCAAAACCTCAAATGTGACCGGTCTTGCCGTGATGGCGGAGCTGACCGGGAGGTCGATCCCGGAAACTGGAACAACGATTTTCCGCCCACCTTACACTCCAGTGACGCTCTCTGTCCTGGGCGGCGGCGATGTAGGGCGGCATTTCCGACCACGCCGCCTCACACCCACCCATCACTGGGCCAAGGCGCAGGGCGCGGTGTTCGTCGAGGTCGGCCAGTGGATGCGCGCGCAATATTTCGCGCGTGCGGGTGAAACGCACTGGCGCCAGAGCGTGGACCGCGAGGCCAGGGCCGTGCGCGGCGCAGTGGGCCTGTGTGATGTGACGACGCTTGGCAAGATCGATGTGCAGGGCGCCGACGTGGGCGAGTTTCTCAACCGTCTCTACTGCAACATGATGGCCACGCTGAAAGTCGGCCGAGTCCGCTACGGGCTTATGCTGCGCGAAGACGGATTTGCCTATGACGACGGCACCTGCGCGCGGCTGGCCGAGGATCATTGTGTGGTCACCACGACGACCGCCAACGCCGGTCTGGTCTATCGCAACATGGAATTCGCGCGGCAATGCCTGTGGCCGGAACTCGACGTCCAGCTCATCTCCACGACCGATGCCTGGGCGCAGATCGCAGTCGCCGGGCCGAAGTCGCGCGCTCTGCTCGCCCGCATCGTCGACGGGTTCGACCTGTCGAACGAGGCCTTCCCCTTTATGGCCTGCGCGGAGCTCACCGTCTGCGACGGCCTGCGCGCGCGGCTCTTCCGCATCTCCTTCTCGGGCGAACTCGCCTATGAAGTTGCGGTTCCCGCCCGATACGGCCACGCATTGATCGAGCGGCTGATGGAATTGGGAGCCGATCTTGGAGCGACGCCCTATGGCACCGAGGCTCTGGGCGTGCTGCGGATTGAGAAGGGACACGCCGCCGGCCCCGAATTGAACGGACAGGCGACGGCCGCCATGGTCGGACTTGGCAGTATGGTGTCGCAGAAGAAGGATTCCGTCGGCGCCGTGATGTCGCGGCGCGAGGGCCTTGCGGGCGACAGGCGACGCCTGGTCGGGCTGCGGGCCGTCGATCCTGCCGGGAAGGTGGTCAGCGGCTCACATCTTTTTGCGGAAGACGCACCGAGGAAATTCGATACCGACCAGGGTTGGATCACGTCGGCTTGCTACAGTCCGCATGTCGGCTCGATGATCGGGCTCGGTTTCCTAGAGAACGGCGATGAACGGCTGGGCGAGGTGATCGTGGCCGCGAACCCGCTCGAAGGCGAAAGCGCGCGCCTGCGGGTCGTGCCGGCGCATTTTGTCGATCCTGAAGGAGCACGTCTTCGTGAGTGACCTGAGGCCCATCACCGCGCTCGGTGCCGCGCTACCACGCCTCGCATCGTTCGGGGCGTTGGAGATCCGTGAGAACGGGGGTCTGGCGCTTGCCTCTCTGGTGCTGCGCCGCGGAACTGTTGAGCCGACGCCGTTCGGCCTCACTCTTCCCGGACCCGGCCGTTGCGTTGCAGGGCAGGGGGTTGCCGCGGTGTGGACCGGGCTGGATCAGTGGATGATCGAGGCGGAAGGCCGCGCCGAGCTGGATTTTGCCGCCGAGCTCAAGCAACTCGCCCCCGGCTGCTCGGTGACCGAGCAGACCGATGGCTGGGTCGCTTTCGAGATTGTATCGCGGGCCGGCTCAAGGCCTCTCAACGCATTGCTGTCGAAGCTTGTTAACGTCGATCTCGCGGACTTTGGCCCGGGCCGCGCGACGCGGACCGGCCTTGAGCATATGACCTGTTTCGTCATCCGCCGCGGCGACGCTCATATTGCCGTGCTGGGCGCGCGCTCGTCCGCCGGATCGCTCTGGCACGCCCTGGAAACGGCGGCGAAGCGGCTAGAGGAAAGGTAACATGACCGCTCAGATCATCGACGGCAAAGCGTCCGCGGCGCAGCTACGGTCGAGGGTTGCTGGGCATGTGGCCTGGCTCAAGCAGGAGCACGGCATTACGCCGGGCCTGGCTGTGGTTCTAGTAGGCGATGATCCGGCGTCGGAAGTCTATGTGCGCAACAAAGGACGGCAGACTATCGAGGCTGGCATGAACAGCCTTGAACACAAGCTCCCCACTGAAACGTCTCAGGCCGATCTGCTTGCTCTAATCGAGCAGCTGAATTCCGATCCGGATATTCATGGTGTCCTTGTCCAGCTCCCTCTACCCAGTCATCTGAACGGCGATCTCGTGCTCAATGCGATCGACCCGGCAAAAGATGTCGATGGGTTTCACATTTCGAATGTCGGGCTTCTGGGCACGGGACAAAATGCGATGGTGCCATGTACCCCATTGGGTTGCCTGATGTTGCTGCGAAGCCATCTCGGCGATCTGTCCGGGCTCGAAGCCGTGGTCGTGGGGCGCTCGAACATCGTCGGAAAACCGATGGCGCAACTCCTGCTCGGCGACAACTGCACCGTAACCATCGCTCATTCGCGTACACGGGATCTGGCATCAATCTGCCGTCGGGCCGACATCCTTGTCGCTGCCGTCGGCCGCCCCGAGATGATCCCCGGCGACTGGGTCAAGGCAGGCGCGACGGTAATCGATGTGGGCATCAATCGGATCGCACGAGACGGCAAGCAGCACTTGGTGGGTGACGTGGATTTTAGAAGCGCGGCGGAGGTAGCGGGAGCGATAACGCCAGTGCCGGGAGGCGTCGGTCCCATGACCATCGCCTGTCTTCTCGCCAACACGGTTACCGCCTGCTGCCGTGCTCATAGGCTGTCCGAGCCTGAGGGGCTCACCTTATGAGCCCCGTGCAATCCGGCGCTCTACCTGACACGCCCGAATCGATCTCTTCCGCACACACGAGCAAGCTCGCTATGGACAAATACTACCTGACCGTCACCTGCAAGTCCAAGCGCGGGATCGTCGCCGCCATCGCAGGCTACCTCGCCGAAAGCGGCTGTAACATCACCGACAGCTCGCAGTTCGACGATACGCAGACCGGCAACTTCTTCATGCGTGTGAGCTTTATCTCTGAAGATGGCGCTGGCCTCGACGCGCTGCGCAACGGCTTTGCTGACACCGCCGAGACGTTCGAAATGGACTTCGCCTTCCATGACGAGAGCCAGAAGATGAGGGTGATCATCATGGTCTCGCGCTTCGGCCACTGTCTCAATGACCTTCTGTATCGCTGGCGCATCGGAGCGCTGCCAGTCAATATCGTGTCGGTGATCTCCAACCATCTGGACTACCAAAAGCTGGTCGTGAACCATGACATTCCGTTCCACTACGTCAAAGTTACGAAGGAGAATAAGCGCGAAGCCGAGGCGCAGCAGATGCGTATCGTCGAGGAGACCGGCGCGGAGCTGATCGTGCTCGCCCGATACATGCAGGTGCTGTCGAATGAGATGTCCGAGAAGATGTCCGGCCGCATCATCAACATCCATCACTCCTTTCTGCCGTCATTCAAAGGAGCGAACCCCTACAAGCAGGCCTTTGAACGCGGGGTGAAGCTGATCGGCGCAACCTCGCATTATGTGACCGCGGATCTCGACGAGGGGCCGATCATCGAACAGGACACGGTTCGCGTCACCCACGCCCAGAACCCGTCCGACTATGTATCGCTCGGGCGCGACGTCGAAAGCCAGGTTCTCGCACGCGCGATCCATGCGCACATCCACCGCCGTGTCTTCCTCAACGGGAACAAGACGGTGGTCTTCCCAGCTTCACCGGGCTCGCACGCTTCGGAACGGATGGGATGAGAGCGTACCAAACGCATGCCTGCCAATGTGAAAGCTGACCGTCGGACAGCGGCGCGCCGCAGTCAGATTTGAGAGATTGGGTTCAAGGCATGACGAAGGACATGCAAATTGTCTTTGAGACATTCCTGGAGAAGCTGTCGGAAAGCGTCGATGAGGCGGATTTCCGCGAGGCCATGGCTGGTGCGGCCGCAGGACTCGAGCTGATCACCTTCGCCTATTTGTCCTTGCCGTCGCAACCAGTGGATCCACCACCGGCGAGAGGCGCGAGAAGGTAGCGAGGCTGTGAGAACACGGATCTTGCGGCCGGTCGCCAGTTGGTCATGAACGAAGTCCCATGCCCAGATCTGGTGACTGTGTGTCGCATCGGTTCTGTCCTCTCGCAGCTTCGCTTTCACCCGATGTCTTGGTCCGGAGCCGAAGGCCCATCTCCTTGTAAGGACGATAGATCCGCTTCGAATTGACAACCCGGCCCTCACGGCGCAACAGCACAGGACGCGCCGGTAATCATAGCGCGCCCGTGTCTCGGCAATCTCCCTGATCCGGACTTTGAGGTCGGCCTGCTCGCCGCGCTTCGACTTGTAGCGATAGAGCGACGTGTCGATGAGAAACGTAGCGCAGGCCCGGCGGATCGACACCTTCCAATCCGCCCGTACCTCATCAACAAGCCGCCGATGGGCAGGCCTCATGGCTTTCGGCGAACGACATCCTGCAGCATCGCCTCGTCGAGCGCGGCGACGATCTTTTTTCAGCGATTGTTCTCGTCTTCAAGCTGTCGCATGCGCTTGACCTCGGACGGCGTCAGTCCGCGGTAGCGCTTCTTCCAGGTGTAGAACGTTCCATCCAAGATGGCCGCCTTTCGGCGGACCTCAGCGACCGCAGTCCCTTCTTCCGCCTCCTGCAGAATGAAGGCGATCTGCGCCTCCGGAAACTTCGACCTCTTCACGCAATCCTCCTTCGCCCGATACCGGGATTATAAGTGGAAATTCCAGCTCAGAACGGTCCGAAAACCCGAAGGCAGGGCACTGCGCATCGCCGAGCGATATCAACAAGCTCTTCAACTCATGGCGACCTGCTTTCACATTTACGTTCGCCGCAAGCCGAATATGAGTGCCTGCAGTAGGCGGCACGCGGCAAGTCCGCCTGGGATATCGCCTGCATCTTGGGGATCACGCGGCGCACCGCCGCCTTCCATCGGGACAATGCCAAGAAGAAGCTCGGCATGCGCACCAAAAACGAGGCGGTCGCGCTGCTGGTCCTCACGATCTTCAATTCTCTGAGAACAGATCCGTCTTGGCCCCTGTGCAGGTGCCCAGGCTGTTCGTCGGGCGCATTTGCCTCCAATGGCAGGTCATTTTCTGCCCAGAGGGCTCATGATGAAACTTGTCGCACCCGACTGCTATGGCGACTTCGCCGACGAACTGCACGAAATACACCGTCTGCGATATTCAAGGAGCGGCTTGGACTGGGACGTGCGGACGAATGGTGGGTACGAGATCGATTCCTTCCATGCGCTCAAGCGCATTATCTGATCTTGCGAGGTTTCGACGGTCGGGTCGATGGTTGCGTCCGGCTGCTTCAGTCGAACAGGCCGACCATGCTTCGTGATACTTTTCCGGTGCTGTTGGAGGGGAAGACGGCGTCCAAAGCGAGGCCGGCTCCATCCCCGGCAGACAGTTTGAACTATCAATCGCCAATTTGGGATCGCCAACCATTCAATCAGCTCGGGCGCCGCTCTAGCCGCAACCGTAAGATGCGATTCAGCATCACCAAGCGCCGATATGGCGGCAGATGTCAAAAGAATGACCGGAAATGTCAATGCGATTCTAATTGCGCAACCTAATCATCACCCGATGGACCGCGTGAATTGGCTCCGCGAGCGTCGCCTCTACGGGCATTTCCTTGGCCAAGGCGGCATGCGATTTGCGGAAGCAACGAGCCGCTCGACTTGGTCAATGAGATAAAATCTTAGAAAAGAGCATCCACCGTGCCCGAACTGAAGCGGCCTGATCTATTGAAACGCTGCGGAACCACCTTGGATTGGGAGGCGCGCGACTTAATTCAAGATGGAACTTCGAGGCCTGTTTTGGAGGTATCTGATCTTCAGACGGTCTTCTGGTCTCGCAGAACTAGAATCTATGCGGCCAACGGCGTGAGTTTCCACCTCAATCGCGGTGAGCTTCTGGGGGTGGTTGGTGAAAGCGGGTCGGGCAAGAGCGTCACGATGATGTCGCTCTTGAGGCTCCTGCCGTCGCCACCTGCCGAAATCGTGTCTGGAAGGGTGCGTCTTGGGGACAGGGATCTTTTGTCGCTCGACCCGAGCGAAATGCGAAAGGTCCGCGGCGGCGAGGTTGGGTTCATCTTCCAGGACCCGATGACATCGCTCAACCCGGTCTTCACGGTCGGCTACCAGCTGATGGAGCCGTTACGCAAGCATCTCGGTCTAGGCCGCAGCGAGGCGCGCAAACGTGCGATCGAGCTTCTCTCCCGGGTCGGCATTCCCTCGCCACAGGACAGGATAAACGACTATCCGCACCAGTTCTCCGGAGGGATGTGCCAGCGGGTGATGATCGCCATTGCGCTCGCCTGCGACCCAAAGGTGCTTATCGCCGATGAGCCGACGACCGCCCTCGACGTGACGATCCAAGCCCAGATCCTGGAGCTCGTCCAGAAGCTGCGCCAGGAAATGGGCATGAGCGTTATCTGGATCACGCATGATCTCGGTGTGGTAGCCGGGATCGCCGACCGGGTGATGGTCATGTACGGCGGACTCGTTGTCGAGTGCGCCGCTGCCGACGATCTCTACGCAAATCCCCGTCATCCCTATACGCGCGCGCTTCTGGAAACCGTGCCGCGGGCCGATATGGCTGGGCAGGAGCGACTGAAGAGCGTTGGGGGCCAGCCGCCGCATCTCACTGTCTTTCCGACGAGCTGTCCCTTCGCGCCACGATGTCCGCATGCTTTTGACCGGTGTCGCAGCGAAAGGCCACCGCTAATGCCTGTGGGCGAAGGCCATGATGCGGCATGCTGGTGGGACGTTATCGAGGGAAGTCCGCGCGATGATGTCTGAGCCGGGCGTCCTCACCATAAAACCACAGGCCGGCCCGGACGACGTCCTGCTCCGTATCATTGATCTAACCTTGCATTTCCCGACCTATCGGGGTGTCCTCGGGCGCCAGGTGGGCGGCATCAGAGCGGTGGATGGCGTGAATTTGGAAGTCAGGCGAGGCCGGACGCTGGGCTTGGTCGGCGAGAGCGGCTGCGGCAAGACGACGACGGGGCGGGTCATCCTGCGCCTTTACGACCCCACCGGCGGCCGCATCGAATTTGATGGCGAAGACATCACGCACATCCAAGGCAAAAAGCTGCGCCGCATGCGCGCGCGCATGCAAATGATTTTCCAAGATCCGCAGGCCTGTCTTAATCCGCGCATGACGGTCGGTTCAATCATCGCCGAACCGCTCAACGAACACCGAGCGCTGAAAGGCAAGGAAAAGGAGAAGCGGACCCGCGAGTTGCTCGATGCCGTTGGCCTTAATCCGAAATTCGCCAACCGCTACCCGCACGAATTCTCCGGCGGTCAGCGCCAACGCATTGGCATCGCCCGGGCGCTCGCGCTCAATCCGGATTTCATCGTCTGCGATGAGCCGATCGCCGCCCTGGATGTCTCCATCCAAGCCCAGGTGGTCAATCTTCTTAAAGACCTGCAGGAGCAATTCTCGCTGACATACCTCTTCATCAGCCATGATCTTTCAATGGTTCGTCATCTGTGTGAGGACGTCGCGGTGATGTACCTGGGCAAGGTGATGGAACTCGGCCCACGCGACCTCATCTACAAAGACCCAATGCATCCCTACACGAAGGCGTTGCTCTCTGCGGTCCCGGTGCCGGATCCGAGGGTCGAGCGCGCGCGGCAGCGCATCATCCTGAAGGGCGATTTACCGAGCCCGGCCAATCCGCCTTCGGGGTGTCGATTTCGCACCCGCTGCCCGGTCGCGTTCGACCGGTGCGCGGCAGAGCAACCGGCTTGGCGAAAGGTGGCCGGCAACCGGTGGGTCGCTTGCCACCGAGCCGAGTAACAGGAAATGGCGGGAAGCTCGATCGAGGCAATCCTGCCAAACCATCCACCTTTCCCGATGGGAAGGAGATGAGGACTGACATCACAAGGCCGGCGGCAGCTGGGCCGTCATTCAGCAAGGGAGGAAGTAGTAGATGTTGAGAATGGTTTCATTGCTAGCGGGGGCGGGCGTGGCAAGCCTCGTCGCGACACCGGCATTGGCCGAACGCGGTACAGACGGCGTCGTCAACATCCTGTCTTGGCAGGCGCCATCGATCATGAATCCCTATCTCTCGGGCGGGGAAAAGGACACCGACGCCGCCTCTCTTGTGCTCGAGCCGCTAGCCAGCTACGACGAGAATGGCGAGCTTTTCCCGCGGCTTGCGGCGGAAATCCCAACCGTCGAGAACGGTGGCGTCGCCAAGGATCTGAAGTCGATCACCTGGAAGCTGAAGCCTGGTCTCAAATGGTCTGATGGCACGACGGTCACGGCGAAGGACGTGGTCTTCACTGCCAACTACTGCATGGACCCAAAGGGTGGCTGCGCAGCACTTGCTAGGTTCCAGGGTGTCGACAAGGTCGAGGCGCTGGATGACCTGACCGTGAAGGTAACCTTCAAGGAGCTGACGGTCGTCCCCTACACTCTCTTTGTCGCCATGTGGTCTCCGATCATCCAGGCCAAACAGTTCGCCGACTGCCTGGGCACAAAAGCACCAACCTGCACGGAAGCCAATTTCTATCCGGTCGGCACCGGGCCGTTTGTCGTCGCCAACTTCAAGCCGAATGACGCGGTCCAGCTCAAGGCCAACCCGAACTACCGCGATCCGAACAAGCCCGCTTTCGCGGGGGTCAACTTCAAGGGCGGCGGCGATGCGCTCGGGGCGGCTCGTGCCGTGCTGCAGACCAGCGAATATGACTACGCCGGGATGTTGCAGGTTGCTCCGGACGTGCTGAGCAAAATGGAGAAAGGGGGCAAGGGCAAACTCCTCTCGGTTTTCGGAACGAATGTCGAAACTCTTTTTATGAACTTGACCGATCCCTCGGCCAGTCTACCGCCGGAGGAGCGTTCGACGGACAAGCATCCACACCCGATACTCAGCGACGTTCGCGTGCGCCAGGCTCTGTCGATGGCGCTGGACCGCGCGAGGTTGAGTGAGATCGGCTACGGCTCCATGGGCAAGCCCACATGCGACTTCGTTCCGGCGCCGCCGATCTTCGCCGCCGGCAACACGGAGTGCTTGAAGCAGGATATTCCGGGTGCCGTGAAGCTTCTTGATGAAGCGGGCTGGAAGCCGGGTCCCGATGGGATCCGGGAGAAGGATAGCAAAAAGCTGAAGCTCACCTTCGTAACTACGACCAACGCCACGCGCAACCAGTTCCAAGCGATCATCAAGCAGTGGTGGCACGAGATAGGGGTCGATGTGGAACTGAGGAGCCTCGACGCCTCGGTCTTCTTCAGCAGCGACCCGAGCAGCCCGGATACATACCAGAAGTTCTATGCCGATGTCCAGATGTGGACCAATTACTCTGACGCTCCCGACCCCGGCGAATATGTCGCAACCTACACCTGTAACAAGGCTCCGCTGCCGGACAAGCAGTGGCAAGGCAGTAATGTTCCGCGCTACTGCGACACGAATTACGACGCGCTGGTGAAGGAACTCGGCAAGACCGCCGCCATCGAGAAGCGCGCCGAGATTGTCAAAAAGCTCAACACCATTCTGAGTGACAGTTACGCGATCATGCCGCTGGTCTGGCGCAGCAGCGTCTCGGCGACCTCTAAGACACTAGGCGGGTATGTCGGCAGCGGGGATTCCAGGTTTTGGAACGCTCAGGACTGGTATCGCAGGAAGTGAGATTGCCTGCGCCTCCTTGGAGAGGGCGCGCCGCTTTCCATCTCCATGCCGGCCGCGGGCGTTGCCCCGGCCGCCAGCAATAGGTGCCGCGCATGCTCAACTATGCCATCCGGCGACTGCTTATGGCGGTCCCGACCTTATTCTTGATCAGCCTCATGATCTTCTCGCTGCTCAAACTCGCGCCAGGCGATCCGCTATCGCAGTTGCCGCTGACCATTCCGCCCGAAGTGCGCGAAAAGATGCGTGCTGCCCTTGGCGTCGACGAGCCGCTGATCGTGCAATATCTGCTGTGGCTGAAGCAGTTCTTCGTAATCGAGCCGCTGCGTGGTTTCGACATTCTGTTCGGGACGCATCTTTCGGACGGTATGCAGCGGATCATCTCCTGGCAAACACGCGGTCCGGTTTTCAGCATGATCGCCGAGCGCCTTCCGCAGACGCTGTTGGTTGTCGGCCTGGCCTACATCGTCGGCGTGCTGATTGCTGTGCCGATCGGAATTGTCTCAGCCTACAAGCAATATTCAGTATTCGATCAGATCGGCACCTTCCTGTCGATGCTCGGCCTTGCCGTGCCGCCCTTCTTCTCGGGCGTTCTGGCGATCCTGATCTTCGCCGTCTACCTCGACTGGCTTCCGACAATCTATAACACCAATCTTATCGTCAACAGCTGGAGCAACTTCACCGAGCAATTTCTGCAGATGGCCATGCCGGTGATGGTTCTTGCAGTTCAGACTATCGCTTCCATCAGCCGCTATCTGCGCTCGTCAATGCTCGACAATCTCGAGCAGGACTATGTCCGCACGGCTCGGGCCAAGGGCATGGGCGAGAATGTCGTCGTTTTCATCCACGTCCTGCGCAATTCGATGATCCCGGTGGTCACTGTCATCACGCTGGGACTGCCGAGCGTCTTCGGCGGTGCCATCGTCACCGAGCAGATCTTCAGGGTTAACGGGATCGGCCAACTCCTGATCACCGCCATCTACGCCAACGACGTGCCGACGGTGCAGACATTGGCCTTCATCTTCGCTGTGCTGATCGTCGTCTTCAACCTGATCGCCGATCTGCTCTACGGCGTACTTGATCCCAGGATTCGCTATGACTGAGCTGGTTAGCTACAACGAACCGAAAAACGTTGCCGAGGCGCCTGTTTCGGAAACGGCAACTACCGATCCCATCGCCGGCGTGGACCTTGTGGTGCTTAAGGTTCCGCCGCGCAATCAGTGTTGGGACGTCTGGGACCAGTTCAAGACCCACAAAGGCGCGGTGGCCGGGGCGGGCGTCTTCTTCGTAATTGTCGTCGCTGTCGTCTTCGGCCCCTTCGTTTGGCGCGTAAGCCCCGCCTATATCGACTTCACAGCCATGAATGCGGGACCAAGTTGGGCCCATCCGTTCGGCACCGACCAGCTTGGGCGCGATCTTCTCGCGCGGATGATGACAGGTGGGCGCGTTGCGATCGCCGTCGGCCTGGCGGCGATGATCATCTCTATTTTTCTTGGAACGCTTATCGGTGTCCTTACCGGCTACTTCAAATCCCTTGATGGGCCGCTGATGCGGCTCACCGATCTCTTTCTGTCATTACCGGTGCTCCCACTGCTATTGGTCGCAGTGATGCTGTTCCGCGATGCGGTGGCAAAAATTCTCGGAAACGATCTAGGGAGTTTCACCCTCATCGTGTCGATCATCGGCGTGATGAGCTGGATGGGCATGGCACGCATCGTGCGCGGCGAAGTGTTGGCCGTCAAGCAGCGCGAATTCGTAATGGCGTCGCGCAGCATCGGCACCCCGCCGCACCGGATCATTATTCGGCATGTGCTGCCCAACGTCATGTCGCCGATCATTGTCTCGGCTACTCTCGGCATCGCCGATGCCATTATCGCGGAAAGCGTGCTTTCGTTTCTTGGCCTGGGCTTTCCGCCGGATTTTCCGACTTGGGGACGACTGCTCTATGACGGGATCGAATACATGCAGGTCTCCCCGCAACTAGTGCTGTGGCCGGGCATTGCGATTTCGCTGACCGTCCTCAGCGTCAACTATATCGGTGACGGCTTCAGAGATGCGCTCGATCCGCGACTGCGGCGATGATGCACCTTCGATACCTGAAAGCATACGACGAGAAGAAGTGAAGCAGTAACAATCCAATGCCAACTATCAGCGAGTTGAAATGTTGAAGCAAACCCATGTAACTGACCCTAAGTGTCTCGAGGCCCTCAAATGGCGCTGCATCGGACCCGCCAGAGGCGGCCGCGTTGTGGCCGTCGCTGGGGATCCGAATGATCCAATGGTGTTCTATTTTGGCGCCTGCGCGGGCGGGGTTTGGAAGACAATCGACGGCGGAGTTTATTGGCGCTGCGTGTCCGACGGTTTCTTCACGAGCGCCAGCGTCGGCGCGCTCGCGGTTGCCCGCTCCAACTCGAATGTCATCTATGCCGGTACGGGCGAGACGACGATCCGCGTCGACGTCTCTTACGGCGATGGCGTCTATAGGTCGACCGATGCCGGCCGCAGTTGGGTTCATCTGGGGCTGAGAGAGACCCGCCACATTGGCAAGATCTGCATTCACCCGCTCGATCCGGACATCGTCTTTGTCGCGGCTCTGGGCGACGCGTTCGGTTCCAATGAGGAAAGGGGCGTGTTCCGCTCCAAGGACGGCGGCAAGACCTGGCAGAAGGTCCTCTACCGCAATCCCGACGCCGGCGCCGTCGATATTTCGATGGATCCCAGCAATCCGCGCATCCTTTTTGCCACGACTTGGGAGACGCGGCGTAGTTTCTGGAACCTGAACAGCGGTGGGCCGGGGAGCGGACTCTTCCGGTCGCTTGACGGCGGCGACACCTGGGAGGAGCTGTCCGGTCGCAACGGCCTACCGGGCGGGGTGCTCGGCAAGCTTGGCGTCTCCGTCTCGCAGGCGCAGCGCGGGCGCGTCTACGCGCTCATCGAGGCGGAGGGCGACAAGATCGGGCTCTACCGCACTGACGATTACGGAGACCGCTGGGTCCATGTCTCGCAAAATCGCGATCTGATCCATCGCCCCTGGTACTACACCCACGTCTTCGCCGACACCGTACATGCCGATACCGTCTACGTGAACAACTTGCAAATGTGGAAGTCGACCGATGGCGGGGCGAGCTTCACCAACTTGACGACGCCTTACAGCGACAACCACGATCTATGGATCGATCCTGCCAATCCCAAGCGGATGATCCAAGGCAACGACGGCGGCGCCTGCGTCACCTTCAACGGTGGCAGAACCTGGTCGTCGATCTACAATCAGATGACGGCGCAGTTCTATCGCATCGACGTTGACGATCGGCACCCTTATCGGGTCTACGCCACCCAGCAGGACAACACCGCGATCTCAGTCCCGAGCGCCTCGGAAACGGGCGTCATCACCTTGGGTGATTGCACTTATCCGGGGACCGGCGAGAGCGGCTTCATCGCCGTCGATCCTGAGGACCCCGACATCGTCTATTGCGGCGCGACCGGCTCGAGCCCAGGCGGCTGTGGAGCTCTGCAACGCTACGACCACCGTACCCGGCAGATTCGCGTCGTCAGTGTCTGGCCAGAAAAAACGAGTGGCATGGCGCCGAAGAACATGCGGTACCGCTTCGCCTGGACTTTCCCGATCACCTTCTCGCCGCATGATCCGAAGACGCTGTATGCCGGGGGCAATCACGTCTTCCGCAGCCGCGATGAAGGATCGAGCTGGACCGCGATCTCGCCCGATCTCAGCCTCAGCGACCCGGCTCGGCAGGATTACTCGGGCGGCGTCTTGACCCACGACAACTCCGGCGCGGAGGTGCATGCGACGTGCGCATCGGTCGTCGAATCCCGGCATCGCAAGGGGGAGATCTGGGCGTCTACCGATGACGGCCTCGTCCATGTGACGCGGAACGACGGGATCGACTGGAGGAACGTCACGCCCGACGCCATGCCCGAACTCGCCTATGTCGGCTGCGTCGAGATCTCGTCGCATGACGCCGATACCGTCTATGTAGCGGCGACACGCTACAAGCTCGCCGACTATCAACCTTATCTCTTCCGCACCAGGGATGGCGGCAAGAGTTGGCAGCCGATCAATGGCAACTTGCCGAACGGCGAAATCACGCGCGTGGTGCGAGCCGACCCGGTGCGGCCGGGACTACTCTTCGTCGGCACCGAGACGGCGGTCTTCTTCAGTCTCGACGAGGGCGCGCACTGGTCGCGTCTGGCCGGCGGCTTGCCCGTGGTGCCGGTCTACGATCTCAAGATCAAGGGAAGCGATCTGGTCGCCGGCACTCATGGCCGGTCCTTCTGGATCCTCGACGACATTACGGCCTTGCGCGAGCTGGCCGTGGATCAGAACGACGCGAGGCTGATGAGCCCGCGCCCCACGGTCCGGACCAAGCTCCGGTACGGGGCCCGGAAAGGTTCCAAGGCCGGCATGAGCTACAGCCCGGCTTTCGGCATCGGCGCCGGCACAGAGGGCGTGGAGCTGGAGGGTGGACGGAGCCATCGCCACTATCTCGACTGCGGCGAAAACCCGCCGATCGGAGCGATCGTCTATTACTGGCTGCCCGAGGATGCGGAGGGCCCGGTCAAGCTCACTTTCCAGGACGCCACGGGAAAGACCATCATCGCTTTCACGAGCGACGACCAAGAAGCGTCCTTCGATAAGAAGCCGGGCACTAAGGCCGGCCTCAACCGTTTCGTTTGGGACCTCAAGCATCGGGGACCATCCAAACTCGACAAATCGCTGATAACCCGGAAGTACGAGCCTCTCGCGATGGAGGACGAGGATCCGAGCGGCCCGGCGGTGGTACCCGGCAGCTATAAGGTTGAGCTGCAGGCGGACGGAAAGAGTCAGATGGCCGGCCTCACCGTCGTCAAGGACCCCCGCGTAGCGACGACTGACAAGGACTTCGCCGAGCAGTTCGTGCTCTTACAAGAGCTGTTCGGCAAGGTCTCATCGCTCAATCAGGCGGTCAATCGGATCCGGCTCCTAAAGCGTCAACTCGCGGATCTGCAGAAGCGGCTCGGCGGCAGTGACAAATCGCTTGGCGAGCGCACGCAGGCACTGTTCGGGCGGCTCGAGGCGATCGAGGGAACGCTGGTCGACATCAAGCGGGAGACGCCGCGCGACAGCGACGACCGTAATCCTGCTGGCTGGCATGATAAGCTGATCGACCTCGTCACCGTGGTCGAAATCGGCGACGCGGCGCCGACCGTGCAGGCCCGTCATGTTTCCGATGAGATCATGTCGAGGGTCGACAGCGAGATTAAAAAGCTGGACGAGGTCGTGAATGACGAGGTCACTGCGCTCAATGCCGCACTCAAGAGCGGTGGCTTCGAGGTGCTCGGGACTGGGAAGGCCTAGGCGCCCGTGAGGGGACACATATAGCTGAGTGAGCATTCATCCCAAGGAGAAGACAGAGATGGACTTTATCGAGCGAATATTCGGCGTGGCTCCTGATGGGGGCGACGGCACGACCGAGATACTCTATATCGCGGCCGTGCTTGCCGTCCTTGCGATGGTGATCGCCGGCGTTTGGCTCCGCCGACGCGCCGCTGTCCGGCGCCGCTAGGCTTCTCTCTAGGTCCAGATCGCGTGCGGCGTGCCGGCTAGGAACTCCCGACCGCGAGCTGCTGAGGTCCGCGCCAGAGCCAGGCGGACCCGGACGGACGATGATGGAGGCCCCCAATTGTGATTTGATAGAAAATGTTTTCACTAACCCAGGCGATCGGAATAAGCGGCGTAGCGAAGCGCGAGTTGGTGCCCTTCACGATCGCCTTCGTAATCGCTGAGATGTTCTACAAGCTTGGTAGCTTCGCCTTCGAATGCTTGGCATTCCTCGCCACTTGATATTGCTGAGCTACTTTTTCCGACAGGTTGGTTGGTCGGGGCCGCAGCTGACGTTGATGCGGGCAGCGCCTATTTTGCTCCGAGCCCGGGATTGGAAGCCCATTTGCCCGAACCATTTGGATTGAGTCACGTCGCAATGGCTGGGTCCGCAGTATGGCGTGGTGCGTTATCCGGCTTCGGCGGAGGGATATTGCCCCTAGGGTTCCGGCAGCCGTCGATTGTTGAACAAGTGACTCAGGTCAGCGTAGCCTGTGCCATGGTCCGCGCCGATGATGACTTAGGGCTTCTGAGGGGCCATTGATCGTCTCGGCGAGCGTTGCCGTGGCGGCCGGCCATCATCCGCTTGAGGGTGCAGCGTGCCACCGCGATGTGCTCTCGGATAAGTTGCCGACCTTGCGCCCACCAATCCGTCGAAGTTCTTCGCGAAGACGTGCTCGATCTAGGCCTTCAGCAGATTCGGCGTCGTTACGTGGATATGGCAGCACATGTCAAAACAATGGCCGAAAGTGTCAACGCGATCCAAATATTGCGAGCTAATCTCAATCGTGGAACTCCCATGAGAGAGGCAAAATGGCAGACGATCCCTGTGCAATCTGGGCGGAGAGCGAACAAAGAAAGTGCAGGTACTGGTCGGTAGGAACGAACCAACTCTGCCTCTGCGACGCTCCACACCTCGCGAGAATTTTCGGAGGTTCGCCGTGACTGGGCGCGGATATCTGCGAATTCTTGACCCAAATTGCGGGAAACGGGACCGATGCTCGCCAATGTGGCATCAGCGAAGCGAAGCACCAGGGAAGCATACGGGAAGCACACTGGCTGTACTGTCTAACTGGTAGCGCCCGGTAGGAAGGCCGCTGGTGCATGACGAAATTGGAATAGGTGCACCACAAACTCAAAAGGGGACAAACATGACGATCTCTCGACGCCACGTCTTTAAGATGGGAATTGCCGCCGGATTGGCTGTGTCGATCCCGTCGGTTCTGCGGGCGCAGACGACACCGACGGTGGGGCAGACCGTTCGAATGGTGAAGGGTGACCTCCGCGTTTTCGATCCGATCTGGACGGCGACTAACATTACCGCTGATCACGGCGCGGCGATTTACGACACCCTGTTCTCGCTCGACTCCAAGTTCATGCCGCAGCCGCAAATGGTGGCGAAGTGGGGCGTTTCCGACGACAAGAAGACCTATACATTCGAGCTCCGGGACGGTCTGGGCTGGCATGACGGCACTCCCGTCACCGCGGCGGACTGTGTCGCCTCGATCCGTCGCTGGGGACAGGTCCATCCCGGCGGGCAACTTATCATGGCCAGGGCCAGCGACATTTCGACGAAGGACGACGAGACGTTCACGATCTCGCTCAAGGATCCGCTTGGGGTGCTGATCGATATCCTAGCGGACCTGACTCCCCCGTGCCTGTTCATCATGCGCGAAAAGGACGCGAATCGCCCCGCAACCGAACAGGTGACCACAAATATCGGCTCGGGACCGTTCAGGTTCAATGAAGCTCTCGCCAAGCCGGGTGCGAGCGTCACCTACGGCCGCAACGACAAATACGTGCCGCGCAAAGAGCCGTCCGATGGATTGGCCGGCGGGAAGATCGTCAACGTCGATCGTGTCATCTGGGACAACATTGCCGATCAGCAGACTGCTCTCGCGGCCTTACAAGCTGGTGAGATTGATTACCTGCAGAGCCCGCCAGTCGATCTTTTCCCGGTGATCGAGAGCGATCCCAACCTTGAACTCCAGGTTCTAGACAGAGGAGGGTGGGACATGATGGTGCGAATGAATTTCCTGCAGCCGCCATTCAACAACGTCAAGGCGCGCCAGGCGGTGCTTCACCTAATCGATCAGGAGGTGATGTTGCGCGGCGCGTTCGGCAACCCAAAGTACTTCAACACGGTCACTTCGATCTTTGGAGACACGACGCCGGTGTCCAACGACGAAAACACGGGATGGTACAAGAAGGGCGGCGACCCGGACAAAGCCAAGCGGCTCCTGAAGGAAGCCGGATACGCCGGCGAGAAGGTCGTCATTCTAACTGCGACGGACTGGAGCGCGGGCGATAATGCCTCCCAGCTTTTAGCCGCGTCGCTGCGGAAGATTGGAGTCAATGCCGAGCTCTCGTCTATGACCTGGGGTGAGCTTTCCACGCGTCGGGCAAGCAAAGACCCTGTCGAGAACGGAGGCTGGAGCATGTTCATCACATCGGAACCCGATTATTCCCTCGGCAATCCGCTCGCCTCACCATTCCTCCTCGCGAATGGCGACAAGGCTTGGTACGGCTGGCCGAAGAACGACGAATATGAGGCGCTGCGGGTCAAATGGGCGGATGTTGAATCGCTTGAAGAGCGCAAAGCACTGGCCCGCAAAATGCAAAAAGTATGGTGGGATTTCGTCGGCGATGTAAGATTGGGAAAATACGTCTCGCCAATCGCGCGACGCAAGACGCTCACCGGCCTCATTGGCATGCCCCAAATCGTGCCGATGTGGAACATGCAGAAGGCCTGAGCCCGAATGGCTGCCTACATCCTTCGCAGGATGGTTTCGGCCATCGCCGTCATGGCGATGGTCGGAGTTTTCGTGTTCCTGCTTCTCAGGCTGGCGCCCGGCGATCCGGCGGCGATCATCGCCGGCAGGTCGGCGACGGAGGAGATGATCGCCGGCATCCGCGAGCAGTTGGGACTGAACGATCCTATGCCGGTTCAGTTCATACGTTGGGTGCGGGACATGCTCGGCGGCGATTTCGGCACCTCGATCTTTGCCGGCCGACCGGTTCTCGAGCTCATCTCGCAGCGGCTTGAACCGACCATTTCGCTGTCGATCCTGACGATGATTCTTTCGGTGACGATTGGAGTCTCCTTCGGCATCCTTGCCGCGTGGCGAACCGGCGGTCTGGTGGATCGGCTCCTCACGGCCTTTTCAGCGTTTGGTTATTCCATCCCCGTCTTTGTCATAGGCTTTTTCCTCATCTACTTCTTCGCTATCAGGGCACACTGGCTGCCCGTACAGGGATACGTGCCAATCGAGCTGGGTATCGGACGTTGGTTCGTGCATCTGGTCCTGCCCACCGTGGCGTTAAGTCTTGGCTACATTGCATTCATTGCCCGAGTTACCCGGGCGAGCATGCTCGAGGTTCTGACGGAAGACTATATGCGAACGGCCGCCGCCAAGGGCGCTTCGTCCTATGCCATGCTTTTCCACCATGCCTTGAAGAATGCCGGCGTCCCGATCCTGACCGTCATCGGCATAAGCTTCGCTTATTTGATCGGCGGAGTCGTCCTCACGGAGACAGTATTCAACATACCCGGTATCGGTCGTCTGGTCGTCGATGCGATCAACAATCGCGACTATCCCATCATCCAGAGCGTGCTCATCCTGACCTCGGGTCTGTATGTCCTTGTCAATCTCGCGATCGATCTGGCCTACACGCTGATCGACCCCCGTATACGGTACTGATATGACGATTTCGTCCGCATCAGTTGAATACGTCCCGACGGCTCGCCTGCGAATCTCTGACGCTCCCCGCCTGGCAATGCGTCATCCGCTGGTCGTGATAGGCGGCGGCCTCTTGGCTCTGTTGATCATTCTGGCACTCGCTGCCCCGCTTTACGCCGGCGATCCATTGAACATGGATCCATTCAAACGCCTTCAGCCGCCTTCCGCCGAAATGTGGTTCGGAACCGATAATCTGGGCCGGGATGTGTTTACGCGAACGATCTACGGTGCCCGGATCTCACTTTTGGTGGGGTTGGCGGCGGCGGCTGGTGCAGCTCTGGGCGGCCTTCTAATCGGTGTCATCGCCGGCTATGTCCGCGGCTTCGATAATATCGCCATGCGGGTCATGGACGGCCTGATGTCGATCCCGACGATTCTGCTGGCGATTGCGCTCATTTCTCTGACCGGCCCCGGCATCGGCATCCTCATCGTCGCCATCGCAATCCCCGAGACGCCAAGCATCGCACGGCTGGTTCGCTCGGTGGTTCTGGGGGTTCGCGAGCGTCCCTACGTGGAGGCCGCGCTCTGCGGCGGCGCGCGCCTGCCCAAGGTCCTTTGGCGGCACATCCTGCCGAGCACCATTCCGTCGCTGATGGTCCAGAGCGCCGGCGTCTGCGCAAGCGCGATCCTGACGGAGGCGGGGCTGAGCTTCCTCGGCGTGGGCGTGCCGCCCGAGATTCCGAGCTGGGGCAATATGATTGCCAGTTCACGACTGTATCTCGCCATCGCGCCAATGACGATCTTCGCCCCCGGTATCTGTCTTGCCGTCACGGTCCTTGCCGTCAACCTGCTCGGGGACGGACTGCGCGATATGTTCGATCCCCGCTCAAAGCGGAGACGCTGACATGCAGATGCATCAAACCGCACGGAACGACTTGCTTCTCGACGTGCGAAACCTCGAAACGCATTTCTTTGGCGAAGACAGCGTCACCCGTGCCTTGGGCGGCATCAGCTTCCAGGTCAAAAAAGGCGAGACGCTCGGCGTTGTCGGCGAATCGGGATGCGGGAAGAGTGTCACCGCTCTGTCGATCCTTCGCCTGCTGCCGAAGGTGAGCGCCAGGACCGTCGGCGGCGAGGTCCGCTTCCACGGACGCGACCTGCTTGATCTGTCGGATCGGGAGATGCGAAAGATCCGCGGCGACCAGATCGCCATGATCTTCCAGGAGCCGATGACGAGCCTGAACCCGGTCTATACGGTCGGCCGCCAGATCGCAGAGGCGGTGCAGATCCACACGAAAGCCTCCCGCTCGGCGGCTATGAAGAAAGCAGAAGAGATGCTGCGGCTCGTCCGCATCGCGGACCCCGAGCGGCGCGTCAACAACTATCCGCACGAAATGTCCGGCGGCATGCGCCAGCGCGCCATGATCGCCATGGCTCTCGCCTGCTCCCCGGAACTGTTGATTGCCGATGAGCCGACGACTGCGCTAGATGTCACAATCCAGGCGCAGATCCTGCGGCTCATCGTCGACCTGAAAGAGCGCACGGGAACGGCCGTCATGTTCATCACGCATGACCTGGGCGTTGTCGCCGAGACATGCCAACGCGTGATCGTGATGTATGCCGGCCGGATCGTAGAACAAGCGAACGTGATAGATCTGTTTGCGCGTCCGGCGCATCCCTACACTCAGGGCCTCATGCGATCGGTGCCGGATCGGCGGCGCGGCCGACAGCGCCGCCTTCCGGAAATTCCCGGCATTGTCCCAAGTCTTCGCGAGCCCATTGTCGGGTGCAGCTTTGCGCCGCGCTGCCCGTTCGCTATCGATATTTGCCGCGAGAAGAGGCCCCCCTTCCTTGATGTCGGGTCGAGCCACGCCGCGGCTTGCTGGCGCGCCGAAGAGGTAATGGGCGCATGAACGGTCCGCTGCTGAAAGTGGAGAATCTGACCAAGCATTATGCGCTCGGCTCGGGAATCTTCAAGAAAAGCATTCCGGTGATCCGGGCGGTGGAGGGTGTATCCTTTTGCGTCGAGGCAGGCGAGACGCTCTGCATCGTAGGCGAATCCGGCTGCGGCAAGTCCACCGTGGCACGGCTCCTGATGCGGCTCGTGGAACCGACGGGCGGGCGCGTGCTGATCGACGGGACCGATATTGCGGGCCTCAAGAAAGCCGCGCTTCACGCCTGGCGCCGTCGGATGCAGATGGTCTTTCAGGATCCTTACTCGTCGCTGAACCCGCGCCTCACCGCTGGACAGATCATCACGGAACCCGTCGAGAATTTCGAGCGGCTCAGCCGGAAGCAGCGTCAGGCATTCGCCGCGGAGCTTCTCCGAAAAGTCGGAATGTCGCCGGAGATGATGCACAGGCTGCCGTCCGAGTTGTCGGGCGGTCAGCGCCAGCGGCTCGGCATTGCACGAGCCCTGTCGCTCAACCCCTCGCTCATCATCGCCGACGAGGCGGTGTCAGCCCTTGACGTCTCGGTGCAGGCGCAGATCCTGAATCTGCTTCTGGATCTGCAACAGCAGATGGGCATCGCTTTCGTCTTCATCTCGCATGACCTTGGCGTGGTGGAGCATATCGGGCATCGCGTGGCAGTCATGTATTTGGGGCGGATCGTGGAGCTTGCGCCCTGCGAGGCGCTTTTCGCCAAGCCGATCCATCCCTACACCGAAGCGCTGATCGCGGCAGCTCCGGTTCCGGATCCGACGCGGGCTCGGCTGGAGGCACCGGTGGAAGGCGAGGTGCCGAGCCCGATCAACCCGCCGAGCGGATGCGCGTTTCACCCGCGCTGCCCGCTCGCTGTCGAGCGGTGCCGCATCGACGTGCCACCTTTGGTGCCGATGGCAGACGGGCGCGTCGTGGCCTGTCATGTGCGTGCTCCGGCCACCGACATCCCGGCCCAACCGGCTGCGGCGGCCAATCCTCCTTAGCTCACCGATGTGGCATAGCCCCAGCCCCTCTCACCCGATCGAAGATCTCGAGTGCGGCGCTGACGTGAACATCACGCCAAGTGCAGCAAGAAAACAAATAAAGCGAAGCTTATGGAAAAAGATCCACACGAGAAGGGTTCTTCTCTCGCCCAGCAGACCGGGAGCTATGATCCGACCGGCTCAATCGCAACGAATGTTGCGGACGGTTTCACGATGGTCGCGGTGGGCGACCTGATCGTGACTCGGCCACTGACGAAGGGTCAGCATGCCGGCTTTGACGACATCGTAAAGATCCTTCGTGACGCCGATGTCACGTTCGGCAATATGGAAACCAACATCTTTGACATCCGATCGTTCACCGGAAGTCCGCAGGCCGAGTATGGGGGCGCATATCACGTCAGCCTGCCAGAACTCGGGCCCGATCTGAAGGCCATGGGCTTCAACCTGGTGAGCTACGCCAACAATCATACCTTCGACTGGGGTGTTGAAGGCATGCGCGAGACGTGCCGAGCACTGGATCAGAACGGAATCGTTTACGCAGGTGTTGGCGAAAACCTTGCACAAGCCGGCGCCGCTCGGTTCTTGGAGACCCCACGCGGTCGGGTCGCGCTCGTTTCATTTGCCACGACGTTTACTCCCATGTCTCGCGCGTGCGATCCTGCCGGCGAGGCGCCGGGCAGACCCGGCCTCTCTGCCCTTCGTCTGGAAGAAAGCATCGTAGTCCCTCCGGCGATGCTCGAGAACTTGAGGCAAGTCCGCGATGCGCTGCCCACCTACAGGCCTGGCCGTAACGATCAAAACGGCCTCGCGCTCGCTGGAGCGAGGTACAAGGCGGGCGAGCAGGTCGGCTTCAGCTACGAACCCGATCAAAGCGATGTCGCCGACATCCTACGAAACGTTCGCCGGGGCAAGCAGTTCGCTGACTTCTGCATCGTCACCAACCATGGGCATGAGCCCGGGAATTGGAGCCAGCAGTTGCCCGACTACGAACGATCCTTTGCGCACAAAATGATCGATGCCGGGGCCGATGCATATATCGTGCATGGACCGCACCAGCTTAGAGGCATTGAGATCTACAAGGGCAGGCCGATTCTCTACAGCGTTGGGAACTTCATCATGGACGACTTGCGGACGCCCGTTGGCGCCGACATGTTCACCGCTCATGGCAAGGATTTGCGGAGCGACACTGATGCCGAGGTGACAGTCGATGAGATGGCGAGAGGCTACAAGACCGACCCGGGATTCGCGGACCCGGTCTTTTACGAAAGCATTATCGCCGTCAGCCGATTTGAGCACAATCAACTTACCGAATTGCGCCTCTATCCAATTGAACTTGGTCACTCGAAGAGGTTTGCCAACCGGGGCATCCCCCGACTCGCGCTCGGCCAGCAAGCAAACAGAATTCTAGAGCGTCTCCAGAAGCTTTCGAACCCTTTCGGTACCGAAATCGCGGTCGAGAACAATATAGGTATGATCAGACCTCGGTCCAGCTGCGGATGACGCGGATCAATAATCGCAACACACTTTAAATCAGGCAAGTTCTGTTAGGTATAACGGGAAAAGAAATGCAGCGAAAAGAACCGCGCTCCCGAAGAAAGCTCCCTTAATAGCGGAGCTATACTTGATGTCAATGCAAAGGTTCCGGCGACCGTTTGCTGGATTGCGCAGGATCGCGGAATGACCGAGCTGGATCGTATAGATGTCGCGCTTCTTGGAGCTGTCCAGAAGAACAACCGGCTTACGTCAGAAGAACTAGCTGAAATCGTGAATCTGTCCCCAACGGCATGCCAACGGCGCTTGAAACGGTTACGCGCTGAAAGGGTGATAGAAGCGGATGTTGCCATTGTCTCACCCAAGGCAGTGGGCCGCCATATCACCATGATCGTTTTGGTATCCCTCGAACGGGAAAGGGCGGACATCGTCGATCGATTCAAAGCGGCAATTCGCAACACGCATGAGGTAATGATTGGCTTCTATGTTACAGGGGATGCGGACTTCATTCTTATCGTAACCGCCAAGGACATGGAGGACTATGAAGAGTTCACGCGTCGCTTCTTTTACGAAAACCATGACATCAAGGGATTCAAGACCATGGTTGTAATGGATCGCGTCAAGGCCAGCTTCGCCGTGCCCCTCGAAGTGAGTCAGCATCTAGCGCAAACACCGGGGAAGTGATTGTCGTCCAAGGCGACAGTTGCCCATTTCCATGGCGCCGCGGTAGTCAGCCATCGCTTTCAGCCTCTCGGACGATGAGGCCGAGTTTCATATCCATGACCGGCTTTGCTTCTTGCGTTCCCGACGCCAAAACGATCTGGTTGGTTAGGGAGTACCTCACGCAGGCCGGGGCGGTGGAGAACCTGTTGCCCGGTTCGACAAGCTGACAAGCACCTCGGCAAGGCCGGCTAGCTGGCGATGGATTGCCAGATCGTGGATGCCACGATCGTGGCGGCGCCGAAACAGCGCAACAGCGATACTGAAAAAGGCCGAAATCAAGGCAGGAAACGTGCCGGACCAGCGGCAGAATAAGCAGCCAAGTTGCGCCAGATGGACCGGGACGCGCGCTCTACTGTGAAGTTCTCCAAGGCCAAGGCGAAGGCCAAGGACGACGGGGAGGGGAAGACGAAGCAGCGCGACATCGCGTTCCCGCCTTCGGCTGCAAGAACATGCCTCGATCGATCTCCGGCACCGCTCATCCTCGATGTCGCGCGCCGAAAGACCGCGTGCCAGATATTCCACCGCCAGGTCTTCGAGCGCTTCCGTGCGGGCCCTTCGGATCTCGGAGCGAAACGGCTTGTCCCGGCTCGCAACCTACGACACCGCTTTTATCATCACGCCACAAGGTCGCGAACCTGTGAACCTGTTCGCCAAGCTCAAGGACTGTTGGCGCATCGTCACCCGCTACATGCGTCCACACCTTCGTCTCGGCTATCTGCATCGCAGCCCATCGTAGCTTGTGGCTCTGATCAATGGTTCCTGAGCCGAGACTTCCTTAGTCACCATCACTTGGTTCCTACTAGGGTATGGTGTGGCCGCCCGAAGCCAGAGATGACTTCACGCGCGAGTGGGAAATGGCATCGGAAGCTGTGCTCCGGGTCATCCGGGCTGGTTGAAGATTCGGGGAAGACGCGGCTGCAGATATCCTGCGCGTAACGGCAGCGGGTGTGGAACTCGCAGCCGGATGGCCGCCTCATCGGGCTCGGCACCTCACCCTTGAGCTCGATCCTATTGAACACCGCATCCGGGTCAGGCTCGGGATTGGCCGCAAGCAGCGCCTCGGTGTAGGGATGGCGGGGCTGATCAAAGATATGTTCGGTCGAGCCGAGTTCAATAAACCGGCCGAGATACATGATCGCCATGCGATCGGTCATGTGGCGCACCACGTTAAGATTGTGCGTGATAATCAGGATCGCCATGCCGAGTTCGTCCTGAAGCCGCGCGAGAAGGTTGAGCACCTCGCCCTGCACCGAGACATCGAGCCCTGCAGTTGGCTCATCGGCGATGATCAAATCGGGTTCGAGCGCAAGGGCTCGCGCGATGCCCACGCGCCTGGCCTGACCTCCGGAAAGCTGATGGGGATAACGGCGAGCAAAATCCGCCGGCAACCCGACCAATCGAAGCAGGCGCGCTGCTTCCACTCCGGCATCGCGCTCCTTCAGCCCATGTATACGAAAAGGTTCTGTGAGGAGCGACCGAACGGTCAGCCTCGGCGAGAGGGAGCCAATTGGATCCTGGAACATCATCGCCATGCGCCGCAAGTAGGGTTTGCGTTCCGCCCCGGTGAGTTCCTCAATCTCCTGTCCGTCGAAGCTGATGCTGCCGCTCAAAGCCCGCTGCAAGCCGATTATCGTGCGTGCGATGGTTGATTTGCCCGAGCCGCTTTCGCCGACGAGGGCCAGCGTCTCACCCTTGCTGATTTCAAAGGACACACCACATACCGCGTCAAGGAAGGGGGCGTTCGTCCCCGTCGCGAGCGCCTTCAGTGGACCCATGGTGCGGAAGCGGACCCGGAGGTCCTCAACCCGAAGCAGCGCGCTCATGCCGAAACCAACCGCTCTTGACCGAGGAGGTGGCATCGGGCGACTTGGTCCACGCCGATGCGGTACTCGACCGGGTTCTCTTGCACACAGCGGTCGAACGCATGTTGGCAACGTGTGCGGAAGATGCATCCTACCTTGGCGCCGAGGAGACTGGGCACCTCACCGGGAATAGTTGGCAAAGTGCGCGTGCTTTTTCTGATCCGCCCCGGGTCGCACTCAAGCAGCGCGCGCGTGTAGGGATGAGCAGGATTGCGGAAGATGTCCCGAACAGCACCCTGCTCCACCACTTCGCCGGCGTACATGACGGCGACCCGGTCGCACAACTCAGCCACCGCGCCGAGATGGTGGGAAACGAAGAGAATCGAGCAACCGATTTCTTTTTGCAGATCCTTGAGCAAATGAATGATCTGCACTTCCAGCGTTGCATCAAGCGCAGTGGTTGGCTCGTCGGCGACGAGTAGCGCCGGTTTCACTAGAAGCGCCATGGCGATACAAACGCGCTGGCGCATGCCACCGGAGAACTGATGCGGATAGGCACCTAGCCGATTTTTGGGATCGGGAATACCGACCCGGTGAAGCATGTCGACGGCACGAGCGCGCTTTTCGCTGCGGCTTCCTTGTTCGTGGTGCTGGATATCGATCATCTGGCTCTCGATGGTCCGCACCGGGTTGAGTGCGGTCATCGGATCCTGAAAAATCATTGACAGACGATCACCGAGCAGGCTCCGACGCCCCTGAGCCGTCATAGTGAGCAGGTCTCGTCCTTCGAACAGAATGCTGCCGGCTGTCACATCTGCATTTTCGGCCAGCAGGCCCATCACTGTATAAGCGAGGGTGGATTTTCCGGATCCACTTTCGCCGACAATGCCAACCACCTGTGCGGCAGGAACATCGAGCGAAACGTTGCGCAGGGCATGGATGCGTCCCCGCGGTGTACCGAAATCGAGATTCAGGTCGCATATCTCAAGAAGCGGGCGACTGGACGACGGCGGCGGTGTCGGATCGTCGTGCGTCATAAGTCTTTCCGTAGCTTGGGATCGAACATATCGCGCAACGCTTCGCCCAAGAACGTGAAGCCTAGGGTTGCGAGGATAATCGGGATGCCGCCAGCGATCACGATCCAGGGAGTCTGGTTGATGTAGCTATAGCCATCGTTGAGGATTGCTCCCCAGTCAGGTGTCGGAGGCCGCACACCCATACCTAGAAAACTGAGACCGGCCGAAGTGGCAATGACGGCCGGCACGTCCATGCTCACGAGAATGACAAGGGGACCGATGACGTTGGGCAAGACGTGCACGGCGAGGATGCGTGTCGTGCCCGCCCCCATGCTGCGCTCTGCTGCGATGTATTCACTGCTCTGCAGCGCTTGGGCCTGGGTACGCGCCACGCGCGCATAGCCCGGCATACACGTTATCGCTATCACTAAAATGATGTTGACTAGGCTTGGTCCCAGAAGAGCGATGATTGCCAACGCAAAGATGATGCTGGGAAAGGAGCGTATGGTATCGAAGATGAGCAGGAGCAAATTGTCCAGCCAACGCGGCCCGAAGCCTGCGATGAGACCGAGCACGACCCCGACCGCCAGCGCACCGCCGAGAGAGGCGAAGGCGACAAGGAGCGGGATGCGGCCTCCCATGATGACGCGCGAGAATGTATCACGGCCCAGTTGGTCCGTGCCTAGCAGAAAATCCAGCGAAGGTGCGGCCAGACGCGGCCCTACCATGATCTGGATCGGATCATGAGTGACAATCAGCGGAGCTAACACCGCAATTGCGGCGATGAGTACGACAAGCACTCCTCCGAGCGTGCCCAGACGGTTCTTGCATAATTGTCGAAGGAAGGCGCCAAATGCGCCGGTGTCGATGGCGTCGTTGATTTCTGGAGTGTCGGCTTCAAAGCTTACCATGTCAGAGCTTTTCCCGGGTTCTCGGATCGAGAAATGCGTTGACAAGATCTGAGAGCGTCGTGGCGGTAACAATAATTACAGTGCTAACGAGCACGACGCCCATCACAACCGGATAGTTGCGGGTATTTACGGCGTTCACAATCAAAGCCCCGATGCCAGGTCTCGCAAAGACAACCTCGATAAAGACAGCGGACGAAAGTAGCCACGCGACGCCTATCCCGAGGATGGTTACGGTCGGCAAGATCGCGAGGGGCAGCGCATAGCGCGCAACAATGCGCCATTCAGAGATCCCGAAGGAGCGAGCCGTGCGCACGTGGTTTTCCCCCAGAATCTCAAGCATGGATGCCCGTACTAGTCGCGAGATGTAGCCCACCCAGCCAATCCCTATCGCAAAAGCTGGCAGGACAAGATAAGTGAGTCCGTCCCAGAATCCATTGCCGACACCGATCGCGGGCAACCAGCGCAGGCTCACGGCAAAAATCAGCACCGCATAGACTGCCATCACGAAGGAAGGAATCGCGATCGTGGCCACTGTCACGACGCCGACCACATGGTCGACCAGGGTGTTGCGCCGCATCGCCGAGAAGCAGCCGAGCGGCACGGCTATCACGACCGCCCATAAGATCGATACCAAGATCAGTTCTATTGTATATGGCAATTGCTCAAAGACGATGTCGGCAACAGGTCTACGGCTGAATACGTCGAAGCCGAGATCGCCGCGGAGAAGCCCGCCGAAGAACGTACCGATCTGCACAACGAGCGGCTTGTCGAGTCCCATCTGCTGATGAAGCTGCTCCTTCATTTCGAGCGTCGCTCGCGGGCCGAGCATAACCACGGCAGGATCGCCGGGGACTGCCATGATCATCAGGAACAATAGCGTCACCGCGATCGCAATGATTGCGACCGCGAGGATGGTACGTTTGGCAAAATACAGCCACATATTGCTACGTTGCCTGGAGCTAAACTGCCTTGAAATCTACATACAGCGGGTAGCCGTCAGGACGAGTTACGGCCTGCGTATGCGTGGTGCGATACATGACCGGGTTGCCCCCATGAGTAAGGAACCGGTAGGCACCGGATTCCTCCATGAGATCCTGCATCTCTTGATAGACCTTCGCCCGCTCGTTCGGATCGCTCATCGTGGCCCCCTTGGCGCTCAGCTCGTCGAAGCGCTCGCTGCGGAATCGCTCCCAGTTCCAGACCCCCACTCGACTTTGTAGGAAGGATGACGTCGCATAGTAGGGGTCCGGCAAATTGCTGAACCACATGACAGTGAGCTGCATGTCCTTCCAGCGATCGCCTTCGGATTCCATGCCGAGCGTCCAGAACGAGCCGGCATCCTGAGCATTGATCTCGACCGTGATGCCAATCTGCGACAATTGAGCTTGCACAGTCTGGGCTATAGTCGAAAAAAGGCTCTCGTTCAGGCAATCGATGGTCAGGTTCAGCTCGCTCACACCGGCCTTTTCTAAGAACTCCTTGGCCTTCGCGAGATCGCCTTCCGGCGGGACAAGCGCTTTGTCACGATGCCCCAGAAGACCTGGAGGAATTGTCCCCGTTGCGACCTCCGCCTGTCCCGCAAATGCGGCTTCCAGGATCTGCGGCACATTGATCGCCCACTGAATCGCCTTGCGGACGTTGATGTCCTTCAGTTTTGGATGATCCACATTCATGCCAATCCAGTGGTAGTTCAGTGAGGGATGTTCCTCAATCTTGGTGTCGGCCGGCGGATTGCTCTTGAACTTTGCCAGAGAATCCAGAGTGATACCAGTGAAGTCGATGTCGCCTGCCTGATAGGCGCGTTCTGCCGTCTTGGTGTCGCCGATCAGGACCACGCGGATTTCGTCAAAGCCTGGCTTCGAACCCGCCCAATCCGGATTGCGGGTCAATAGCAAATGCTGATTTGGCTTATATTCGGCAAGCACATACGGTCCCGAGAACGATGGTGGATTCATGCCGAAATCGCCGCCGTCCTTGGTTGCCTTCATCACCGCATCTTCGGATACGATATGGCCTACCGCATAAGGGAATGCGATGTTAAAGAGTGGCATGAACGGGGTCTTGAGTACGATTACGCCAGTATAGTCATCTTCTATCTCGACGTGATCGAGCGAGCCCCAATTATCTTTGACCGGCGATTTGTGCTTGATCCCCCGCTCAAAGGAAAATTTTACGTCCCCGGCGGTAAGTTCGCCGTAATCGCCAGTGAATTTGATTCCTTTTTTTAGGCGAAAGCGGATATGGGTTGGATCGACCTGCTCCAGTTTTTCGGCCGCTTCTAACTCCCAGCCCCATTCGGAGCCCGGCTTGAATCGCGTGAGCTTCGAATAGAGACACTCCATCACGCTCACTTCAGAGACCGCAGTGTAGAATTGGGGATCCATCTTGGAAATATCGTTGGTTGAAGCAGCTGTGAGGACCTTTCCTTCCGCAGCCCAGATCGCGCTGGATAGGGGCATTCCAGCCGCGACGATCCCCCCTCCGAACACTGAAGTGGTCTTAAGGAAGGTTCTGCGGCTAACACCATCTTGATAATAGTTCATAGTTGTTCCCCTTGATTTAATCGAAAAGCTTGCAGATGGAGTGGGCCTGCTATCGCGCGAGCCGCGCCAGAGGGCATCCCACACCGTGTGCTCTCCTAGCCAAGCGCAGCTGCTCTCAATCGCATTGAGAGGACGAATGCAGAAGCCAGTTTCACGCGAGCTCCATCGGGGAGATATTAGATCGCGCAATGGGGATCGCATTGACATATTCGGCCACTCTTTTGACAATTGCCGCCACATCGGCCCACCGAAGCGGAGCATCGCATGCATGATGACGGCGAGCTTGCGGGTGAGCGAACGCGGAGCGTTTGAATCCGATCTTTTCGCGCAGCTTTATACCCCAATTGCGCAAGTCGCTGTTGGTCCGGCTGCGGGTTAGGATCACTACCGCGGCTTTATAGAGAAGCGAACGCACATGGGTGTCTCCGCGTCGAAAGATATAGCCGTTATTAATCTACTTCGCCTGACTGATAGCGCCGCGTCATCAACCCGAGCCACGCGCCTACTGAGCGCAATCGCTTGAAGTTCGCGGGTTCCTTGATGGCAGTTAGGTAGGCCTGATCGGCCCGAAACTGCGATTTTGGCCAAGTTGTGGAACGTTGGCGGCACGGATTGACTGGCATGGCGGCTTCTTGAGAATTCACTCTTGGCAGACGGAGTGGATGTATTGGTTAGCGTGTTTCGCTCGAGGCGATCGACAGGAGTGGAGCCTCCCTTTTGCCGACATCGACTTTTGACCGTCAGGGCGGCCGGATCGAGGCTTGGACTGGCGGTTCAACTGAAGTTTTTCGCCGCGTAAGGATATTTCGCAACCGCGGGGGCTGAGGCTCCCGACGAGCCGGTTTCGTATCTGGCCGAGGAGTTTGGCGTCAGCAAGGTAGATTTCTGCCAATATGATTTTACCAGGGCGGCGCCATGCGCCGAGATTTTGCGCCATCTTTGGTTTTCGCCGGTTGAAGCGGGCCGATCGAGCCGCGCTTGCGAGCTGGATAGCGACGGAGCATTGCCCACAAAGCAAGGCAACCGCCAGGTGGGAACTCAAGATCATCAAGTGCTGATATGGCGGCGTATGTCAAAAAAATGGCCTAATGTGTCAATGCGATCCTAATTGAGCGATCTAGTATGGGCGGAGTTCGCATGGAATGGCTTGCGAGCGGCGCCCTTCGCAGATCGCTTCTCTGAAGAATGTTTTGTGTTGAGCACCGATGAGGCCGCTCGTGCGTTCCGAGCAATGATTGGAAGGTCTTGGCGTGATGACTGGCTCTAATCAGACAATCATGCTTGCCCTTTCGATGATGGTTTTGCGCCGCGCAACGTGTTAGCGGCGCAGGACGGGGATTCGCGGCCCCTCGCGATCCTCACTCCCTTCGTTCCGCGAGGCGAACCGAGCAAAAACAGTAGATCGTTGAGTAAGTTGCGATTGATCCCGTCAGTTCTGAAAAAGTTGGCAACCGCCGTTGCTTTGTTCACCTTTGCCCGCGCACCCAGCGCGTCGGCTCAAGATCTCCCTGGAAAGGGCATAGTCGTCCGACCGATAAAAGGCGAAGATGAGAACTCCGTGTTCCAACATCTGGTTGTACAGCGTGGCCGAGAGGCACTCGGCTATCCGGTTAAAAAGATTCAGATAGCGCATCATCCCACAATTCATCTGGCTGTCGCAAACGGCGAGGTCGACTACATGGTGCACCAACCGCTTCACGACGCATCCTTTGTGTGAATGGGCACCATGTTCGGCTCCGACCATTACGGCATCAAGCCTGATCTGATCACCATCGCCAAGGGCTTGACCTCGGCCTATGCGCCGCTGCCGGGCGTCATCGTCGCCGATAAGATGCGGCAGGTGCTGGTTGAGGGCTCCGACAAGTTAGGCTCGCTCGGCCATGGCTGGACCTATTCGGCGCATCCGATCTGCGTCGCTGCGGACGTGGCCAATCTCGAACTGATCGACGAGATGGAACTGGTGACAAATGCCCGCGAGACCAGCGCTTATTCCCGTGTGGAGCTTGCCAACGCCGTCGGTGGCCACAAAAATGTCGGCGAGGTTCGCGGTGACGGCATGCTGGCGGCGGTCGAGTTCGTCGCCGACGGGGACGACCGGGTGTTCTTCGACGCCTCGCAGAAGATCGGGCCGCAGGTGGCAACGGCACTTGCCGCAAACGGCGTCATCGGCCGCGCCATGCCGCAGGGCGACATTCTTGGTCTTGCCCCGCCGCTCTGCCTGACCCGCGAGCAAGCCGGCATCGCTTCGAAGACAGCGTACGCGGGCAGGAGTGTGTTTGCCAATCTCTGAGATCGATTATTACCCCCCAAATCGGAGCAACCACCATGACAATCCGGCTTCCAATTGATCCAATTGAGGTCTTCCAGCCCAACGAACAGGCGCTCGA
This sequence comes from Mesorhizobium sp. M3A.F.Ca.ET.175.01.1.1, assembly GCF_004791945.1. Taxonomy (NCBI): domain Bacteria; kingdom Pseudomonadati; phylum Pseudomonadota; class Alphaproteobacteria; order Hyphomicrobiales; family Phyllobacteriaceae; genus Mesorhizobium; species Mesorhizobium sp. M3A.F.Ca.ET.175.01.1.1. Next base: position 19,855 of record NZ_SRTP01000020.1, on the reverse strand, counting down.
AGCTATACGTAGGGCTGAAGTCCGCGGATCGTGGGAGTTTCCTTTACACCAGGTGGCAAACGGCACGCCAGAGGGGACGGGCAACGGCCTTGAGTACTGGTTTTACACTAGTAGGTATCCCATTACGAAAACCTCGCGAGAGGTCTCAGACGCGTTATCGTCGTTGAAAGCTGGCGACATATCATTGCCGACTGGCTGGGTTGAAGAGACCGCCGTCAGTCTAGCTGCGTGTGGCGATCTTATTCAGGCCGCGGACCTGGAAGCATCAAACAATCAGCTTTTCTCGCAAATTAAAGATGTCGTCTTCGATAAAGACGTGTCCTTTGCAAACTATGAATCCGTGGTTGCCGATGCTCACAAAGTCAATGAAGTAATGCCTGATATAACTTCGTTTCGCATGTGCTGCACAATTGAGCAGTACCGTACATTGACGTCTCATAACACTGCGCGTTTCGACGTCCTTAATATGGCGAATAATCACGCAAATGACCTTGGTGTTGACGAGCTTACTCGCACGCAGGACATCGCAGAAAGCGATGGAATACTTACCATTGGCGCCCCGCGGAATAAAGCCGAGTATGGCAAATGCAAGACCCTCACAAAAAATGGGATCAAAATTGGTTTTGTTTCCGCTACATACAGCCTTAACGGATTTGCATTGCCTCCAGGGCATGAATTCCGAATTCACGTGTCTAGACTCATGTCTCGACATGTACCTACAGAGTTAGATTTGCTGCGAGCTCAGATCGCTGATTGTAAAGAACAGGATTGTGATTTTATAATCGCGTCCATCCATTGGGGAGTGGAATTCGAGTTTTTTCCTCTGCTTGGACAGATCGAAGCGGCTCACGCCCTGGTAGAAGAGGGTGTTGATCTGATTTTAGGCACTCATCCGCACGTCATTCAACCTGTTGAGTATTATCGCCCCAAGGGGGATCCGCACCGTACCGCGATTATAGCCTATTCCCTTGGCAGCCTCACATGGGACTGGTTTACGGCACCGCACCTCATATTAAGCCTTGTATTGAACTTAAATATTTCAAAGGGCAGGACAATTGCTGGTGAACAGCGAACTTATTTAAAGAGCGCTCAACCAATTCCCATTATTCGGAACATATCCTTAGACAAAGGCAAGAGGACGATGCAGCTCGAAAAGCTGGGCGACCGTCTTGACGAGATCGGCAACGCTACGGGTGGTGACCTAATCAAGATGAAAGATTATTGCGATCTGGTTTTAGGGCAGGGTTGGGCCCGCTCGAGCGTCGTGCCTGAGTAGTGAATCGTAGGACTCCCATGGGGCCTGGCGGGGTCGATGCCAAACGTCGCGACGCTGATGGAAGCGTTGGGGGGGAAAGTTCTGACGCCCAGGACCAGGAAACTGACTTGGGCGATCGAAAAGAAGTGCTACGCGCAGCGGCGTGCCTACGGCCTAGACGGGCTCGATCCGAAGACCTTCCGCTACGCGTCGCGACGGCCGGACGGCACCGCCGTGCGGATGCGGCTGAGGAACTGGCACTCGAGCGGCGCCGGTTCGGCTACCGGCGGCAGCATGTCCTGCTGCGGCGAAAGGGAACCGAGCTGAATCACAAGAAGCTGTTCCGTCTCTATTGGGAGGAACGGCTGACGGTGAAGAAGCGCGGCGGCCGCAAGCGGGCGCTGGGCAGCGAGCGCCCATGACACTGCCGCAGGGACCGAACCAGCGCTGGAGCCTCGGCTTGGTATCGGACATTCAGGCCGACCGGCGGCGGTTCCGGGGTCCTGCCGGTGGTCGACGACTTCACTCGCGAGAGCCTGGCCCTTCGTGGTCGACACGCCGCTCTCAGGAATGCGCGTGGCGCGGGAAATCGATGCTCCGCGTCGAGGTGCGCGGCCCGCCCCTGATGATCGTCTCCGACAACGGCACCGAGCTGACGTCGTGGGCGATCCTGCAGTGGCAGCACGATCACCGTGTCGAGTGGCACTACATCGCGCCCGGCAAGCCCATCCAGTGCGAATTTCGCAAAAGCCGGACAGAGATCCTGCTAAGTCGCGGACGGTCGTTTCACTAAGTCGCGGACAGTTTTGGCGGCGCTGGTCCTCGGGTGCCTGATTGTCGGGTGGAGTACCGACTTCGCCAGCGCCTAGTCTCTCATGTTCCCTGTCAAGGCTGAGCGCAAGACGGATGGTCTGCTCGGCGTGGGCGAAGCAGTCGGATCGGCTGAAGCTGCACAGGGCTGGGGGTGGAGCTCTGAGACGACGGTTGATCAGACTCTCATCCGCGGGTTGGATACCGCCTTCCGTGTCTTCGTCTCGGGGCTGTCCTCTGTCTAGAGGGCGGGCGTCGAGCGGGTTGGCTCGGCCACATAACTAGCGACGGGAGTTCCCCACCGTGGCCCCACCCCCAACGCTGTGCAGCGGGTCGGGTCGAGACCTGTCTATGACGGTGCGACCTCCCGACCGATAGCCCACAAGAAGGCGGCCATCTCGCGTGCGATCGCGGCCACGACCACTGGTGGCTTCTTGCCGGCGGCGTACAGGCGGCGATAGCGAGTGCAGAGCCTGATTTGCGCCTTCCAGGCGATGTCGCGGACAGCCTTCGGCAGACCCTCGAGCCGGAGCCTCAGCGCTTCGCTGACCCTGGCGGGGTAGCGGTAAGTCCAAGCCGCTTCGACCAAGGCGCGGCGGGCGCGTCGATTGCCGGCGAGCGTAAGGCTCGACCGGCGGACCGTATCGCCAGTCGAGCGCTCTCCCGGAACCAGGCCGAGGAAGGCCATCAACTGCGGCGGCGTATCGAAGCGGCGCACATCGCCGATCTCGGCCGCGAAGATCACTGCGACCAGGAACGAGGCGCCGCGCATCGCCTGATAGGCCTCGACGACCCGTGCCATGGACCAGGTCGGCACGATGGTGCGTAACTGCTCGTCCAGGCGGCGTAGCCGCTGAGCGGCGTCCTCGATCGCGTCGATCTTCTCCTGGAAGACAATCTGCTGCGCCATATGCTCGAAGCTCGGGCGGGCAAGCCAGCGCCGGTGCGCCAATGTCCAATGACCGCCGCCCTCGTAGATCCGGCCATGGCGCAGAAGGAAGGAGAGCAGTTGCTGGCGTTTACGGCGCAGATCGTCGCCTGCAGTTTCCCGGGCCCGAACCAGATCGCGGACAGCCTCATGGACGACGTCCGGCACCCACACTCCAGTCAGCTCGCCCGCCCGATGCAGCCGCGCCAGCGTGACCGCGTCCCGTCGGTTCGTCTTGATCCGCTCGCCCGACCGCTTCGGGATCAGGGCCGGCGCAACCACCATGCAGTCGTGACCAAGATCGCGAACCTGCCGGCACAACCCGTAACCCGTCGGCCCGGCCTCGAAGCAGACGTGCAGTCGATCATACTTCTTTCCCAGCTTCTTGATCGTCCGCTCTATCGCTGCAGGACTATTTTCGACCTCGCCGACAAACCGGACCTCGCCGGTGCGGCCGCCCTCCGCGATCGCCACCGCGTGCTTCTTCTTGGCTACATCAAACGCGACAAACGCTTCGCTATACTCTCCCATGGCTCGCCCTCCGTGCGTGAGGATCGGCTCGGCCCATCCGAGCAACCCTCGTCTCTTAATCGCACGAAAGGGCGGGCCACCGATCTCAGCCCTGGAACATGACGTCTAGCCATCCGTCGACGCAGCGAGAAAGCGGAGAAAGCAGAGTGGAGTGGACCCCATTTTCACCGGACATGCGGCGGTTGGGTTTAGGCACTGAGGCGCAAGAACTCGCGAGGTGACCTCACAATAATCGTCGATCCATTTGGGCAGCAAGGCCAGGATGGTGTCGGCGTCTGGGAGGATGACGATCGAGGCATAGTCCCTTTTTAGGGTTTTCGACGAAGGCCTCGGACATGCCGTTGCTCTGTGGGCTTCGAACCGGGGTGTAGAGTAGGTCGATGCCGAGGGCCGTGGCCACCTGTGCAGTCCTGGCGGGCGTCGAGCTTGTCGGTCTTGGCCAGAAGCCCGCCGGCCTCGGCGAAGCAGCGGATCCGGACGGGGTTGCGACTGGCGCTGTCGATGCCGGCCTCGGCCAGAGCGTGGCGCAACAGCCGGTCGTGGACGCCGGTCGCCTCGAAGACGACGAAATCGCGCCCGGCGCCAGCCCGGCCACGAACGCCGCGATCGGCCCGGCCTGGTTGGCGAGCCGCCGGAAGCTGCGGCTCGACGGATCGAACATGTCGAGCATGTCCTTGGAGATGTCGCAACCGATGTAGTTATGCTGTATCATCACCGTGCCTCTTCCTGTGGTGCGAGGTCTGTGCAGCAGCCTCGTGCAACTGTTCAGGTTGATGGTTTCGAAGCGGGAAGGGAGCCGAGCCATGCCGCGGCCTGTCGGGCAAGACCCGACGACCAGGATTCCCACGGCCTTCTTCCCGCGCCCACCTTACAGCAAAACAAACACACAGGATTCCCAGATGATCTGAGCACCAGCGGATGTTGGAACGCAGGGCAACAACGACACCGTCGTGGGTGCGGGTGGGCCGCAGAGCTGTATGCTTTTGAAGGGTCAGTCCGTTCTGCTGCATGACCCTGAGACACGCTTGGCATTGACCATGGGCCTGCCATCTTTGCGCCTTTGCCGATTCAGCAATGCCGCACCGGCGATAACCATAGGTGGGCCGCTGGTCGATGATCGCGCAGTTCGGCGAGCAGGGCGACGTCTTCGGGCTTGCGATAGGGCCCACGCGGCTTGGAGGGCTTGCTGCTGCGCTCAATCAGATTCGACCGGGAGACGCCCAGGTTCTGGCAATCGCGCTCGTTGGAAATCGCCCTCGGGATCGCTCCACGACAGCAACGGCGACGACCGTTTTTTTGGGCGAGCGAGGTCAAGGGCTTCCTTGAGAATCTCGGCTTCCATGGTCTTTTTGCCCTGCATGCGCTCGAGATCGCGCACCCGCTTCTCCAGTTCGCGGACCTGGAAGAGCCCACAACATCTTCGTCGGCCTGAACGGCGGCATGGCCGCCCTCGAGCATGCGGCGTTTCCAGGCGAAGAGCTGGGAGGGGGAAATACCGGCGGGTCGTGCCACGTAGGAAACGCTTATGCCCGGCTGCATGGCTTCCTCCACCAGCCGAACCTTCTCGGCGACGGACGAGCGCCGGCGGCGCTGCACCGAGGTGATATCTTCGACCCGCCGAAACGGCTCATCGGAACTCTTGGACATAGTCGTCCTCATAGGCGCATGCCTATGCCTTATCGGCTATGCCGCCTGTCCGGTCAAAATGGGGTGCGCTCCACAGAGGAGATTGGCGTTTCGTTCACGACTAGGACTAGAGTCAACGGTGGAGAAAGTAAGCTGCTGATTGCTCGGGCTTGCGAGTGGGGGTTGTTGGTCGGCCGATACAAAGCGTGATTTGAGGTGGGAGCTCTCCCGCATGCAGTTGGAGCACACGTTTGTCCAGTTCCTTGTCTGCTTCCGTGAGACGATGGTTCAGGCGAAGGTAGTCGGTCCAGGTCGGCGTGCGGAATGTTTCCGTCCACTGCATAGGCTTCTGAAGGTTGCGCTGGAGCGTCCAGTGCCGAGCCCCGACGCGGGTGTGTACATGCCGGCGTTCGCGCATGAGTTCCAGGAAAAATTCAACGTTCTTCTCAGGGATCAGATAATCGACCTTGACGACGATGGGACCGCTTCTAGGCTTGAGATTGAGGGCGACTGCCGGGGCGTTGAATTGCTCCAAAGGATCGGGCTCGGATTCGTGGCGTTCGCGAAGAGGAAACAGTACGCCGGCCGCAGCGACGAGCAACAGAGCACCACTAGAGCCCCCCAGCGCCCAGGTCAGAGAGTGGTTCTGCGCCACCGTGCCCCACACCCAACTGCCCGCCGCGATGCCGCCATCTATCAATGCATAATAGATCGAGATGGTGCGACCCACGACCCAGCGCGGGCTCGCCAACTGCACGCTTACGCCAACCCCGGACCAGGCGGTGACCCAACCCGCGCCGCCCAAGGCGAGCGCAATTGCGGCCACGGCAATCGAGGAGGTCAGTGCAAGGGAAAGGGAGCATGCAGCGCAAGCGACGCATGCGAGCGTCATCAGTCGTTCTTGAGACAAGATCCGTCTTAACATGCCATTGGAGATGCCGGCGATGACAGCGCCTGTCCCAAAGCCGGCCATGAGGGCGCCAAAGGCGACCGGTCCTCCTCCCAGCTGATCGCGGACAACCAGGGGCAGCAGCGCTAGTATGGCGATACTCGCCAGGCCAAAGAGAGTTCCGCGCGCGATCGCCGCCTTGATTTCCGAAGACATCGCCGTGAAGCGCACCCCGTCGTAGATCGCCGTCCTCATCGGCTCGCGCGGCAGAGGCGAAGAGCGAACCTTCCATTTGCAGCGCCATATGGTCCCCAGAGGTACCAGGTATGTGAGTGTGGTCACGGCGAGGGCCGTCAGCAGCCCGAACGAGGCAACCACGATGCCGCCGAGCGCCGGGCCCACTGTCCGGACAGTGTTGAAGCCGACTGAAAGCAGGGTAACGGCAGCGGGAACATCGCGTCGCTCCACGATATCGCCGACCGAGGCTTGCCAGGCCGGATCGTTGAGAGCGCCGCCGCATGCGATCAAGAAGCTGAAGCCGAGGATCATCCAAGGGTCGACAAAGCCCAGCGCCACAGCCGCAGTGAGCATTGCAGATGCTATGACCATAATGCACCGGCCGGCGAACATGACCCGGCGACGGTTGAAATTGTCGGCGATGGCCCCGACAAAGACAGATAGAAGGAATGCGGGAAGCGTCGATGACGCCGGTACCAGCGCGACCATCAGATCGGAAGTCGAGATTGTCGCCATCAGCCAGCTGATGGCAACCGTCTGCATAAGCCATCCAAGGCTGGAGACCTGCGTGGCCAGCCAGATCGAACGAAAGGTCCGGTTTCTGAGGGGCGCAAGTGGCGCTGGCGGCGAGCTTAAATTCGCATCTGCGCCTGCCGTCTTTTTCATTTCCTCTTAGCCTTTGGCTTTTATCTGTGAGATCGAGTGCTCGACCAGTCCTGCCACGCAAAGTCAACTCAAGGAATTGAAGGGGCCCTGCAATCGCCAAATCCCTTCGGCTTACAGCTGTACGTCCTCAGCATACCTCGGCACGATGTAACGCTGGTGCGCCGATCATCATCTTCCACCTGAACTGACTACCGCAGTCCCATTCTGATGAGCAGCTTCAGCCGCCTGACAGGCCTGTGTTGCTTACTCGAGTTGCTCTTAAGACGGCGCAAAGCCTCTATTTGGCTAGCATACATGCAAAGCGTTGCTCTTAACCCTGCGGCCGATGAAGTGAGCTCCGGTACCATGATGACCTTTCCCCCGGTTCGCGCTTCGGGCACGTCGAACCACGAGTTCGGTTTTTGGTTTGTGCTGCAAACAACTTGGTCATGCACCCTGTGGCCTCCAGCCGTTAGGTACTTCTTCGCTGTTCGCTGATTCCGCATTGGAGAGCGTAGCGCGGGAGCCAGTCCCCATTCCTGCAAAAAGGGCCGAAAGTTTGCAGTGATCCGGCGTCCAATGAGTATCGCAGCCGAGCAGGTCGGTGCGGAGGTGATGTGGCGGCCAAATCGCGACGATGGTCGACGACAGAACGGGGAGCCACGAAACGTCCGTCGACGGAAAAGATCGCGACAGACGTCAGTACGACAACGTGCGGCACGTTGTTTCGTGATGATGACCGTAGTAGCCCGGGAAGAAGTTCGCAGTGGCAAGTCCGGAGCAGCAAGTCGCGAGGCTCGGTCCAGGCAGTTAGGCCAAGTGGTGGGGAGGGGAGAGCGGACTACCTCTGGGGCCTAGTTAGTCAGTGGGGGAGCGGGGTTTCGCCGGCCGCCCTTACCTGGCGTGTCGACGCTGGCCGACCAGGCAGGCCTGCACGTTGGTGCTCGCTTGTGCGCTGATCGAGGCCCAAGTGCTTGCCACGGAGCGGGTGCATGGCAATGAGATGACGGCGTCGCGCATTGCTCGCGGCAGACGTTGCCTGAGCGCTTACCACGCTTTCGCGGAAGTGAATTAAGCGAAACTGTGGTCGTCTTCACCCAACACGGCCAATTGGTCATTCAGTGCCGATATGGCGGCATATGTCAAGAAACTGACCGAACGTGTCAATACAAATCTAATCGCGCAAGCTAGTCTCACCTGAATGGAGTTCGCGTAAATTTGTTTCGCGAGCGCCGCCCTTGGCAGGTCGCTTTTTAGCAACATCGGCCAATGAAACAGTACGACGATCCCAACAGAGACACGTTCACATGAGCAGCATTAAGGCCTTCCGGGAACTGCAGAATGAAGTAACCGAGTGGCGTCGTTACCTGCACGAAAACCCCGAACTCGGCTATGAGGAACACAACACGGCTAGGTTCGTGGCCGAGAAGCTGGCCTCTTTCGGTATCAACCATATCGAGACGGGGATCGCTGAGACCGGTATTGTTGCGCTAATCCAGGGCGAAGGCGGAGACGGACCTACGATTGGGTTGAGGGCGGACATGGACGCCCTGCCAATACTTGAAAACTCGAACAAACCCTGGTCGTCGACCATACCCGGCAAGATGCACGGATGCGGCCACGATGGTCATACGGCGATGCTGCTGGGCGCCGCCAAATACCTTGCGAAGACTCGCAACTTCAAGGGGTCCGTTGCCTTGATCTTTCAGCCCGCGGAAGAAGCGGGCATAGGCGGCCACAGAATGGTCCAGGAAGGTATCATGGACCGGTTCAGCATCTCAAAGGTTTATGGCATGCATTGCACGCCGGGAATGGAGATAGGCAAATTCGGGATTTGCCCCGGCCTCGCGTTGGCCTCGGTTGACGAGTTCGACATTTTTGTGAAGGGCCGCGGCGGCCATGCGGCGTATCCCCAAAGGATAATCGATCCCATCGTTATTGCAGCGCAGATCATCGTTGGGCTGCAATGTGTCGTTTCGCGCAACACGGACCCGCTCGAGTCGCTCGTCGTCTCCGTTACCCAGTTGCGCGCTGGGGAGGGCTATAACAGCATTCCAGAACACGCTCAGATATCTGGGACTGTTAGAGCTCTCTCACCCACACTGCGCGATTTTGCCCAACGACAGATCTCCGAGTCCGCGAACGGAATTGCGCGCGCCTTCGGCGGCGGTATCGACTTCAAGTACCACCGTCTGGAGCCCGTCACCGTCAATCATCCGGAAGAAACTAGTCTGGCGATTAAGGCCGCGCGCGACATTGTGGGCCACGATGCAGTGACAGACCGGCTCAAACCTACAATGGGAGCGGAAGATTTCGCGTATATGCTGGAGGCGAGGCCAGGAGCTTACATTTATATTGGGAATGGCTCAACTGCCGACGTACATAACCCTGCCTTTGACTTCAACGATGAAGCCATACCTTACGGCATCGGCTACTGGGTAAAGCTGGTCGAGACGTCGATGCTGGCGGCGTGAAGGTTGGTGCAAACCCATCCAGTCTAGTTGCCGGAACAATGAGGGAGAACAAATAACGAGCATATCCATAAAACCGCAGAGTTTTCATCCACTCGCTATGGAGCCCGAATTGGAAGTCGCCGACGAGCCAGTCAGCATGCTGGACGTATCAGTTGATATCCAAATCATCATAGCTGATGCTGGAACTTCGAGCATCGCGGGGGTTGGCGTATGTTCTCAATCATACATGAAATTTACTTGGCGGCAGCCATTGCCGACCGCGTTTTGGTTATGCGGGCGGGGAGGATCATCGAAGCGGGTTTCCCGCGCGATGTTCTGAAGCATCCCCGCGAACACTACACCCGCAAGCTTCTCGCCGCTGCGCCATCCCTCGACGAGGCCTTGGAACTGAGGGCGGCACAGAGACGAGTGTCGGTGGACTGAACCGCCGCCTTCCAGATGCATCTCAGGATGTTCTGGCCGAAATTTGGAGGCTGCATGTGTACGCGACGCGGCCGTAAACTTGACAGAGGGAGATGACATCAAATGAACAACCCTGTCGCCGAGATGTCGAGCGATCTGGCCGCAAGTCCCGCGAAGACGACGTCGTCGACTTCTCTTTACCTGCGTCACCTACCCCTGTTCCGTGGAAGGCAGGATCCTGAATTCTTCAAGATCTTCGATGTGGTCAACGCGCTCCCGCTTGATGACGCGCATTGTCACCTCGTTACCGACCGCGATGCGATTACTACCCCCCAGCGCTATCTTGAGCGCATTTCGCTGGCCGGATACCCTTTTCCTAACTACTTCCCCGCAGGGATCTATAACCGTTGGCTCACCGGTGACGAGGCAACCCGGCACGACCTTGACAAGACATACGGAATCCAGGCCAAGGTCGATGAGATGACGTACCATCTGTCCCAAAGCATTTTCATCAAATTCCTGACAAAGGAGCTGGCACAGTTCCTGAATTGCGAACCAACATTCGAAGCCGTCATCGAGGCACGGAATGACCGTGGCCGGGATTATTGGTCCTACGTCAACGCCCTTTTCCGCGACGTCAACCTGGAAAACATCATGCTCGATACCGGCTACCACGAAAGCTGCGGCCGGCCGGCCATCGAGAAATTCGAAGAGGCAATCCTTCCCTGCCGGACCCACAGGATTGCCCGCATCGAGGAGATCCAGCGCGAATTATTTAGCATGGAGATTTCTTTCGACGAATTCGAGGGTCTCTACTTCGAACGCCTTCTCGACATCATGGATGGCACGGGCAATCTCGGCAAGAAGTCCGTCGGTATGAAGTCTTACCTGCTGCCGTATATCGGCCTAATCGAACCGCTTTACGATCGGACTCTTGCGGCAAAGTCGTGGAATGCGATGCGGAAATCCTACGCGGAATTGCCGTTCATGGAACGGCAGGCGGCGTTCAATGTCTCGAAGGACCTGCGGCGGTACACGTTCACGATGACGCTGGAGGAATGCCTTAAGCGGGACATGCCGATGCAAATCCACACCGGCGACGGCGAAGCGCCAGAGGTGATCCTGCGCAATCAGGACCCATTCTACCTGGAGGAAGTGGTCCGGTTCGACAAGGACAACATGATGCGGATGCCGAAGATCATCCCGCTGCACGCCGGCTATCCCTCGGTCGGCAAGGCGGCATGGCTGAGCCACCTGTATCCGAACTGCTATTTCGAGCTGTCGATCATGACCCCGTTCGTCCACCAGAGCCTCTACGAGAGGTATAAGCAGGTCATGGAGGCGGTTCCGCTCTCAAAGATCCTGTTTGCGAGCGACAACTACCACGTTCCCGAATTGTTCTGGCTCGCCGGACGGTGGGGTAAGCGATATCTCGCGAAAGCGTTGACCGACTATGTCGTAGGCGGAAGTCTCGCCTTCGACGAGGCGATAGAGGCGGCGCGCATGGTCCTCCATAAGAATAATCGTGCAGTCTACAATTTGAGCGACGTCTGATCAAAAATGGTATTCAGACCCCGGTGGCCATCTTCGCCGGCATGATCGGGTTCGACCTGCCTCGCCGCCTCAGCCGAATTGTCACCGTCACCGATCTGCGCATGGAGCGCATCCTTCGCCGAGCCGGCTGGCCGCTTGCTCGGATCGGCGAGCCGCACACAATCGGCGCCACCGGTGCGGTGGCCGGATATCCCCGAGCCTCCAGCGACAGGAGGACGTTCTTCATGTCCAGTGCTGTGGTCGTGAAGGGCGCCGGGTGCTCGTGAACCGAGCCCGCTTCTCTTTTCCGGGCTCAAGCGGACTCGGCTGTAGCCGTTCATCACCGTCCAGTTCGCACGGTCGACGTGACTGCGCAGAGAAGCGCAACGTCTATAAGATAGTTCGGTCACTCCCCAATCCTGCAGCGTTGAGGCGATGTTTGCAGGAAACCGGCCTTGAGCGCTGCAATTCTGCCGTCAATCGACGCTCTGGGAAAGCTAGTTTGAAGGCATCAAATCATCCACTTGGAGTCATTGATGAGGGGCACCGCAACCACTGCACTGCAGAGGCTCAGACGGCCGGACCTTTTGCAAGAATGTGCATATATCAATGGGACTTGGGCCTCAAAATCTGAAAGCCTCGCGATAGTGGATCCTGCAACTGGCGAAGCCTTGGCCCAGGTAGCCGCCTGCAAAGCGTCGGATGTGGACGATGCGGTTCTTTTCGCGAGAGCCGCGTTCCTCCGGTGGCGCGACATGCTTCCCCCAGAACGTGGCGCATATCTGCGGAAGTGGGCAACCGGTATGCGTCAAAACGCGGAAGATCTAGCCGTGATCATGACTGCCGAACAAGGCAAGCCCATCGCGGAAGCTCGAGGTGAGATTGCGTATGCGGCTGGCTTTCTGGACTGGTTTGCCGCAGAGGGTGAGCGGGCCTACGGCGAAACCATCCCCAGCCATCTCGCCGGGAGCCGGCTGGCCGTGCAGATGCAGCCGATCGGAGTGACTGTCGCTATCACCCCATGGAACTTTCCCTCGGCAATGATTACCAGAAAAGCTGGAGCCGCGCTGGCCGCTGGCTGCCCCATGATCGTCAAGCCGGCCCCAGAAACGCCCTTATCGGCGCTGGCGCTCGCCCGCCTTGCCGAGGAAGCCGGCATCCCCGTTGGCGTGTTCCAGGTGGTAACTGGTGAGGCGCCGCCGCTGGCCAGGCGTTTGTTGGAGCATACCGTGGTGCGGGCGTTCTCCTTTACCGGCTCGACCGAGGTTGGTCGCCTCCTGCTCCAGGAGTCGGCGAAAACCGTAAAAAAGGCTTCGCTGGAACTCGGAGGCAATGCTCCCTTCATCCTGTTTGACGACGCACCTATCGAAGCTGCGGTCGCCGGTTGCATGGCTGCCAAATTCGCCACATCCGGCCAGGACTGCCTGGCGGCGAACAGAATCTACGTGCAGAGGAGAGTCTATGAACAGTTTGTGGAGAAATTCGCACAGGCCACCAGAGATCTGAAAGTTGGGCACGGGTTGGAGCCGGGGGTCGACATCGGTCCAATGACCAAGGCGTCTGGTGCCGAAAAGTGCAGGCAGCAGATCTCCGAGGCTCTCTCAGAGGGGGCCAGAATGGTGACCGGCGCACAAGACAACTTTCTCGGCGGGAACTTTGTCACACCGACGGTGCTCGCCGACGTGACTGACGACATGCGGGTGGCCAGGGAAGAAACCTTCGGGCCTGTGGCTGCTATCTTGCCCTTTGACGACGAAGGGGAGGTGCTCGAGCGCGCGAATAATTCCGAGATGGGCCTCGCGGCCTATGTCTACACCCGAGACCTCAACCGTGCGATGCGGCTCACCGATCGGCTCGAATACGGCATGGTCGCGGTCAACACGCCGAAATTCACTGGTGCGCCGATCCCGTTTGGCGGGTGGAAACAGTCCGGTCTTGGCCGGGAAGGCTCCAAACATGGCATCGCCGAGTATCTGGAACCCAAATACACCTGCTTCGGGAATCTTGTAGCGTGAGAGGATTGCGTCCAATGACGATCAACATCGGGGAAATCGGCGAAAAGGACAGGAACAGCGTCCTGCATCCATTCACGCAACTTAAGGATTTTGCCACCGGTAAGCTTGGCGATCCGACCATCGTCGAGACAGGCAAAGGGATTCGCATCCAGGATGCGAATGGCAACCAACTGATCGACGGCTTCGCCGGTCTCTATTGCGTGAACGTCGGCTATGGCCGGACCGAAGTCGCCGAGGCGATCTCTCGTCAAGCTTATCGTCTCGCCTATTACCATTCCTACGCCGCGCACACGACGGACGAACTCGCGATTCTGTCCGACCGCCTCGTGAAGATGGCGCCAAACAAGATGAGCAAGATCTTCTACGGGATGTCCGGCTCGGACGCCAACGAGACACAGGCCAAGCTCGTCTGGTACTACAACAACCTTCGGGGCAAGCCAAACAAGAAGAAGATCATCTCGCGCGAGCGCGGCTACCACGGCTGTAGCGTCATCTCCGGCTCAATGACCGGCATGAGCTTTTATCATGACCATATGGACCTTCCCCTGCCGCGGATTCTCCATACTGGGGTTCCCCACTTCTACTGGGGAGCGCAGCCGGGGGAGACGGAACAGGAATTCTCCAAGCGTCGCGCGGCCGAACTGGATGACCTCATCCAGCGCGAGGGTCCAGATACAGTGGGTGCATTCATTGGAGAGCCGGTCTTGGGCACGGGCGGCATTACCCCGCCCCCTGCGGGCTATTGGGAGGCGATCCAACCTGTCCTCAGGAAGCATGATGTCCTCTTGATTGCAGACGAAGTGATTACTGGCTTCGGCCGTACCGGCTCCATGTTCGGTTCACAGCACTATGGCATCGAGCCTGACCTCATCACGATCGCGAAGGGGCTGACATCCGCATATTTCCCGCTGTCCGCCGCCATGGTGGGAGAGAAGGTCTATGAGGTGCTTGAAGCCGGAGCGGACCGCGTCGGCGCATTCTCTCACGGCTACACCTATTCCGGCCACCCTATTGGCGCGGCGGCGGCAAATGCGGTTCTCGATATCGTCGAAAGGGAAGACCTTGCGGGAAACGCAAGCGAGGTCGGCGCGTTTTTCCAAGCCCAGCTGAAGGAGAAATTCTCGCAATTGCCGATCGTTGGCGAAGTGCGCGGGGTCGGGCTTATGGGCGCGATCGAATTCGTGGCCGATCGCAACAATAGGAAGCGCTTCGATCCGATGCTCAAGGTTGGCGCGCGAATATCCAAGGCAGCCCGTGACCGTGGTCTTATTGCTCGCGCGATGCCGCACGGAGACATTCTGGGTTTTGCCCCGCCCCTCGTAGTAACGAAAGCCGAGGTCGAAGAGATCGTCGCCATCGCCGAAAGCGCTGTCCGTGTTGTCATGGATGAACTCACCCGCGATGGCCAAAGAATCTGAGACATCGACCGCAGGAATCGCTCATCCGCGAGCACTTGGTAAGGCGAGTGATCCAAGTAAGGGAGTTCTCAATTGGGTTCGGTGACAGTACCAGAGCTCCGGTCCAGCGAAGGGCAAGTGGCGATGGGGCCGGGGGCTGCTGTTCAGCTGCATTCCTCGCCCACCAGCTTTCTGCACAGCGTTGACCAGAATTTCCGCCATGCGATGGAGTTCCTCGATCTGCCTGAGGGATTGGCCGAGCGGATCATTCAGTGCAACTCGACATACACAGTGCGGTTTGGTGTCAGGCTGCGCGGCCGGATGTACAGCTTCGTCGGCTGGCGCTCCGTTCACAGCGAGCATTGCGAGCCTGTCAAAGGGGGCATCCGGTTCACGCCCGATGCGGATGCTGAGGAGGTTGAGGCGCTCGCAGCGCTGATGACCCTCAAATGCGCGCTGGTCGACGTCCCGTTTGGCGGCTCAAAAGGAGCACTCAGGATCGACCCGCGTGAGTGGACTCCTCAGGAGCTCGAGCGCATTACCCGCCGTTTCACCCAGGAGCTCAGCAAGCGCGGCCTAATCGGTCCTGGGCTCAACGTGCCAGCTCCTGATGTGGGCACAAGCGAGAGGGAAATGGCCTGGATGGTCGACGAGTTCCGCCGGGCCAATCCGATGGATGTGATCAATGCGCGGGCCTGCGTTACCGGCAAGCCACTCTCCAAGGGCGGTATCGCCGGGCGCACAGAAGCGACTGGCAGAGGTGTGCAGTTCGCCATTCGCAGCTATCTACAGGATCCGCGCACAGCCGGGTTGAAGCAGGGCCGGGACCTGAAGTGGATATCTGTGGCGGTGCAGGGCTTTGGCAATGTCGGCTATCATGCCGCCAAGTTCCTTTCCGAGGATGATGGCGCATTGATCACGGTCGTTTCCGAACGCGATGGCTACGTCGCCCATCCGGAAGGCCTTCCCATCGAGGCGCTCAAGCGACATCAGCTCCGGACGGGCAGCATCCTCGGCTTTCCCGATGCAGAGTCATTCGATGGCGATATGACTGGCCTGGAACGGCCGTGCGATATTCTCATACCTGCCGCCATGGAAGAAGCCATCCATGTCGGCAACGCTGAGCGCATCCAGACGCAACTCATCGTCGAGGCGGCCAACGGCCCGATCACCTATGAAGCTGACAAGATGCTTCGCTCCCAAGGGATCACGATCCTTCCCGATCTCTATGTCAATGCCGGCGGCGTGGTCGTAAGTTATTTCGAATGGGTGAAGAACCTGACCCACATTCCATTCGGCTTAATGGAGAGGCGGCGGCGGGAGCGACGCAACCAGACAATTGCCACGGCGCTTGAGCGAATGACCGGCAAGACGTTTCCCGCCGACATGCGCGACGACTTTCTTGAAGGGGGCGCCGAGATCGATCTAGTTCGGTCCGGCCTCGAGGACGTCATGCGCAGCACGTGGGCACGTATCGCAAACCTCCTCGAGGAGCAGCCTGAACTCAACGACTACAGAACGGCCGCATATGTCGCGTCGATTGGCCAGATCGCCGGCGCTTATGAGGCAATAGGCATCTGAAGCCCCTAGTTTCAGAACCAACACAAAGCGCAGGCGAGCGATGTCGGAATTTGACGATCCACAGGGAGAGGCTTTCAGTCGGCCCAGCAGGCGACTGTCCACGTCACTCGCGTTGGCACGGCGCCCTTCTGTATGCTGCGGCTGTTGGCTCAAACAGCGGCAACTCCGAGCGCTCACGGACGTCGGCAGATCATCACGCGACCAGGACCTAAGCGCGGCGCGCCCTGTCGGTGTCCTCCCACCGGTAGGGCGCAGGTTGTTCAAGGCGCTGGATAGGAGTGCTTGCAGCGCATCTATGATTGAAGGCTTGAGGAGATGACCCGCGGGATAGCACATCGAGCTTCGACATCTCTGCCACGCCACTGCTGCCCCCATGGTATCTTCCGGCGCGCGGCCGAAGTGCATCGCATCAAGTAGTAAGCGGCTCGGAGTTCACGGTTCGAAGAGTCCAGCAGTGGCGCGAAGACGATTGGCGCGAAGTTCGTGCGAACCTCGCGGCGTCTTGTACAGAGCTCGTCGCAGGCTGGCCGATCCCGCGAGATCGGCTGCGCTCATGTCGGGAGACTGCCCCTCGCGTCCACACGTCCGGACCTTGCGCAGTGAGAAATTGAGGCATTGAGTTTTCGAGGCATATCGAAGGACATGCAAATTGTATTTGAGACGTTCCTGGAAAAGCTGTCGGAAAGCGTCTACGAGGCGGATTTTCGCGAAGCCATGGCTGGGGCGGTCGCAGGACTTGAGCTTCTCGCCTTCGCCTATTTGGCATTGCCGCCGCAACGTTCGGGCGAGCCCAGGCTGATCTCGAACTATCCATGTCGCTGGACCGCGCACTACCTGCAAAACCGGTATCAGAAAGTGGATCCGGTCATTATTCGTGCACGGTGTGGCGGATGCCCGTTTCGGTGGGGATCGGATATGCGAGGCTTTGCGACATCACAGGTTCAGCAGACGCTGTTCGAAGAAGCGGCCGAGTTCAGCATCCGCTGTGGTTTGACGATCCCGATTGTTGACCGCCGCGGCTGCTTTGCCGCAGTTACTTTTGCCGCTGATGAACCCAATCCAGCGTTTCTCCGGGTCGCTGAACGGTATGAACAAGCTCTTCAGCTCATGGCCACCTGTTTTCACATTCACGTTCGCCATAAGCTATCCGGCAATAGGACGGTGGACGGCGTTTTGCTGACGCCCCGTGAATATGAGTGCCTGCAATGGGCGGCGCGCGGCAAGTCCGCCTGGGAGATCGCCTGCATATTGGGCATCAAGCCGCGGACCGCCGCCTTCCATCTGGACAATGCCAAGAAGAAGCTCGGCGTACGCACCATCACCCAGGCGGCCGTGCGACTAGGCTTAGGTTTTAGGCTAGCCAACTCCAGTCTGGGATCAACTGACAAGCCCTTCTTCGGATCGCCCGCTTGAGATGCCCCGCTGACCGCCGAGTCGCAGTTCGCGGTTGAGCAAGGCGTGATACGCCGATACCATAGGGCGGCCGCTGGTCGACCAGTCGGCGCCTCATTGGGCAGCGGCCAAACCTGTCAACGCGATCCTGATAACGCGGGCTAATCTCACCGGACGGAGCTCGCGTGGGAAAGGCAGAATAGCACGCTGATCGTTGTGAATTTGGCGGAGCGGAGATACAGTGAAACTACTTGATCGGCAGGAATGGACCATCTCCGCCTCTGCGGCGCTCTGCACGTTCCGACAAATTTCGGCAAATAATCCTCATTGGGCGGCGATATCTGCGAATTGTTGGCCCTGCAGGAAAGGGGACTGCATGCCACAATAGGGCTCCCCAATGTGGCATCGCAATAGCGAAGACACAAGGGAGCACCTAACGGTGTAACAGCGCCTAGACTTCCCATAATGCACCTCCATCGAGATGAATGTTGAATTACCCCAAACGCCGTCGTCACATCACAATCGATTCATCGATCACGGGGACGTGCTCTAGTCGGGAGGCCAGAATGGGTGCAGGACGAAGTTGGAAGGCGTTGCAGCACCAGTCTTCGTCTTCCTCCGGACGGAATATGGCCGGGAAAGCGGCCGTTTCCACTGATCTTCCGCCATCTGCGCCGAAGGGTGCCGTCGAAAGTTCCGAAGGCACTTACGAGCCCTTCGCCGGCATGATCAAGTTCGGCCTGTCGCGCTGTCTCTGCCGAATTGCCACCCTGACTGACCTGGGCATGGAACACATCCCTCGCCGCGCCGGCCGGCCGCTTCCGCGGATCGGCGAACCGCACACAATCGGCAGCACCCGCGCCTCCTGAGGGAGCTTATGTCTCATCACCGAGCCTTCGCTTTCCCGCCCGATTGCACCAATGTTCGGCGATGATCACCCTTCACCCGAGGGCGCCTGCGCAGGTGTGGAGACATGAGAGGCCGCTGATTGTTCCTGTTCGGTAGGAAACGGTGTGATCGACCAACTGATTGAGTCAACGGCACGCTGGAGTATTGCCTCTGTTTGAGCACGGCTAGGTGAAGCGGCGAGGACATATCCGATGCAGTCTCGGTAATCCCCTTTCCTGACGATCGGCGTCTTGGGTTTGACATACAATTTCACCTCGGCGACGCCTGGTATGGCAGCCGCCCGATTGTCGCCATCGATCCAATCGAGGATACCATCGCGATCAGGAATCAGGAGCCGCTCGGTCGCAACATGCGAATGCCTTTGGTGCAAGTTCCATTGCTCGCCGATCACGAGCTTGATATGTTCGGTGACAAGATCGATACCGTGAGCCGCCTCAATCGTTTGAGCACCGCCACCAAGACGCGGATTGACCTCTATGACGACTGGGCCACGCTTGGTCCACCGCAGTTCTACGTTCGTTGGCCCCCAGCCAAGCCCGAGAGCTCGCAAACAGCTCAGCGAAACGTCGGCAATACGCCCATGCTCGTCATCAGTCAGTGGGGCTGGATCGGTTCCCCCAAGATAAACAAAATGCGGCGGGGGCGCGAATTCACAGGTGGAGATGCAAATGACCTCATTTCCCATTATTGCGGCGCTATACTGCGGGCCTTGTGCGAATTCCTCGACCAGCATCCTTGGCGAGGACCGCCATATGTGCCTCCCGTCCAACAAATAGGTCGTATGTTCGGCTAACTCATCGACATTGCGGCACAATCGGACACCGCTGCTGCCGACGCCCACGGCTGGCTTAACAACCACCGGCAGGCCGATCTCAGCGGCAAAGCTTTCTACCTCCGTCGCATTCGCTGCTCCGCGATAAGCGGGCATTGGAACGCCAGCCTCCGCGAGAAGCTGACGTTGAGTGAATTTATCGCAGCATCCTTCAATCGATGCGGGGTCCGGTCCCGGCAGACCGAAGTGCCGGCAGAGCTTGCCAACTGTCGCATAAACCGAGTTGTCGGAGGATGTAATGCCAGTAATGTCATAGGTAGCACGCAGCCAGGAACATTCGCCGATCAGCGCATCGAGATTGCCTGTATCGACACGGATTGCCTCACTTCCTTCCGCCGCAAGATAGTCGTACTGAGCTGGATCAACCGACAGGGTAATTGGATGAAGACCAAGACGCTG
>NZ_SRTP01000207.1:0-337 GCF_004791945.1 Mesorhizobium sp. M3A.F.Ca.ET.175.01.1.1 | reverse complement strand
ATCGAATGCGGCGGCGTGGAGCGCCGCGGACCGGCGCGTCGCGCTGATGCGGTTCAGCGACGTGCTTCAGGTGTTGGCTTGATGCATGTCGTTCTCCCAAAACAAGGAGACGAGCCTCAGAAAACCGCGGCGGCCGCCACGGGACGATCGACGGTTCGGGCCGGCAGGCTCGGCACTGGCCGGCGGTCCGCGGGGATCAGCTTGCGGGCCACGACGTAAATCGCAAGCACGACGATGGCCGCGACATAGCCGTCAATGGCGTAGTGCCACGCCAGATAGACCGAACTGATCGCGACAAAGGCCACATAGAGCAAAGCGACGGCGCCGAGCCGGCGGC
>NZ_SRTP01000206.1:0-337 GCF_004791945.1 Mesorhizobium sp. M3A.F.Ca.ET.175.01.1.1 | reverse complement strand
CACACTCGTCGCCTACCAGGTGGCCCAGGCCGACAGCATTGTCGGAGCGTTGATCGCGGGGCTGGTTTTGATGCCGGAGGCCCTTTCGGCGGTTCGCGCTTCGCTCAACAACGAGCTGCAGCGCGGCTTGAACGTTGCGATGGGTTCAGCATGTGCCACCATCGGTCTGACAATACCGGCAGTCGCGGCCGCCAGCCTGCTGACAGGCAGAGGATTGACCTTAGGGCTTCCGGCCGCCGACGCGGTGCTTCTGGTCTTGGCGCTTTTCATATGCAGCGTCAGCTTTAGCAACGAAAGAACCACGTTCCTGACGGGCATGGTCCATGTTGTGGTGTTT
>NZ_SRTP01000205.1:0-337 GCF_004791945.1 Mesorhizobium sp. M3A.F.Ca.ET.175.01.1.1 | reverse complement strand
AGATAAGCAAACAGCGAGCGGATCACGCGCAGCGGCTCGTCATGCAGATATTCCGGCAGATAATGGACCGGCGCTTTGATCTCGTCATGCACGGGGTGGCGTTTTGCGTCGGTCGGCCGCCGGAGCGCGACGAGTATCAAGTCGAACCCCGCACGCTCCAGACCGAGCAGTTCCTGCGCGATGAAGGTTTCAGACAGCCGCGGATAGCCCTTCAGAACCACGACGATCTTGCGATGTTGCAACTCAGTTCATTCCTTCAATGACCGACAGGTGATGGCCGGCCCGCCTGTCGAGCAGTTCCGCGACGATTTCGGAAATATGGGGCAGCCCCTCCAGC
>NZ_SRTP01000204.1:0-337 GCF_004791945.1 Mesorhizobium sp. M3A.F.Ca.ET.175.01.1.1 | reverse complement strand
GGCAAGCTGCGTGTTGATGCCGATCTTGCTGCCGTCTGTCGCCATGGTTCGTCGCTCGTCGAGATGTGTCAGGAGCCCAGCCATAGAGCGGTGGACCTGGCCGCGCAACCGCTCCGAATCCGCCAAGCGGCGGTGTTTGGATGGGCCAAATAAGAGGATTGCCGCCCTTATCGTTTGCGCGCCCATTGGCGCTTCCGGCGGATATCTGCCGAACGCAGCCGGTGCGCCTTGCCCCGCCATGCATCGCGCCAGTCCTTCCATCGCCGTCGACAATAGTAATGGCTGGGAATTCTCGTAATGTTCAAAATTTCCGGGGTTTGGGACTTGCCGGTTCCGG
>NZ_SRTP01000203.1:0-338 GCF_004791945.1 Mesorhizobium sp. M3A.F.Ca.ET.175.01.1.1 | reverse complement strand
GCAAGATCACACTGCCGGCGCGTTTCATTCCCGATCCGGCGATCCGCACGCGCAACGGCGCCGAGAAGAACATCGTGCCGTTCAAGGGCTGTGGGGCGACCTGCGATTCCGTCGACATATTGTCCAGGCCATTCTGGCTGCCGGAGACGGTCGACACCGGCGACTGGATCGAGATCGGCCATATCGGCGCCTATTCGCTGTCGCTGAGGACGCGCTTCAACGGCTTCTTCCCCGATACGTTCGTCGAGGTGGCGACGCCGTTCGACGAGGGCGATGCGCCGGAAGGGTTTGCGAGCTTGGAAACCATGGCAGACTAGGCAACTCCGCCGCCGGCCTGG
>NZ_SRTP01000202.1:0-338 GCF_004791945.1 Mesorhizobium sp. M3A.F.Ca.ET.175.01.1.1 | reverse complement strand
AAGAAGCGGTGCTGTTTGTCATCCGCATCGATCGGACCACCGCCAACGACTAGGCCGCTTGCCGTGGAGAAGGCAGCCCGTCTGAACGTTCAACGATTGGCTTTCAACGGAAGTTTGGACAGTTCCGCGACAACTCGGCCCATGCTTTGTCCAATTCAAGTTTCGAGGTGGTGGTCTCGATTTTCTTCGCTGTCGCGTTGTCGATGAAGTTGCTTTCGGCGCGCATGACGTGGAAAGCTCCCCCTGAAGGCTGCTGATAGAGCACGATATATCCACAGTGGCGGTCGATCTTCTCAAACCTCGTGGCGATATCGACCGCCGCATAGATGCCCGGAAAG
>NZ_SRTP01000201.1:0-338 GCF_004791945.1 Mesorhizobium sp. M3A.F.Ca.ET.175.01.1.1 | reverse complement strand
GCCGACACGGGCGGAACCGGTCAGCCCGGCGGCACCACTTCAACGTTCAGCCTGTCGAGCGGGCTCGTCGTGCGCCGGATGAGGCCGTTCGAGACCTTGGTGTAGCGTGCCGTCGAGGAAAGATTGTTGTGGCCAAGCAGCACCTGGATGATGCGGATATCGGTGCCGTTCTCGAGCAGATGCGTGGCGAAGGAGTGCCTGAGCGTGTGCACCGTCACCCGCTTGTCGATGCCGGCGGCAGCGCGCGCCGAGCGGCAGGCCGAATACAGCACCTGCACGTCGATGGGACGATTGGGGTCGCGGCCGGGAAACATCCAGCCCTGCGGCTTCGCCAGTCG
>NZ_SRTP01000200.1:0-338 GCF_004791945.1 Mesorhizobium sp. M3A.F.Ca.ET.175.01.1.1 | reverse complement strand
GGCTGGAAAGATCGATGCCGATTTCATCCGCGATTCTACGTCCGGCTTCGACGCCGCGGCCGCGCTGGCCGGCGCCGATGTGTCGTCGATCGCGCGTGTCGCGAAAGGCTGCGGCCTGGCCGCAGCGGATGTCCAGGCCTTCTACGATCTCTTCGCCGAGATCGAGCGTACCGTCACCGTCTACAGCCAGGGCGTCAACCAGTCGGCGCATGGAACCGATAAGGTCAACGCCATCATCAATTGCCATCTCGCCACCGGCCGCATCGGCCTACCCGGCATGGGGCCGTTCTCGGTCACCGGGCAGCCGAACGCGATGGGCGGCCGCGAGGTAGGCGGTC
>NZ_SRTP01000199.1:0-339 GCF_004791945.1 Mesorhizobium sp. M3A.F.Ca.ET.175.01.1.1 | reverse complement strand
GGCGCTTGCCAACCAGTCTCTGACGACCGGCTCGACCGTTTCCACCGACAAGGGCGGCCGCGTTGGCACCGGGCCGGTCTCGGCGCCTGGACACCGCTTCACAGTCGTCGTCGACCCCGGCCACGGCGGTGTCGACGGCGGCGCGGAGAGCGCCGGCGGCACGGTCGAGAAGAACGTCACGCTCGCCTTTGCCACCGAATTGCGCGACAAGCTGGCCGCGGTCGGCAAATATGATGTGTTTATGACGCGGGACAACGACGTGTACCTGCCGCTCGACGAACGCGTGCGCATCGCCCGCCAGCACGAAGCCGATCTTCTGATTTCCATCCATGCCGATAC
>NZ_SRTP01000198.1:0-340 GCF_004791945.1 Mesorhizobium sp. M3A.F.Ca.ET.175.01.1.1 | reverse complement strand
CTGAGCACGCAGGTGTGAATGGCGTAGCCATGGCCGTATTCGATCAGCCTGCCGCGATGGCGGCGATATCCGGGCACGAAGTGGAACTGGATGTCTCGAAGCCCGTTGGCGTGCCTGGCCTTCGCAAAGCCGCCGGCCTCGACATAGTTGGTGGTGAGCATGCCCTTGCGGCGCGCGAAATACTGGAACGGCGCTGCCGCGATACGAGGCAGGTTGGCAAGCGACAGGCCGAGCGTCCTGGTGCTTCTGGAGCGCACGGTGATCATGCCGTCGACATGGTCCTGCAGGTTCTTGCCGACGCCCGGCAGGTCGAGCACCGGCGCGATGCCGATCGCTTGGA